>DASSPO010000465.1:0-16585 GCA_035699585.1 Bauldia sp.
TGATGCCGCGCCGATTCGCCGTCGCTCCCCCGTCGCGAATGGTCTGCCCAAATATTCAGCATATTTCGTTCAAGGAAAACGAAATTCCTCTTGGCGAAGCAATGCGGATCGCCTTTTCCACAGGCCTCTGAGACGGTCGCCTGCGGTGTCCATGCAGCGGGACCGGGCTTGTTCGCCTCCCCGTGCATGTGCATAATATGAATACGATATCCCCTATGTGGATACGACGCAGAGGCGCGGATGGGGCTCAGGATCGCCATCGATACTGGCGGAACCTTCACCGACGTCGTCGCGATCGACGATGAAACCGGACGGATCTCGGCGGTCAAGACGCCATCGACGCCGTATGATCCGAGCGTCGGTCTCCTCGATGGAGTCGAGAAGGCGCTGCTCGCTCTCGACCGTCCGCCGGAGGATGTCCGCATGCTCCTCCACGGCTCGACGGTGGCGACCAACGCGGTGCTCGAACACAAGTTCGCGGGCCTCGGGTTGATCGTCACCCGCGGCTTCCGCCACATGATCGAGATCGCGCGGCAGTCGGTGCCGGACGGGTATGGCAACTCTTTCTTCTGGGTGAAGCCGCAGCGGCTGGTGCCGCTTCACCTCGTCCGCGAGGTGCCGGGGCGGCTCCGCTACGACGGTTCCGAGATCGAACCGATCGACGAGGCGGCGACGCTCAAGGCGGTGCGCGAACTCGTCGAGGACGGGGTGCGGTGCATCGCCGTCTGCCTGCTCCACTCCTACGCCAACGGCGCCCATGAACAGGCGGTGGGCGAGATCATCGGGAGGAATTTCCCGGACGTCTTCGTCTCGCTCTCCTCCGTCGTGCTCCCCGAGTACCGCGAATACGAGCGGGCGATGACCACCCTGGTCGACGTCCTGGTCAAGCCCTACTGCAAGACCTACCTCGAGAGCGCCGCGCAAAAGATCCGATCCCGCTCGGGCGACATCCCCTTCCTCATCATGCAGTCGAACGGCGGGGTGGTGAAACATGCGACCGCGGGGGAGCGGCCGGTAACGATGCTCCTCTCGGGGCCCGCCGCCGGCATTCTCGGCTCGATCCACATGGCGGCGCTCGCCGGCTACAAGGACATCCTGACCATCGACGTCGGCGGCACCTCGACCGACGTGGCGATCATCGAGGATCTGAAGCCGATGTACACCTCGGCCTCGCAGGTCGAGAGCTATCCGGTGAAGACGCCGATGCTCGACATCGTCACCGTCGGCTCGGGCGGCGGGTCGATCGCCTGGACCGACGCCTACGGCCAGCTCAAGGTCGGACCGCAAAGCGCCGGGGCCGATCCCGGGCCGATCTGCTACGGCAAGGGCGGCACGCAGCCGACCGTCACCGACGCCGCGATCGTGCTCGGCCGGCTGCCCACGGCGCTGATCGGCGGCGAGATCCGGCTCGACCTCGACGCGGCCCGGGCGGCCTATACCCGGCTGGGGGCGACCTTCGGCATGGCGCCGGAGGAAGTAGCGGCCGGAGCGCTCGAGATCGCCGCGGCGAACCAGGTCTTCGGAATCCGCCAGGTGACGACGACCCGCGGCCGCGAGCCGGGCAACTACGCCATGGTCGCCTTCGGCGGCGCGGGCGGCCTGTTCGCCACCGAGGTCGCCGACTTCCTCGGCGTGACCACGATCATCTCGCCGCCCGATCCGGGCAACCTCTGCGCCTTCGGCCTCCATGTCTCCGACGTGCGGCGCGACTACATCCGCACCATCGTGCGCCGGCAGTCGACGGCCGAGCCGGCGGAGATCATCGCGGCATGGAAGGCGCTTGCCGAGGCCGGCCTCGCCGACGTCATGGCGGAGGGAATCCCGCGCGAGCGGATCGCGCTCCGCCGCATCGCGGACGTTCGCTATTTCGGCGAGGGCCACGAGGTGCAGGTCGATATCCCAGCCGGGCTCGAGGACGAGGCGGCGATCGCGCACATGTGGAAGGAGTTCCACAAGGTTCACGACCGCACCTTCGGCTTCCACTATGAGGGCGAGCAGGACGTCGAGCTGGTCAATCTCCGCATCCAGGCCGTGGGCGAGCAGCATCGGCCGCAGCTCAAGCCGGAAACCGCGGCGCGCGCGCCGGCGGATCCGTTCGCGACGCGACGGGCCTACTGGCGGCAGACCGGGTGGATCGAGTGCCCGCTGTACCGGCGGACCGAGATCGCATTTGGCCAGCACATTGCCGGGCCGGCGATCGTCGAGGAATACGGTTCGACCGTGGTGGTACCGACGGGGTGGGGCCTCAAGGCGGACGCCTGGGGCAATCTGATCGTCGAAAAAGGCGGGGAGCGCGACTGATGCTGGACAAGGCCCCGACACGCAGCAAGCTCGGCCCGATCGAGCTCGAGGTGATCCACGGCACGATCCGCGCCGCCGAGCTCGAGATCGAGGCGGCGGTGGAACGGACCGCGCGCTCGCCGATGATCCGCGACCAGCACGACTACCGGGTAGCGCTGTTCGATGCCAAGGGCCGGAAGCTCACGGGACGGTCCTACTCGGCGATCGTCGAGCCGGTGTTCCAGTATTTCGGAGACGACATCCAGCCGGGCGACGTGTTCTTCTGGAACGACCCGTACAATTCGGGCGGCGGCATCGGGCACGTCCCCGACCTCTGCACGACGGTACCGATCTTCTACGGCGAGCGGCTGATCGGCTTCAGCCAGGTCTTCGGCCATCATGACGACGTCGGCGGCTCGGTGCCGGGAAGCCTGCCGGTGCATGCGACCGACTCGTGGATGGAAGGCCTCCTGGTCCCGCCGATCAAGCTCTACGAGAGGGGCAAGCTCAACGAAGCCGCGTTCCGCATCATCACACGGAACTCGCGCCTCTCCGAGCATCTTGCCGGCGACATGGACGCCGAGATCGGCGCCGCGCGCCTCGGTTCGCGTCGGATCGTGACTCTGGCCGAGCGCTACGGCATCGATGCGCTCGAAGCCGCCTTCGACCAGATCCTCAGGAACACCGCCGAGATTTTCCGCCGCGAGATCCTGCCCAAGATCAAGGACGGGGTATACCACTACGAGGACTACATCGAGGCGGACGGGGTCGACGCGCCGCGGCTCCATGCGCTCCGCCTGACCATGACCAAGACGCCGGAGAAGATCGTCCTCGACTTCAACGGCACCGACCCCGAGGCGAAGGGGCCGATCAACTGGGCGCTCGACGAGGTCGAGGGCCGCTATTTCCGGAAGTGGCTCGCGCCGACGCTGCGATCGCTCGCGGCGTCTCCCGAGCGCGCGGCGGAGATCGACTCGAACGAGGGCGTGCTCGACGTGGTCGAGGTGGTCTTCCCGGAGAAGGGCACGCTGATCACGCCGAACTTCGGCAAGCCGACCGGAATGCGCTTCTTCCTGATGCTCCGCTCGCTCGGCGTCTTCGCCGCCTGTCTCTCCAAGGCGACCGGCGGCAGGATGCCGGCCGACCACGAGACGATCCGCATCTGGGGACTCACCGGCGGCACCACCAACCGGGACTTCTACCTGTTCCGCGAGGTGCTCGGCGGCGGCAGCCCCGGCCGCCCCTGGGCCGACGGTTCCGACGTGGTCCATGTCGTCCCGAACTCGAAGAACCTGCCGGCCGAATTTTCCGAGACGCGCTACCCGATCATGATCGAGCAGCTCGGTCTCAAGGAGGACTCAGGCGGTCCGGGCTTTCGGCGCGGCGGTCTCGGCTACGACAAGCGCATCAGGGCGCTCGGCGACTGCCGCCTGATCTCGAACGCCGACCGCTCGCTTCTTTCCTGTTACGGGGTGAACGGCGGCAAGGCGGGACTTCCCTACCGCGTCTCGGTGATCGACGAGCAGGGCAACGAGACCGCCTATCCGGGGATGAGCGACACCGTGACGGTGAAGGCCGGGTCGGTGGTGAGAATCGTCACCACCGGCGGCGGGGGCTGGGGCGACCCGCTCCGGCGCGAAGTCGATCGCGTCGTCTACGACGTACAGTGCGGCCTCGTCTCGGAGGAGGCGGCGCGGGAGCACTACGGCGTCGTGCTTCGCAGGAACGGGCGGACGTGGGAGGCCGACCTTGCCGCGACGGAAAAGCTCCGCGCGTCCCTGGTCGCCGGGCGGCAGCCGCTCCCGATGTTCGACCGCGGACCCTATTTCGAGGAACTGCGGCTGAAGGGGGCGGTGCGGCGCCCGGCCGACTTTCCCGATCCGGATGCCGGCTGGCTGGCGGTGGGGTGAGCCGGCGCGGCCGGTCGCACGGTGTGGACGGCGTCCGGGTCTGGAATCCGCGTCGCTCAAGATTGGTTTGCTGGCGGAGGCCGAGCCTTGGAAATCAAGCAGTCCTTCACCGTTGCCCGTCCGCTGCCCGAGGTCTGGGCGCTCTTCCAGGACGTGCCGGCGGTGGCCTCGTGCATGCCGGGCGCCGAGCTCCTCGCCGACAAGGGGAACGGCCTCTACCAGGGCCGAATCTCGATCCGGCTCGGGCCCTTCAGCGCCGCCTTCGAAGGCGAGGCCCAGGTGACGCCCGACGCGGCGACGCACTCAGGCCACGTCGAAGGCAAGGGCACCGACAAGCGCGGCGGCAGCCGCTCGAAGCTGGTCCTCGACTACCGGCTCGCCGAGGTGGCGGGCGGCACCAAGGTCGACGTCGATGCCGACGTGCAGCTCGTCGGGCCGATCGCGCAGTTCGGCCGGACCGGCATTGTCAACGAGACGGCAAACGTGCTGATCCGCCAGTTCGTGCAGAACGTCGAGCAAAAGCTCGCGGCGATGCCGGCTGCTCCCAGCGCCGCGTCCGCATCGTCCGCCGCGGCTGCCGCCGCCTCCGCATCGACGCCGGCGGCCGGGTCGTCGCCCGCGCCCACGGCGGCGCCGACCAACCAGATCAGCGCCTTGCGGCTGTTCGCGGCGGTGATCGGGTCCTGGTTTCGCCGGCTGTTCGGGCGGGGGTGATCTGGCCTTTCGTCCCGGCCGAGCCCGAAGGGCGAGAGCCGGGACCCCGAGACGCGAGGAGACCAAGTCTATAGCCCGGGTCAAGGTGTCCACACGTCTCGGGGTCCTGGGTCTCGCTTCGCTCGCCAGGGATCAGAGTCAGGTGTAAAGCGCACCGAACCTCTCCCGGAGCACGTTCTTCTGGACCTTGCCCATGGCGTTGCGGGGAAGGTCGTCGACGAAGACCACCCGCTTGGGCAGCTTGAATTTCGCGAGGCGGCCATCGAGGGCAGAGAGGATGGCTGCCTCGTCGAGAGCATTGTCCTTTGCCACCACGACGGCGGTGACGCCCTCGCCGAAGTCGGGATGCGGGACGCCAATGACGGCAGATTCCACGACGCCGGGGATAGCGTCGATCTCGCTCTCGACCTCCTTCGGGTAGACGTTGAAGCCGCCGGTGATGACGAGGTCCTTGCCACGGCCGACGATCGACAGATAGCCGTTGTCGGCGATCATGCCGAGGTCGCCGGTGATGAAGAAGCCGTCGTCACGGAACTCGGCAGCGGTCTTCTCCGGCATCCGCCAATAGCCCTTGAAGACGTTCGGTCCCTTGAGCTCGATCATGCCGATCGCACCCCGCGGGAGCGGTGCCCCGGTCTCGGGATCGGCAATGCGAAGGGAAACGCCGGGGAGCGGCAGGCCGACGGTCCCGGCAATGCGCTCGCCGTCGTAGGGGTTGGAGGTGTTCATGTTCGTCTCGGTCATGCCATAGCGCTCGACGATGGCGTGGCCGGTGCGGGCCGCGAATTCGCGGTGGGTCTCGGCGAGGAGCGGTGCCGACCCGGAGATGAACACGCGCATGTGGGCGGTGGCCTCGCGGGTGAGGCCAGGGTGCTGGAGGAGGCGGGTGTAGAAGGTCGGGACGCCCATCATGGCGGTCGCCCCGGGCATCAGCCGCATCACCTCGTCGGCGTCGAACCTGGCACAGAACAGCATCGTGCCGCCGGAGAGAAGGACTGTGTTGGTCGCCGTGAAGAGGCCGTGGGTATGGTAGACGGGGAGAGCGTGGATCAGCACGTCGCGTTCGGTGAAGCGCCAGGTGTCGATGAGGGCGAGGGCGTTCGAGGCGAGGTTGCCGTGGGTCAGCATCGCGCCCTTCGAGCGCCCGGTGGTGCCCGAGGTGTAGAGGATGGCGACGAGATCGTCCCAGCCGAGCTTCGCGTCGTCGAATTCCGCCGGCTGCGCCGCAGCCGCTTCCATCAGCGAGCCGTCGCCGGCGACGCCAAGCCAAAGGGTGGCGGCGACGCCGCGACGGGCCCCGAGAGCGGCAAGTTCGTCGTGCTTGGCGCGCGAGGCGACGATGACCTTCGGCTCGGCGTCGCCGAGGAAGTAGTCGACCTCATTGAGGGTGTAGGCGGTGTTGAGCGGCAGATAGACCGCGCCGGCACGGGCGCAGGCAAGAAAGAGCACGATCGCCTCGGGACTCTTGTCCACCTGAACGGCGACGCGGTCGCCGACCTCGACACCATGAGCGCGGAGCGCTCCGGCAAGGCGGCCGGCGAGGTCCCAGACGCCGCCATAGGTGAAGGTGCGCCCGTCGCCGTTCCGGATGAACACCTTCGCCGGGTCGCGCATGCGCGCCCGGACGAGCGCCGGCAATGACGTGACGGATGGATCGGCGCTGTAGCTCCACTGCATCGAATGCCGCCTTGCCCCGGTCGGTGAGGGATGTTCATATGGCAGATATCATATCCACTATCCGACTATGAAGCCCGGTCATGGCGCCGGTGCGAGGGGGCAGGATGGAACATCGCATGGCGCACATGACCCAGATGGAGATCGCCGAGGCGATCGCCGCGAGGCGTCCGGTGATCTTGCCCACCGGAGCCACCGAGGCGCACGGGCCACATATGCCCACCGACACCGACACGCACCAGTCCGAGCATATCGCCGTGCTCCTCGCCGAGCGGCTCGGGGCGCTGGTGGCGCCTCCGGTCGCCTACGGCATTTCGAAGACCTTCGAGTATTTCCCCGGCACGATCTCGCTGTCGATCCCGACCTATCAGACGATGCTGTTCGAAATCGGCGCCGCGCTGATCCGCCAGGGTTTCCAGCATCTCATCATCCTCAACGGCAACCGCCCGAACGGCACCGCCAACGACGCCGTCGCCCGGCTGCTGGTCGACGAACTGGACGAGAAGCACGACTTCAAGGTCTCGGCGGTGAGTTACTGGGAACCGGGCGCGGCGCGCATCCACGAACTGCGCAAGTCGGTCGCGGGCGGCATGGGCCACGGCTGCGAGTTCGAGACCTCGTTCCAGCTCGCCATCCGGCCCGAGCTGGTCAAGATGGACCGGCTCGCCGGCGCGCACTATGGGCCGGTCGGCTGGGACCTCGTCGCACCCACCAATCCGACCCGCACCTACATGCGGCGGCCGCGGCCGCAGGCCGGACACGCCGCGATCTTCGGCGACCCGACCAAGGCGTCGGCCGAGGCGGGACGCGCCTTCATTGCGGCGACGGTCGATGCGCTCGAGGAGACTTTCCGCAACCTCCAGGGCTCCTACCAGGAGCGGAAGTGACCCGACGTGTCATCCGGGCGGAGCGAAGCGGAGGCCCGGGATCCCGAGACGCTGGAGTCCTCACGTCTCCCGGACCCGGCTCTGCGCGCCTTCAGCGCGCTTGGCCGGGATGACAGCTTGCCGTCTCAGCCCTGGTCCGGCCGCCACCCGAGGTCGATCGAAATCGAGTGGGCCATGTGCATGAGCTGATCCTGGAGCTCCTCGCGCCGCTTGTCGTTGCGGAGGAGCACCTTGCGGAAGATGAAGCAGAGGGAGGCGACGACCTTGCCGGAGGCATCGCGGATCGGCGCCGACATAGAGCCGGTGAAGGGCTGGACGTCGGCCACCGTCAGCGCCATGCCGGCGCGGCGGATCTTGGCGAGCTCGCCGCGAAGCACCGCGGGATCCGTGATGGTCTCGCTGGTGAGCCGCTCGAGATCGCGGCGGAGGTAGGCGTCGATGAAGTCTGGGTCTTCATGGGCGAGCAGCACCTGGCCCTTGGAGCCGCAGTGAAGCGGGAAGTGGTAGCCGTAGTGCGCCTTGGTGATGTCCTCGGCGAGACGCTGCGCCGAGTAGATGGCGACGGCGAGGTTGCCGATCCGCTCGGTGATCTGGACGACGATGCCCTCGGCCTCCTGGAGCTGGCTCAGGTAGGGCTGCGCGGCCTTCAGCACCCGGTGATTGGCGAGGTAGGAAGAGCCGACATGCCAGAGCCGCGGGCCGATCTCGTAGCGGTTGGTCTTGGCGTCGCGCTGGAGGAAGCCGGCCTTCTCGAGCTGGATGATGGTGCGATGCACGGTCGCCCAGGGAAGACCCAGGCCGCGGGTCACGTCGACGACCCGGCCGGGAGAGGCGGCGAGATATTCGAGGACCGCAAAGGAGCGGGCCATGCCGCGAAGCGGAGGAAGGCCGGCTCTCGCGTCGCGGGCGCTCCGGGCCTTGGCCCGCTTCGCGCCCGCCGGCTGAAACCCTTCGGCCGAGCGCGTTTCGCCGCTGCCGCGCACCCGCCTGGTTTCCTCCATGACGACTCCTTCGCTTTGCGGCGCTATTCATAAGCGATGTACTCTATCCACTCAATGGATACGCGTCGGGGCGGGAAGGCATGACCGAGCGGCTTTATTCGAAGCCGGCGACGGAGGTGGTCGACCTGCTCCGCGCCGGCGACATCGCGCCGCGCGAGGTGCTCGACGACATCGCGGCGCGAGTGGAGGCGGTGAACCCGGCGGTCAACGCCCTGGTGACGCTGTGCTTCGACCGGGCGCATCGGCACGCAGCGGCGCTCGCGGCGAAACCGTCGGCGGTGCGCGGCGTGCTGGCCGGCCTGCCGGTCCCGATCAAGGACGCGTACGCGGTCGAAGGGGTGCGGACGACGATGGGCTCGCTCGCCTTCGCAGATCACGTGCCGTCCCATTCCGACTACCTGGTCGAGGCGATCGAGGCGGCCGGCGGGGTCGTCTTCGCCAAGTCGAACACGCCGGAATTCGAGGCCGGCGCCAACACCTTCAACGAAGTCTTCGGCCGGACGCTAAACCCGTGGGACATTTCGCGTTCGGCCGCGGGTTCCTCGGGCGGCGCCGCGGCGGCGGTGGCGACCGGCATGGCGCACATCGCCCAGGGCTCCGACAATGCCTGCTCGGTCCGCTACCCGGCCGCCTTCTGCGGCGTGGTCGGGCTTCGGCCGAGTCCCGGCCTGATCCCGAACGGGCCGAGTCCCCTGCCGCACCAGGTGCTGTCGGTGATCGGGCCGATCGCGCGGCGCGTCGCCGATGTCGGGCTCGGGCTCGATGCGATGGTGCGATTCGACCCGCGCGACCCGCGCACGCGGCCAATGCCGGGACAGGCGTATCGTGCGGCCGCGGAAGCGCCGGAGAAGCCGGCGCGGGCCGCCTTCTCGATCGACCTCGGCGGCATCGCCCGCGTCTCGCAAGACGTGCGGGCGGTGGTGCAGGCGGCGGTCGCGCGGCTCGAGGCCGCAGGTCTCGACGTGGCGGAGGCCACGCCCGACGCCCGTCGAAGCCGGGAGGCTTTTCTGCCGATCCGCGCCTTCCAGTTCGCCGCGCTTCATGGCGCCGCGCTCGAACGCCACCGCGACAAACTCAAGCCCGAAGTGGTCTGGAACATCGAGGAGGGTCTCAAGCTCACCACGGCCGAGCTCGCGCTCGCCGAAAGGGCGCGCGGCGAAGCGCGCGCGGCGATGGTCGGGTTCGTAGGCCGTCACGGCGTGCTGATCACCCCGACGGCACCGGTTGCCCCGTATCCGGTCGAGAAGCGCTATGTCGACGAGATCGACGGCGAGAAGCTCGGCACATACATCGACTGGCTGGTGCTCGGCTACGCGATCACCGTGACCGGTTGTCCCGCCATCTCCATCCCGTGCGGCTTCACCGGGAACGGTCTGCCGGTGGGGCTGCAACTGGTGGGATCGCCGTATGGCGAGGCGGAGCTCCTGCGGACCGCGGCGTGGTGCGAGACCGTGCTCGGCGCGTCGCTCACGGCTCCCATCGATCCGCGGATCGCGGCGTGAGCAACGCGTCGACCCCGAGGCGTCTCGAGCCGGTCCTGCTCCTCCTGGCGGCCGGGTTCTGCATCGGCCTGATCTTTCCCCTGGGCCGCCTTGCGGGGGAGGCGGGTCTGCCGCCGCTCATCTTTGCCGGGGCGAGTGCCGCGGGCGCGGCGATCGTGCTCGGCGCCATCACCCTGGCCGGCGGCGGGCGCCTCGTCCTCGAGCGCCGGACGCTCATCTATGCCGCGGTCGCCGGCCAGCTCACCTTCGCCATTCCGTTCGGGACGCTTGTCGCGGTCATCCCGCACCTCGGCTCGGGCATTCCCGCCATCCTTCAGTCGCTGGCGCCGATCGTCACGCTCGCCATCGTGCTCGTCATCGGCCTCGAGCGGCCGAACCCGATCCGCACCCTCGGCCTCGCTACGGGCATGGCGGGGGCCCTGATCATTCTTGCAAGCCGGAATGCCGGGGCGCTCGATGTCGATGCACCCTTCGGCTGGTATCTCGCGGCGCTGGTGACGCCGGCGGCGCTCGCCGCCGGCAACGTCTACCGCACGACGAGCTGGCCGGAGGGCTCCGGCGCCTTGCCGCTCGCGACGCTGACGCTGGCGGCGGCGGCGCTTGGCCTTGGCCTCGTGCTTCTGGTTCAGGCGCTGGCCGGCGGCGCTGCCCCGATGGGGCCGGGGCTTCGCGCCGGCTGGTGGCTGATCGGGCTCCAGAGCCTCGCGACCGGCATCGGCTACGCCTTTTTCTTCCGTCTCCAGCAGATCGGCGGCCCGGTCTATCTCAGCCAGATCAGCTACGTGAACACCGGGGTCGGAGTCGCCTTCGCGGTGCTCCTGTTCGGGGAGCGACTGTCGCTCTGGATCTGGGTCGCCGTGGCGCTGGTCTTTGCCGGAGTGGCGCTGGTCAACCGGACGAACAAGGCGGCTGCGGGCCTCGTTTCCGATTGACAGTCGGTGAAAGGCCGGTATCGTTATTTGGAATACGCTATCCACTATGTGGATACGAGAGGAGTGGCCGGGGGTGGTGGTCACGCGAGGTCTTTCGGGATGAAGCCGGCGCTCTTCGAATACAGCGCGCCGAAGACGGTTCACGAGGCGATCGCGCTGCTCGCCACCGATCCCGGGGCGATGGTGCTCGCCGGAGGCCAGAGCCTCGTCCCTGCCATGAACCTCCGCCTCGCCAGTCCCTCCCGCCTGGTCGACATCCAGCACGTCGCCGGTCTCCACGGCATCTCGGTCGAGGGCGGCAAGATCGTCGTGAAGGCAATGACCCGCCATCGCGAGCTGGAGCTGAGCGAGGCCGCATACAGGGCCAACCCGATCATCCGCGAGGCGATGGCGCACGTCGCGCACATCCCGATAAGGAACCGCGGCACGGTGGTCGGCAGCCTCTGCCATGCCGATGCCGCGGCCGAAATGCCCATGATCCTCGTGCTTACCGGCGGCAGCGTCGTCGCCGAGGGGCCGAGCGGGCGGCGGACGATCGCCGCCGACGACTTCTTTCAGTTCCATATGACGACCTCCCGCCGACCGGACGAGCTGATCGTCGAGGCCCACTTTCCGGTACTTCCCGAAGGCGCCGGAGCCGCCTTCGACGAGTTCACCCGACGGCATGGCGACTACGCCATCGCGGCCGTCGGAGCGATCGTCGGCTTCGGGGAGGACGGCCGCGCCAGGGGCGTGCGGGTCGCGACCTGCGGCATCGGCTCGCGGCCGATGCGGCTCGCCGAGGCCGAAGCGCGGCTCGAGGGGACGAAGATCGAGGCCAGCGATCTTGCGGCCGCCGGCGAGGCGGCAAAGGCGGCGGTCACCGCCCCCGACGACATGCATGCGACGACATCCTATCGGCGACGGGTGGTCTCGACCCTCGTCCGCCGCGTGGTCGAGACGGCGGCACGGCGCGCCAGAAAAGGACGTTAAAAAGAATGCCGCGCGCGCGCCCGAGGCTTTCCGTTCCGTCGGTCTCATCCGACCCACGGGCGCGCGTCTCGATCACGGTCAACGGGGAGCAGGTCGAACGCGAGGTGAGCGTTCGCCTGCTCCTCTCCGATTTCCTGCGCCATGAGCTTCGGCTGACCGGCACCCATGTCGGTTGCGAGCATGGCGTCTGCGGCGCCTGCACCGTCCTGATCGACGGCAAGGCGGGGCGCTCGTGCCTTACCTTCGCGGTCCAGGCGTCGGGCCACGAGGTGCGCACCATCGAGTCCCTCGCCGGCGAGGACGGTTCGCTGCACCCGATCCAGGAGGCCTTCCGCGAGTGCCACGCTCTCCAGTGCGGCTACTGCACGCCGGGAATGATCATGAACATCCTCGGTCTGTTCGAGTCGGAAGAGAAACTCGATCTCTCCGACGAGGGGATCAGGCTCGCGCTTTCCGGAAATCTCTGCCGCTGCACCGGCTACCAGAACATCGTCGCCGCGGTCCGCAAGGCTGCCGAAGCGATGCCGGCAGGATAGGAAAGCCAGGGATGTCGACGCGCGCCTTCGGATCGCGGATCAGGCGGACCATCGACCCGGCGCTGCTCCGCGGCGAAGGGGCCTTCGTCGACGACATCCCGCTCGCCAATCCGCTCCATGCCGCGTTCGTCCGCAGTCCCTATGCGCGGGCGAGGATCCTGTCGATCGACGTCGCAGCCGCCCGCGCCCATCCCGGCGTGGTCGCCGTCTATACCGGCGAGGATATCGGCGTGCTCGACCGCGAGATGCCGCTCCTCATCCCGCATTCCTCGATGCGCGACGCGCGCACGCAACGCCCGCTTGCCAAGGGCGACGTCTACTATGTCGGGCAGACGATCGTGATGGTCGTCGCCGTCGACCGCTACACCGCGGAGGACGCCGCGGCGCTGGTCGAGGTCGAGTACGAGCCGCGGCCCGTCGCGGTCGATATCGAGGAGGCGGTGAAGCCCGGCGCGCCGCTCGTCCACGACACCCATCCCGGCAACGTCGCGGCGTATTTCGTCCAGGTCTCGGGCAAGCCCGACGAGGCGATCCCGGAGGCCGAGCACGTCACCAAGATCAAGGTCAGGGTCGAGCGATCCACGGCGGCGCCGATGGAATGCCGCGCGGTCGCGGCGCAGTTCGACCCGGTCACCGGCGAGCTCACGGTATGGGACGGCACCCAGGCGCCGATTTCGGTCCGCGGCGGGCTGGCCTCGATCTTCAACCTCGACGAGGACAAGGTGCGGGTCATCGCGCCGAACGTCGGCGGCGGCTTCGGGCAGAAGGTACTCCTGTTCTATCCCGACGAGCTCTTGGTGCCGATGGCGGCGATGCAGCTCGGCCGCCCGGTCAAGTATATCGAGGACCGCCGCGAGAACTTCATCGGCTCGAGCCAGGAGCGGGCGCAGGTCCACGCGATCGAGCTCTACGCCAAGAAGACCGGCGAGGTGATCGCGCTCCGCGACTCCTTCCTCCACGACACCGGCGCATTCATCCCCTACGGCATCGCGGTGGCGCAGGTGGCGTCCACCTCGATCGCCGGGCCGTACCGCATCCCCAACATCTGGGTCGAGTTCACGGCGGTCTATACGCCGACGGTGCCGGTCACGCCCTACCGCGGCTGCGGCCGGCCCCAGTCGTGCTTCGCGATCGAGCGGGCGATGGACCAGCTCGCCGAGGAGCTCGGCCTCGACCGCTTCGAAGTGCGGCGCCGCAACCTCATCGCCGAGGACCAGTTCCCGTGGACCCGCGAGGGCCTGCTTTTCGCCGACGGACTCCGGGTCAGCCTCGACAGCGGCCAGTACCAGAAGGCGCTCGACATGGTGTCGGAGAAGCTCGCGCCGAAGGATTTCGCCGCCGAGCAGGCGAAGGCTCGCGCGGCGGGCAGATACCTCGGTCTCGGCCTCGCCTTCTATGTCGAGGGGACCGGCCTGGGGCCTTACGAGGGCGGTCACATCAAGGTCCATCCGATCACCGGCAAGGTGTACGTCAATACCGGGCTCACGACGCAAGGGCAGGGACACGAGACGGTGTTCGCCCAGATCGTCGCCGACCAGCTCGGGGTCGCGGTCGAGGACGTGATCCTGGTCGAGGGCGACACGCGCGCCTTCGACTGGGGCGTCGCCACTTTCGCCAGCCGCGCCGCGACCGTCTCGGGCAACGCCATCCACAAGGCGGCGCTTCTCGTCCGCAAGCAGATCATCCATGCCGCGGCGAACATGCTCGAGGCGAGCGAAGACGACATCGAGCTCCGCGACGGCGCCGCCTGGATCAGGGGCACCGACCGCAGGGCGCCGCTCGCGGCGATCGCCACCGCCACCAATCCGCTCCGCTACGCCTTCAACGAGGCGGCCAAGGCGGCGACGCAGTTCGCTCCCGCAAGCCGCCACGACGGCCCGCCGCTCGACGAGGGGCAGCATCCCGGGCTGGAGGCGACCGACTATTACAGCCCGGCTTGCGCCACCTGGGCCTATGGCGTCCACGGCGCCATCGTCGAGGTCGATCCCGACCTCTGCGACGTGAAAATCCGCAAGTACGTCTGCATCCACGACTGCGGCAACATGATCAACCCCACCCTGGTCGAGGGCCAGGTGATGGGCGGCATCGCGCAAGGCCTCGGCGGCGCGATGTACGAGCGGATCGAGTACGACCGCGAGGGCAATCCGCAGAACGCCAACTTCGTCGATTTCCTGGTCCCCTACGCGACCGAGGTGCCGAACGTCGAGGTGCTGCATCTCGAGACGCCATCGCCACTCAACCCGCTCGGGGTGAAGGGTGTCGGCGAGGCCGGCTGCATCGCGGTCGGCGCGGTGATCGCCTCGGGCATCGAGGACGCGCTCGCCCCGCTCGGGGCGGGCAAGTTCCGGCAGACGCCGATCACGCCGAGCATGATCCACGCCGCGCTCGAGGGCGCCGACGGAAGGTGATCGCGCGCCGGCCGTGGCGCGTTTCGTGCAAGGCTCACAGCCGGCGGGAGAAGGAATTGCCGGCAGGCCGGGAAATGGCGCCGTCGCCGGCAAGGGGTGAACGGGTTTTGACCATCATTGAATTCGTTTGAACCATACTTGAGAGAGTCATAGGCTCAGTCCGGGGTGGCCCTTGGTCCGAGAGAGAAGAGGGGAAGTGAGATGAGAAGCAGCTTTGTAAAGGCAGTGGTTGCGGGGAGCATGCTGGCCGGCCTTTCCGCGCTGCCGGCGCTCGCCCAGTTCAAGCTCGAAGGCGAGCCGAAGGTCGCGATGATCATCTTCGCGCAGAAGAACGACGGCGGCTGGTCGCAGGCGTTCGACGAAGCCCGCCAGCGCATGGAGAAGTCGATGGGGACCACCATCCCCTTCGTCGAGAACGTACCGGAGAACGCGACCGCCATCCGGCCGCCCGCCGAGCTCTTCATCTCGAAGGGCTACAACATCATCATCGGCAGCGCCTTCGGCTACTCCGATACGTTCAAGGAACTGGCGGCCCAATATCCCAACGTCGCGTTCCTGAACGGCGCCGGCATCACCAACGGCCCGAACCTCGAGTCGTTCTACGGCCGCACCTACGAGTCGCAGTATCTCTGCGGCATGGCGGCCGCGGCGGCGTCCAAGACCGGCAAGCTCGGCTTCGTCGCCGCCAACCCGTTCGGCCTGGTCAACTGGACGGTGAACGCCTATCAGCTCGGCGCGCAGCAGATCAATCCCGACGCCACCACCACGGTGATCTTCACCGGCGCGTGGAACGACCCGGTCAAGGAGCGCGCCGCCGCCGAGGCGCTGATCGAGCAGGGAATCGACGTCATCGGGCAGCACGTCGACACCCCCGCGGCGCAGATTGTCGCCGAGGAGAAGGGCGTGTGGAGCACGGGCCACCACCGCGACCTTTCCGAGTTCGCGCCCAAGGCCGTGCAGTGCTCGTCGGTGTGGGTGTGGGACCAGTTCCTCGAGCCGGAGATCAAGAAGATCGCCGCCGGCACGTGGGAGCCCAGCCCCTACGGCGCCTTCTTCGGCATCGGCAACGGCATCGACATCGTCTGCTGCGGCGACCAGGTGTCGGAGGAGAACAAGGCCAAGATCATGGCGGCACGCCAAGCGATCATCGACGGCAAGCACGTGTTTGCCGGCCCGATCTCCGACCGCGACGGCAAGGAGCGCGTCAAGGCGGGCGAAGTGCTCGGCGATGGCGACCTCTGGCAGATGGACTGGTACGTACCCGGGGTGATCAGCCAGCAGTAAATGCCCGCGCGACGGAATCCGCGATCGGCTATGCTCGGTCGCGGATTTTCGTTTGTCCGACACGCCCATGACCGCGGCCCTTGAACTCACCGGAATCTCCAAGTCGTTCGACGGGTTCAGGGCGCTGTCCTCGGCCGACTTCGCCGTCAGCTACGGCGAGGTCCACGCGCTTCTCGGCGAGAACGGCGCCGGGAAGTCCTCGCTGATGAACGTCGCCGCCGGACTCTACGCGGCGGACGAAGGTCAGATCAGGATCAACGGACGGCCGGTGGCGATCCGCGGGCCGCTCGACGCCAAGACCAACTCGATCGGAATGGTCCATCAGCATTTCAAGCTGGTCCGGCCGTTCAACGCGCTCGAGAACATCCTCCTTTCCGATCCTCGTGGCAGCTTCTCGCGGGGCCTCAAGGAGATCGGCGACGAGGTGCGGAGACACTCCGAGGGGCTGGGATTCGAGGTCGATCTCGAAAAGCCGGTCGGCATGC
>DASSPO010000466.1:0-4692 GCA_035699585.1 Bauldia sp.
AAGCGAAGCGTGCCGGACAGGGTGATGACGTATTGACGGCATGGCGCATTGTGCCAGTCGAGGCTTGAGCCGGCCGCGGTCTCCTCGAAGCTGATGTCGGCGACCGTCTCCTTTGCCGAGATCGCATTGATGGCGGTGGCGGTCGTCAGGGCCACGGTGCCGACGGCGAAATGCGACTGGCCGTCGGCGCCGGTGAAAAGCCGGACAAGGCGGATGTTCATTCCGTCGCGCCCGCCATCACGCTGAACCACCTGGCCTTCGTCTCGGCGAACCACGGGTCGGCCATGATCTTCTCCTGCGCCGCGTTCACGCCGTCGCGGAGCGCGGCGTTGCCAAGGGCGACCGCAATGGCGATCCGCTCATGGGTGGGCACCTCGCACACCACCGACAGGCCGGCATGTCCCCTGACCAGCTCCGACAGCACGGGATGGAGCTTGATCACCGCGTCGATCGCCCCGCCGGCGAGGTCGTTGAGGGCGGTCCTGATCGCGGAATAGGGGTAGTACCTGATGCCGGCAATGATGCCTTCCCCAAGCAGCTTCCGGGCCACGGCATCCGAGGTATTGCCGCGCTGGATGCCGACCGTCATGCCCTTGAGGTCGGCGACCGAACGGACGCCCGGATGGCGCGCCATGCTCACCGCGACGCCCTGGTTGAACTCCGCGTAAGCCGCGCAGAACAGGGCCGCCCTCTCCCGTGACGGCGTGACCGTCGTGCCTGAGATCACGGCGTCGTAGGTCCGGCCGAGGCCCTCGAAGATGCCGTTGAAGTCCTGGCCCTCGTATTTGACGAGCTGCCACTTGAGGCCGAGCGCGGCGCAGATCCTTTGCATCAGCTCGGCGTCGAATCCGGTGTCGGGCTCGACCTCGAAGGGCGGGTCCGGGAAAGCGGACGCCACCCTGAGCACGCCGGGAGTGATCGTCAGTCCGGCCACCGCGCCCACGCTCCCCTCAGGCGACCGCCACCAACGGCCGGTCGATCGCCTTGCGCAGCGCGAACTTCGACTCGATCCGCGCCACTCCCGGGAGATGGCCCAGAACATTGGCGTGCAGGCGCTCGAAATCGGGAAGGTCGCGGGCGACGATCTGCACAAGGTAGTCGCTCGATCCCGACATCAGGTGGCAGGAAAGAACGTTGGGACAATCGGCGAGGCCGCTCTCGAAGGCACGAAGCGTGTCGTCGTTCTGCCGTTCGAGCGTGATCTCGACGAAGGCGGTGATGCCGAGGCCGATGGCATGGGGATCGATCAGCGCGCGGTAGCCGGCAATCACCCCCGCCGCCTCGAGGTTCTGGACCCGCCGGGTGCAGGCCGAGGCGGACAGCCCCACCCGGGCGGAGAGGTCCACCGTCGACAGCCGGCCGTTCTCGGCGAGCGCCGCAATGATCTTCCGATCGAACCCGTCGAGCTGCATGGATTCGTCGATTTCCTCCCGTTATGTCGCGGATTCGTGCATGAGCAGGCCCTCCGACACCCCAAATAGCACGGAAACCGCACGACAAAAGCGATATATTGCAACAGGGTGGATGACACGGGAGGACTGAACCATGCTCGTCGGTGTTCCGAAAGAGATCAAGAGCGGCGAAGCCCGGGTTGGCGTAACCCCCGGGGCGGCGTCGGAGTATGTCGCGCACGGCCATACCGTGCTGGTCGAGACCGGCGCCGGCGCCGGCATCGGCGTCGACGATCAGGCCTATGTCAATGCCGGCGCGACGATCGCGACGACGGCCGCGGAGATTTTCGCCAAGGCCGACATGATCGTTAAGGTCAAGGAGCCGCAGCCGAAGGAATGGGCGCAGCTCCGCAAGGGCCAGATCCTTTACACCTACCTCCACCTTGCCGCCGACGCCGAGCAGGCGCGCGGGCTAATGCAGTCGGGCGTCACGGCGATCGCCTATGAGACCGTCACCGACGAGGCCGGCGGCCTGCCGCTGCTGGCGCCGATGAGCGAGGTTGCGGGACGGCTTTCGATCCAGGCGGCGGCGAGCGCGCTCCAGAAGCCCAACGGCGGGCGCGGCGTGCTCCTCGGCGGCGTGCCCGGCGTCAAGCCCGGCAAGGTCACCGTCATCGGTGGCGGCGTGGTCGGCACCGAGGCAGCCCGGATGGCGGTCGGCATCGGCGCCGAGGTCACCGTCCTCGACAAGTCGCTGCCGCGGCTCCGGGCGCTGGACGACATGTTCCGCGGCCGCATCCGCACCCGCTACTCGACCCGCGACTCGGTCGCCGAGGAGGTCTATTCGGCCGACGCGGTGATCGGCGCGGTGCTGATCCCCGGCGCCGCCGCCCCCAAGCTCGTCACCCGCGCGATGCTGAGGCACATGAAGCCCGGCTCGGTGCTGGTCGACGTCGCCATCGACCAGGGCGGCTGCTTCGAGACGTCCCACCCGACCACCCATGCCGAACCGACCTTCATCGTCGACGGCATCGTCCACTACTGCGTCGCCAACATGCCCGGCGCCGTGCCGCTCACCTCGAGCGAGGCGCTCAACAACGCCACGCTCCCCTTCGGCCTGCTCCTTGCCGACTTCGGCCTCGAGGCCCTCGCCCGGAACAAGCACCTCCGGAACGGCCTCAACGTCCACCACGGCAAGATCACGCATCCGGCCGTCGCCGAGGCGCTCGGCCTCGCCCTTACCGAAGCAGACCTCGCCGCGTAGCCACAACCCTCTCCTCCCGAGCGCGAGGTCCAAGAGGGCCCGCCGCTAGCGGCGGGCCCTTTTGTTTTTGGGGTTGTTCCTCCGGCATATTCCGCTACAAGGCCCGCCCATGACGACAGCGACCCTCCCCACCGACGTCCAGCTTGCCGAAGCCCTGGTTCCCGCCGCGGTCGAGGCCGGGCGCGCGATCCTCGAGGTGCGTGCCGGCCGTGTCGAGGTCGGCCGCAAGGCCGACGCTTCCCCCGTCACCGAAGCCGACCGCGCCGCCGAGGGAATCATCCTCCGCCACCTGGCGCGGGTCGCGCCGGAGGTGCCGGTGGTGGCGGAAGAAGCGGTGGAGGCGGGCCGGCTGCCTTCGGTCGGCCGCGAGTTCTTCCTGGTCGATCCGCTCGACGGCACCAAGGAATTCGTCAAGGGCGGCGACGACTTCACCGTCAACATCGCGCTCATCCGCGACCATGTCCCGGTGGTGGGCATCGTGCTCGCTCCGGCGGCCGACACCCTCTATGTGGGTGTCGCCGGCAAGGGAGCGTGGCGGGCGGGCGCCTTGTTCCCCGGCGACCGGGCGATGATCAAGGTGCGGAACCCGGGCGAAAAGATCGACGTGGTCGCCTCGAAGTCGCACCGGACGCCGGAGACCGACGACTACATCTCGCGCTACGCGGTGGGCGAGCTCGTCTCGGCCGGATCGTCTCTGAAGTTCTGCCTGGTGGCGGAAGGGAAGGCCGACCTCTACCCGCGCATGGGCACCACCATGCAATGGGACACCGCGGCGGGCGACGCGGTGCTGCGCGCCGCCGGTGGAACCGTGGAGGCCGTGGACGGCGGGGCGCTCCTCTACGGGCCCAACGGCGCCGAGGGCGCCGCCGCCTTCAGAAACCCGTGGTTCATCGCATCAGGGCGGGTGCCGATCCTGTCGGTGTGAGACCTGCCTCGGCTCGTCCTTGCGCCTTCCAAGGGTCCGGGCGGTCCTCTCTTCTCCTTTTCGCAATGTGCAGCGGTTTTCCGCCTGAACCGCCGGCAAACCCATTCCAAATCCGAGCCGAACCGCGCCAATCGGCCACGCTCGCCGGCCGGAATCGAAGGCTTTCCGTGCTTGAGCCGGCCACAAGTCTATGGTTAGGGTCCGGCGCAAATTACCCCCGGGGACGATCCGCCGATGAACCAGCCCCTGCCGCATCTCCAGCGGCTCGAAGCCGAAGCCATCTTCATCATGCGCGAGGTGGTGGCGAACTTCGAGCGGCCGGTGATGCTCTATTCGATCGGTAAGGATTCCTCGGTGATGCTCCACCTCGCCCGGAAGGCCTTCTTCCCGGCGCCGCCGCCCTTCCCGCTCCTCCATATCGACACGACCTGGAAGTTCCGGGAGATGATCCAGTTCCGCGACGAGACGGCGAGGAAGTACGGGCTTGACCTCATCGTCCACACCAACCAAGACGGGATCGCGCGCGGCATCAATCCCTTCGACCACGGCTCGTCCTACTACACCCAGGTGATGAAGACCGAGGCGCTCAAGCAGGCGCTCGATCTCGGCAAGTACGATGCCGCCTTCGGCGGCGCGCGCCGCGACGAGGAAAAGAGCCGGGCCAAGGAACGGGTCTTCTCCTTCCGCTCGGCGAGCCATGCCTGGGACCCCAAGAACCAGCGTCCCGAGCTTTGGTCGCTCTACAACACGCGGGTGAAACCGGGCGAGTCGATCCGCGTCTTCCCGCTGTCGAACTGGACCGAGCTCGACATCTGGCAGTACATCCTCGCGGAGGGGATCGACATCGTCCCGCTCTACTTCGCGGCCGAGCGGCCGGTGGTGCGGCGCGGCGACCAGCTGATCATGGTCGATGACGATCGCATGAGGCTCGAGCCGGGCGAGAAGCCGGAGCCCCGGCGCGTCCGCTTCCGCACGCTCGGCTGCTACCCGCTCAGCGGCGCGGTCGATTCCAACGCGACGACGCTGCCGGAAATCATTCAAGAGATGTTGCTGACGACGTTCTCGGAACGGCAAGGACGACTCATTGATACTGATGAGGCAGGTTCGATGGA
>DASSPO010000467.1:0-3805 GCA_035699585.1 Bauldia sp.
TGTTCTGGTCCGCCGGGCCGCCGTGATCGAAACGCTCGGCGCCGTGACCATGCTCTGCGTCGACAAGACCGGCACGCTCACTGAGAACAGGATGTCGGTCGCGGGCATCTGGGCGGACGGCATCTACTACCCTGTCGCTCCGGACCTCGCGCTCCCCGCCCCCGCCATCGACGTCGCGCATCTCGCCGCCTTCGCCTCGGCAGTGCACGCGACGGACCCGATGGACCGGGCGGTCCGGCAGCTCGCGGAGACCGCCGTCCCGATACGGAAGCCCCCGTCGCTCGGAGCACTCGTCGCGACATACCCCCTCCGCCCGGGCCGCCTGGCTGTGATCCACGTCCATGAACTCGATGAAGGACGCTCACTGTTCGCGGCCAAAGGTGCGCCGGAAGCGATTTTCGACCTTTGCCGAATGGATGCGACCGTCCGCGCGACGATGCACGGGGTCGTGACCGGCCTCGCGGAGAAGGGGCTTCGCATTCTTGGCGTGGCGTCTGCTACCCACGACGGTGCCCCTACTGATGACCCGACAACGGTAAACTACCGTTTCGCCGGGTTCATCGCGTTTCTCGATCCGCTTCGCAGCGATGTCCCGCGGGCGCTGGCGGAGGCCCGGCGCGCGGGAATCGGCGTGACTATGATCACCGGCGACTATCCCCAGACCGCGCTCGAGATCGCCCGGCAGGCGGGCATCGACAGATCCGCAGGGGTGCTCACCGGCAAGGACCTCGCGAGCCTCAGCTCCGAGTCGCTGCGCGACCGGCTCAGGCGGGTGCGAATTTTCGCCCGCATCCGGCCCGAGCAGAAGTTGGAGCTGGTGAATGCATTCAAAGCAAATGGCGAGGTGGTCGCCATGACGGGCGACGGGGTCAACGACGCGCCGGCGTTGGAGACGGCCCACATCGGAATCGCGATGGGTGAGCGCGGCACCGATGTGGCGCGCGAAGCGGCCGATCTCATCCTCCTCGACGACAGCTTCGCATCGATCGTCGGCGGGGTCCGGCTCGGCCGCCGCATCTTCGCCAACCTCCGGAAAGCCCTCGTCTATGTGACCGCCGTGCACATCCCGACGGCGACTGTGGCCCTCCTGCCGATTCTGTTCGGTCTCCCCCCGGTGCTTTATCCCATGCACGTGATTCTGATGGAGATGGTTATCGATCCGATCTGCTCGCTCGTTTTCGAAGCCGAGCCCTCCGAGAAGAGAGCCATGGAAAGGCCGCCGCGTCCGGCGGGTGAAGGCTTGTTCGGCCGGCGCCAAGCTTTGCTCGCGCTCGCCCAAGGATTGATCGTCTCAGTCGGCGTGCTGCTCGTCTATGTGTTCGCGCTCAATCGGGACCTTCCCGTCGAGGAGGCGCGGGGGATGGCCTTTGCGACACTGGTCGGCGCGAATCTCGTCCTTGCCTTCGCCGATTCCGCCGAGGCCGGCACGTCCTTCTTCGATCGGCGCCGGATCGTCTTCTGGTCGATCAGCTTCGTCACCGCCGTCGTGCTTGCAGTCATTCTATTCGTTCCCCCCGCATCTGCCGTCTTCCAGGTGGCGCGACCGTCATCAGGGGCTCTCGCCGCGGCCCTTGGTGTCGCGCTCGTGGCCGGCGGTTGGTTTGGGTTCATCCGGCGGATCGGCGTCCTCCGATCGTTAAAGTGACTGCCCCACAAACTACCGGGTCCCGCCCGCCCACTCCTTGAGCTTGCCCGGGTTCATCAAACCGAAGGGGTCGGCAAGCGCCTTGAATTCGGCCTGCGGTGCATCCGTCCGCTTCCAGCCGGCACCGTCGAGTAGGTAGGTGTGTGGATTTGACACCGCGCCGCCCATGGCTTCGATCTCGGCGATGACCTCTGCGAGCCGCTCACGCGACCGATAACGCAGAAGCGGCAGGCCGGAGACGAAGACGCGCCCCAGGCGCCGCTGGAACTCGAGGTGCAGCAGCAGCTCGTCGCCGAAGCGCGCCTCCATCGCCTCCGCCAGCTCGACCTCGCCGCCCGCGGGAAAACGGACCTGCAGGTAGGTGATGTCCGGCTCGCTCCGGAGCGCATGAAGCGTGGTGTGGTTCCAGGCGTATTCGTAGAGCGGCGGCATCGCCCCCTTGCCGTCAAAAGCGGCGTCCTCGGCGTCGTGCCAGTCGCGTTCGTAGACCGCTCCGCCGCCAAGCGCCCCGGCGAGTTCCGCCACCGCTCCCGCCTGCGGCTGAGAGACCATGACGATGGCGAAGGAGCTTCCATGGGGGATCGATGGGGCGAGGCGCCTCAGGAACGGCGCGATGCGCCGGTCGAAAACAGCGATCTCCTTTTTTGCAATGCCCTCCGCCCCGGCGAGTGCCAAGCCGAAACGGGCGGCGTCTCCGAGCGCCGGAAAGGCGATCGCCTGTTCCGCCCATGGCTGCCACGGAGCAAGGGGGACCTCGACTTCGGTGATCACTCCGTTCACGCCATAGGCGTGCAGGACCTTGAGGACGTCGCTCCCTCTGAGTTCGATGACGCGTGGCGAGTCCTCGACGGTCACGACCTCGACCGCGAGCACCGCGCCACGGTCGGCGATCTGACCCCAGGTGCAGGAACCGCAGCCCGCGGCGCCGCCGGCGACAAACCCGCCGATCGTCGCCTGTTTGCGGGTCGACGGGTGAAAGCGGAGCTCCCACCGTCCGGAACCGGCATGCGCATCGCGGAGCGCGCGGTCGATGTCGAGGAGGCGGGCGCCCGCCTCGAAGCGCCCCGCACCCGGCTTGGCCCAAACGAGGCGGTCCAGCCCGGTCAGATCGAGGACGACACCGCCCTCAAGCGGAACGGCTTGCCCGTAGTTGCCGGTGCCGCCGCCGCGAACCGTGAGGGGGATGCGGTGACGCGCGCAGGCGGCGGCGACCCGCAGCACCTCGGCCTTGCTCCGTGGCAAGACCACGAGATCGGCCCGCTTTTCGTCGAGCTCCGGTTTGAGGATGGGCGAAAACCAGAAGAAATCGCGGCTCTTCAGGCGAAGGGTGGGCGCATCGTCGGCGACCGCGATTCCGTCAACATCGGCGCGGAACGCACCGAGCCGGGTGGCGGTCACGGCCTCCACAGCCGGCCCGGGTCGAAAGCGTGGACGTCGCGGCATAGCGCGACGAAGGCCGCCGCCTGATGATCCACCACGGCCCTTCCCTTCTCCGCCGTCGCCAGCGACGCATTGCCGACCGTGCCGGCGGGATTGAGGTCCTGGGCCTTCCAGCCGAACTGTGTGGCTCCATGGGCGCGCAGGTGGGCATAGGCTCCGATGAAATCGAGCTGGGTCGAGCGGAAGTCGACCGCGTGTTCCATCCGTACCAGGTCGGGCCGGAGGTGGAGCATGATCGAAGTTTCGATCTCGCCGCCGTGGATGCCGTAGAGGCCTTCGTCGCCGGTCGGCAGACCGTCGGGCTGGCCGAAACGCGACCAGGCGGTCGCGACCACGAGCATCTCGTGCCGGACGCGGAGCTCGCGGGCGACGATGTCGACCATCGGCACGTTGCCGCCATGCGAATTCACCAGGATCAGCTTCTCGACGCCGGCGCGATGCACGCTGTCGCCGATGTCCAGCCAGAGCCGCGTCGTGGTCTCCCAAGTGGAGGTAAGCGTGCCGGGTGAGGAGATGTGCTCGTTCGACTTGCCGATCGCCTGCACGGGAAGAAAGGTCACCGGCAGCTCCTCCGGAAGGAGCTCGATCGACCGCGCGATCATGCCTTCGGCGATGCAGGTATCGGTATAGACCGGGAGATGCGGTCCATGCTGTTCGATTGCGGCGACCGGCAAGACCGCGATCCAGCGCGCGGTGTCGGCGGTGGCGAAGTCGACCGTC
>DASSPO010000468.1:0-4501 GCA_035699585.1 Bauldia sp.
CGCAGCCCGACGAGTCGGACTTCGGCGCCTATTATGTCCAGGCCGGTCCGAACGAGTTCCGCGGGCAACAAGCGCGGGTCGTCGGCGGGACGACGTGGCACTGGGCCGGTCTCGCGATGCGTTTCCGGCCGAACGATTTCAAACTCAGCTCGATGTTCGGCGTCGGTGTCGACTGGCCCTTCGGCTACGACGAGATGGAGCCCTGGTATCAGGAGGCCGAGGAGGAACTCGGAGTCGCCGGCGACGACGAGTACGACTGGGGCGCGCCTCGGAAGTCCGGCTATCCCATGCCAAGGATTCCGATGAGCTACGCCGACCGGGTGGTGGGTGCCGCGGCGCTGAAGGCGGGCTACACCATTGCGCCCTTCCCGCATGCCCGGAACTCGGTCTGGCGAGATGGGCGACCTCAATGCTGCGGCAACGCCGTCTGCGTCCCGATCTGCCCGATCCAGGCAAAGTACGACGGCACCGCCTCGCTCGCCAAGGCGGTGCGCGCCGGCGCCCATGTCGAGCCGCAGGCGGTGGTGCACAGGATCGTCCTCGGCCCCGACCGCATGGTGCAGTCGGTCCGCTTCCTCCGCCCTGACCGCAGCGAGGGCGAGGCGACAGGCGAGGTCTTCGTCATAGCTGCTCATGCGGTCGAGGCGCCGAAGCTCCTGCTCCTCTCCGCCGGCGCGGATGCGCCCCGCGGCGTCGCCAACTCGAACGGTCAGGTCGGACGCAATCTCCTGAGCCAGATCGACGTTGGCATCCAGGGCCTCACGGCGGAGCCGGTCTTTCCCTACCGCGGTCCGGTGACGACCGGGGGCATTCTGGAGCTCCGCGACGGACCGTTCCGGAGTGAACATTCCTCGCTCGGCATGTCGCCGACCAACCAGGGCTGGTCGCTGGCAACCGGTCCGATCAGCCTTGCCGCGGAGCTGATCAAGCAAGGCCTCCGGGGTGACGCGCTTCGCAGCGCGATCCGCCACAACATCTCGCGCCAGATGATCATAGGCACCGCCGGCGAAATGCTGCCGGATGATTACAACCGCATCGGCCTCGCCGACGAACGCGATGAGCTTGGAATCCCGCGGCCGAAGATCTGGTTCCGATATCAGGACTACACGATGAAGGGCCTCGAGGTAGCGCGGCGCATCCAGAACCAGATCTTTCAAAACCTAGGCGCCACGGAGGTCAAACAGCTCGGGCCGATCGCCGACAGCGCCATCATGGGCGGTACGACGCGTATGGGCAATGACCCGAGGACCTCGGTAGTCGATCCCGACCTTCGCTCTCACGATCACCCCAACCTCTTCATCGTCGGCTCGCAGGTCTATCCGTCGATCACCTGCAACACGCCAACGCTCACCGTCGCTGCGCTTTCCGCGCGGCTCGGCTCGCACCTTCTTGCCGAACTGAGGAAAGGTTGATGCAGTGGCGTGGGAATGAAAGGTTGCTGTGGGCCCCGGCGCTTGCCGTCCCGCTCGCCGCCCCCTCCGCCCACGCCGCCGGCCCCGAGAATTGGCAGGTGGGGTTCGGGGATCCCGGATCGGCCATCGCCAGGCTGATCGTGGATCTCCATGACCGCGTCGTTCTGATCGGCGCGGCGATCGTGCTGATCGTCCTCGGCCTGCTCGTCTTCATCGCCCTGCGTTACCGCGCTTCGCGGAACCCCGAGGCGAGTCGAGTGGCCCGCGCGCCCCTCCTCGAGTTCGCCTGGACGGTGCTGCCGATCGTCATCGTGGGTTTGATCGCGGTCCCGTCGCTCGCCGTCCTCCGCTACGAGGCCGACATCCCGCGCCCTGAGCTGACCGTCAAGGTGACCGGCTTTCAGTGGTTCTGGCGATACGAATATCCCGATCACGCGGGCGTCGCCTTCGATTCCTTGATGCTGCCTGCCGAGGAGCTGGAGCCGGGGCAGCCGAGGCTCCTCGAAGTCGACAGCCGCGTTGTGGTGCCGACCGGCACCGTGATCGAGTTCCTGGTGACCTCAGGCGACGTAGTGCACTCCTTCTTCATCCCGACGCTTGGACTGCAGATCTACGCGATTCCCGGTCGGCTCAATGCGACATGGGTGAAGATCGACCGGCCGGGCGTCTACTATGGCCAGTGCAACCAGATATGTGGGCTCGACCATTCCTTCATGCCGATCGCGATCGAGGCGCGTGCGCCTGCCGACTTCGAAGCCTGGCTCGCGTCGACCAGGGCGGGGTCCACCGACGGCGCCGGTCTTAACGTGCCGGAAGCCAACTTGGCGAGCCGGGAGGGCACGCCGTGACCGCCGCCGCCGCCCGTCGCTTCCGCGGACCGGTCCATTGGCTCACGACGACCCGTCACGAGGATATCGGTACACTCTACCTCGCGTTGTCGATCCTTGCCGGGGTCATTGGTGGGGCGCTCTCCGGCTTCATGCGGCTCGAGCTCGCCGAGCCGGGGATGGCGTTCGTTGTCAACGGTCAGGAATGGAACGCAACCGTGACCGCGCATGGCCTGGTCATGATCTTCTTCATGGTGATGCCGGCGCTGATTGGCGGGTTCGGGAACTGGTTCGTGCCCACCATGATTGGCGCCAGGGAGATGGCCTTCCCGCGCCTCAACAACATCGCCTTCTGGATACTGCCTTTTTCGTTCGTACTGCTCGTCGCCTCGCTGTTCGTCGGTGAAGGGCCCGGAACGGGCTGGTCGCTCTACCCTCCGCTCTCCGGCTCCCGCGCGCAGCCGGGGCCGGCCGTCGACATGGCGATCCTTGCCCTCCATATGGCGGGCGTCTCCTCGATTCTCGGCGCGATCAACTTCATCACCACGATCTTCAACCTGCGCTCTCCCGGCATGACGCTCCACCGCATGCCGCTTTATGTCTGGTCGATCCTGATCACCTCGTTCCTTTTGGTGATGGCTATGCCGGTGCTTGCCGGGGCACTGGCAATGCTGATCTCCGACCGGAATTTCGGCAGCGCTTTCTTCGAGCCTGGCGGTGGCGGTGATCCGGTCTTGTTCATGCACCTCTTCTGGTTTTTTGGACACCCGGAGGTCTACATCATGGTCCTCCCCGCCTTCGGCGTGATCAGCCAGGTGGTGTCGACCTTCGCGCGGAAGCCGATCTTCGGCTACCTCGGCATGGTCTATGCGATGGTGTCGATCGGCTTCATCGGTTTCGTGGTCTGGGCGCACCACATGTTCAACGTCGGCCTCGGGCTCGATACGCGGGCCTATTTCACCGTCGCCTCGATGATGATCGCCGTGCCGACCGGCATCAAGATCTTCTCGTGGCTCGCAACGATGTGGGGCGGCTCGCTCCGCTTTCCGGTGCCGATGCTGTGGGCCTGCGGCTTCATCTTCCTGTTCTCGATCGGCGGCATTACCGGCGTGGCGCTCGCCAATGCCGGCGTCGATGTCGCGCTTCACAACACCTACTACGTCGTCGCCCACTTCCACTACGTGCTCAGTCTCGGCGCCACCTTCGCGATCTTCGCCGGCTTCACCTACTGGTTCCCGATCTTCACCGGTCGCGTTTTTCCGGAGACTGCGGGCAAGATCCATTTCTGGGGCACCTTTGTCGGCGTCAACCTCGTTTTCTTCCCGCAACATTTCCTTGGCATCGCCGGCATGCCGCGGCGCGTCGCGGACTATCCCGACGGCTTCGCCGGGTGGAACCTGATCTCCTCGATCGGCGCTGCAATCGCACTGGCGGCAACGATGATTTTTCTTTTCGCACTTGTCGGCGTTCTGTTTCGCCGGCGTGTGCCGCCGAGCAATCCGTGGGGGGCGGGGGCCGCGACCCTCGAATGGACCGGCGTCGTCCCCGAGACGGAACCGGTGCCGGCCGTGGCCCGGGCGGCGTAAGATGAGCGCTCGCGACACATCTGGCGCGCCGGCACCTGTCGGGGTTGGCCCGACCGGCTGGGCGCCTTTCGTGGCCTTGTCCGTCTTCCTTCTGGTTGTCGGCGGCCTCGCCTACATGCATCCGGGATTTTTCGGTGACGAGGCAGAGCCGACGATCGCTCGGATCGGCCCGGCAATGCTGCTGCTCGGCCTCGTGCCGCTGGCGATCGCGTTCTTCTTCTGGTTTCGTTCGGATATCGCCTTCGACGCCCGCTACCCGGATTTCGCTGCCGGCAAGGTGCCACAGCAGCGGACCGCGATGATCCTGTTTCTCCTGTCCGAAGCCTTCTTCTTCTTCGGTTTCTTCTGGGCCTTCATCCGGTTCGGGGTAAACCCGGAGTTCGCCGGGTCCTCGACATGGCCTCCGCTCGGCATCGCGCCGGAGGACCCGTGGGGCATGCCGTTCGTGGTGTCGATCATCCTCGTGGCTTCAGGCGTCTTCGCCGCCGCCGGCCACAACATGTTCCTGGCAGGCCGGCGAGGTGACGCCGCCGTGCTCATAGCGATCGCGGTGGTCTACGGTGCTGTCTTCCTTTTCCTCCAGGTCCGCGAGTTTCTTACCGCACCGTTCGCCTATGCCGACGGTTCCTACGCCTCGGTCTTCTTCCTCGCCGTCGGCTTTCACGGCCTTCACGTC
>DASSPO010000469.1:0-4005 GCA_035699585.1 Bauldia sp.
CGCCGCTTTCCCCCGGTCACGGTTGTCTCGGTCGCCGTTCCCCCGCCTATCTTGGTCCAGCGCCTCCGTCACCGGAACCGCGAGACAGAGGACGCGATTGCCGAACGGCTGGCCCGTGCCGGGGAGTACAGGGTTGAAGGCGCCGACGTGGTGACGATCGACAAGTCCGGGACGATCGCCGCCGCCGGTGCGGTCTTGGCCGAGGTCATTAAGTCTCGCTCCCGGTGAAATCCGGGGACGACGGCGCGTCAGGGGTTCTGATATGGGAAGTTGCTCTCGACTCCATTGGCACCGGACCCCGCAGCTTGGCCGCACCTGCAACGCCCGAATCGCTTCGCGGCATTCTCCTCGTGGTGCTTTCCGCCTCGGTCTTTGCCGGGGTCGACGGGATCAGCAAGGTCCTCGCCGAGACACAGTCGGTGGGACAGATCGTGTGGGCGCGCTACGCCATCGCACTGCCGGTGGTCGTCTTGCTCACGCCAAGATCCGAGTGGCGTGATCTCTTTCGCACTAGGCATCCTTTCCATCAGATCCTTCGCGGCTTGACACCGATCGGTGTCAGCGTCGCCATGGTGCTTGCGGTCAGGTATCTTCCGCTCGCCGAGGCAACGGTAATCCTCTTTGCCGCGCCGTTTCTCGTCGTGGCGCTCGCCGGCCCGATCCTTGGCGAGCATGTGCACCCGTCCAGTTGGATCGGGGTTGTCACGGGCTTTGCGGCTGTCGTTATCGTTGCCCGGCCCGGCCTCGGCGAGATTTCGTGGTACGCGTTGTTCCCGCTGACCGCGGCCATATTCTATGCGCTCTACCAGCTCGTCACCCGCGGGCTTGCCAACAAGCGGGAACGGCCGCGGACGACTCTGATCTGGACCCTTGCCACCGGCTCCGTCATCGCCACGCCGCTCGCGCTTTTCACCTGGGAGCCCGTCTCAACCGAAGCCTGGCTTCTGATGCTATCGCTCGGACTGGTCTTCTGGCTGGCGCAATACCTGATGATTCAGGCGTTTGCCCATGCGCCGGCAGGCGTGCTGGCACCTTTCGCCTATGCTCAGATCGTCGCCGCGACCATCGTCGGCATGGTCTTTTTCGATGCGCTTCCAGATGTGTGGACCGTAATCGGCGTCGTCATGATCATTGGCGCGGGCATCTTTCTGGCACGACAGCAGCGCCAATAGGCCGCTCATGGAAACGATATCGTCGCGGCGGTAGGGTTCCGGCGTCGGAATCGCGCTATCTCTGAGGCGTCCGCAGCGATCAAGGGCGTTCAAACAACCTTTCCTTGACTCCGATTTTTGAAACGATACCATCCCAGGTATGCCCTTGGGAGGAGGCCGATGCGAGGATTGAAGGGCAAGGTGGCCGCGGTCACCGGCGCCGGGTCGGGCATCGGCCAGGCGGCCGCCAGGCGTCTCGCCGCAGAGGGATGCAAGGTTGCGGTCATCGACTGGAAGGCCGAGGCTGCGGCCGCCACGGTAGCGGAGATCGAGAAGGGCGGCGGCGAGGCGATCGCCATCACCGCCGACGTCGGGAAAGAGGCAGACGTAGAGGCTGCTTTCCGCAAGGTTGTCGAGGCGTTCGGTCGGCTCGACATCCTGGTTTCCAACGCCGGGGTCTTCTCCGCCGAGCGCGACGGCAGGGTCGAGACCCTGCCAAAGGCGGTGTGGGACGAGATGATCAGCTCCAACCTCACCGGCATGTATCTCTCTTGCAAGCATGGCGTCGCCGCGATGAGAGCCACGGCAAAGACGGGTGCGGTGGTGATCACCGGTTCTCCGACCGGCATGCTTGGCGTAACGCCGGCGAGCATCGCCTATTCGTCGAGCAAGGGCGGTGTGCACGGGCTCGCCCGAGTCATGGCCGTCGACTATGCCCAGGAGGGAATCCGTGTGAACGTCGTGGTCCCCGGCTTCACGCTCTCCCCGCTGGTTCGCGAGCTGGTGGCGGATCCCAAGGTCTACGAGTGGAACGTCAAGAACATCCCGATGCGGCGCGGCGCCGAACCGGACGAGATCGCCGGCGCGGTCGCGTTTCTGGCCTCGGATGACGCTTCATACATGACCGGCTCCTTCGTGGTGGTCGATGGCGGGCTGACCGCCGTGTGACCGGGACCGACTGAACTGCGGCCGGCCTCGACGGCCTGCCTGGAAATGGAACCAACAAACCTCGGGAGGACATTGTGTCTCAACTGAAGAAACTGCTCCCGGCGACGCTGTTCGCCGCTACCGCGATCGGGCTCGCCGCCGCGAGCCCCGCCGCTGCCCAAGACATAACCCTTGGCTTCGTCACTCATGCCCAGGGCAATCCGTTCATTCAGCAGATCGTCGACGGCGCGCAGGCCGCTGCAAACAATCTCGGCGTCAAGCTCGAAGTCGCGCAGCAAGCCGGCGGTGCGCCCGAGGGCCAACTCAAGCTCGCCCAGAACTTCGCCAATGCCGGCGCCCAGGGCGTGGCGACTTCGGTTCCAGGCGAGTCGATGGTGAAGGGCCTAAACGAGCTGATCGATGCCGGCGTGGCGATCGTCCAATACAACATCCTATCGCCCGGCGTGAACGCCCCTTACGTCGGCGAGAGGTCGGTGGAGAGCGGCCGCATCCTCGGCAGGATGGTCGTCGAAAAGCTCGGCGGCGCCGATGCCAAGGGGACCGTGGTCATCGGCATCTGCTTCCCGGGCTTCCCGGTCCTCGAGAACCGCGCCAAGGGCGTGCAGGAATCGCTGAAGGCGGCGCCCGGCCTCAATGTGCTCGGCCCGTTCGACGTCAAGGTCAGCGAGGTCGAGAACTACAACAAATGGGAGCAGCTCTATGCAGCCAATCCAGAGGCCGTCGCGATGATCGGTCTCTGCGCGCCGGATGTGGCGAGTCTCGGCAAGCTCAATGCCGCCAACGGCGACAAGTTCGTTGCCGGCGGCTACGATCTGACGGAGCCAAATCTCAAGGCGATCAAAGACGGCCACGCCTATGTGACCCTCGGCCAGAGCGCGTTCGTTCAAGGCTACCTTCCGATCGCGCTTCTCGTCGACTCGATCAGGAACAAGAAGCCGCTCGAGGTGGGGTTCTATGATTCGGGTACGCAGATCGTGACCGCGGACAGTGTCGATATGGGCAACGGCCTTCCGGCTATCAGCTTCGACGAAGCGATTGCCCTTTCGGCGGATCCGGCGGCAACCGCCAAATACTACCAGCCGTGGATCGACAAGCTCGCTGGCGACGGCCTTCACGCCGGAATGAAGCCGATCGCTGCCGAGTCGGAATGATTGAATCGACTGAGAAAACCTGATTGTGGAGGGCGATCGATAGGTCGCCCTCCTCATTTGTGAGAGATGGCGATGGCCCGCACGCCCCTCATCGAGGTGCGGAATCTGACCAAGCGCTATGGCGGCGTCGTCGCGCTTGCCGACATGAACCTTACCGTCGAGCCGGGAACGATCCATGCCGTGGTCGGCGAAAACGGAGCCGGCAAATCGACGCTGATGAAGGTCCTTGCCGGCGCAGTCCGCCCCGATTCCGGCACCATTATCCTCGAGGGCCAGCAAGTCACCATCGATTCACCCAATGCGGCGCGCCGCCGAGGCATCGGCATCGTCTATCAGGAGCTCAGCCTGTTTCCCGAGCGCTCCGTGCTTGCCAACCTCTATGTCAATCACGAGCCGGCAACCTTCGGCGTGGTTTCGACCCGCACCATGGAGGAGCGGAGTCGCGGCCTGCTTGGCCGGCTCGGCCTGCATGTCGACGTCCGGGCGCCGGTCGGCCGGCTCACCATCGGCGAGCGGCAGCTCGTCGAGCTCGCTCGTGTCCTTCTCGAGGAGCCGCGTCTGATCATCCTTGACGAGCCCAATTCGGCGCTCAACCAGCGCGAAACGGCGCGCCTCTTCGACGTGCTCCGCCAGCTCTCGGCGCGCGGCCATACCATGCTCTATGTCTCGCATCGGCTTGAGGAGGTCTTTGCGATCTCGGATCGCGTGACCATCACTCGGAACGGGCGGGATGTGTTGACGAAGGACCGCGCTCA
>DASSPO010000470.1:0-2546 GCA_035699585.1 Bauldia sp.
CATTCGTCCTCGTAGAGGAGGCCGAGGCGGTTGCGGACCGACTTCCAGCCGTCGGACAGCGACAGGGGATCCTCGTTCTGGTCGGTCAGGTCGATCACGGTCGCTCCGAAAATGGACCAGTAACGATGGAACTTGATCCGCCCGGCGACCCTCAACTCCTCCTTGTCGCGCAAATCTTCGACCGTCGGGTCGATGTCGCGGTTGAGGAGCAGATAGCCGATCTGCACGTAGGTCTGGTCGGTGCCCACGGTGAGGTCGAGCTCGTCGCGGCGAAGCGCCAGATTGTCCTTGTCGAGGCGATAGCGGTTGGTGATGTCGATAAACCGCCCGTAGCGTACCCGGGTTCTTCCGACGATATCTGAAAGGCGGTCCGTAAGCCCTGTTCCTTCAGGGAAAATTGTCTCCCGGCGGCGAATCCGATAGCTCTGGCCAATGGTGTTCACGATCGATACGTTCGGAACGTCGAGCGACCAGTCGAAGCCGTAGGTGATGCGCGACCCGTCTTCCCACCGGTCGTAGCCGGGGAAGCGGTTGAGCGCGAAGAGGTTGCTGTCCTCGAGGTCGATCGAACGCGCATCCTCGTTCGGGATGTCGAGGTTCGGAGTTGGAGGCGTGAGCACGAGCTGGACCCGCGGCACGAAATTCTGGACGCCGCCGAACGCCGGTCCGAAGAACGGCCACTTCACGTCGGCCGCGAGCGCGGCGATCCCGCGCGTATGCCAGCCATCCTCCCCCCGGTAGATGGGCACGTCGGTGTCGAGCGCGCTTGCGGTGTGATAGACGTCGCCTCGCGCATATCCGGTGAAGGTCAGCTCCTGGCCCCACGGCGTAAGCCGCCTCAGGTCCCATTTGGCGCTGGCGAACGCGCGCTGCGTGTCCTGGCCTTGGATCCGGACGATCGACAGGCTGTTCGCCTGGAGCTCGACCTTGCCCCCGAGGATCGGCTCGCCGATGCGCCAGTGCGCGTCGATTGCCGGGAGCGCGATCGGGATCCTTCTCTGAACATCGTCGACCCGCAATCCCTGGAACGCCCAGCCGGCGATGGTGATGTAGGAATTGGGGCTGATTCTCTCGGCGTTGACGAAGTTGCGCAGGCGGTCATCGCGGGTGATGTCGTAGCGCCGCGTCACCGTCTTGTCGCTGGCCACGCGAAGCGAGCTGGTAATGCTCCACAGCGGGTCCAGCTGCGCCTTGCCGTTCGCCTCGAAATAGGCTCGGACCCCGTGCCCGATCGTCTTGGACACGCCGTTGAGATCGGCGCTCTCGATCTCGCCGTAGGTCAGAAAACCGCCGATTTGGAACGCGCCGATCCGGTTGAGCTCGCGATACTTGGCTTCGATGGCTGGCAGGACCCCGGTGTAGACGTGCGGTGTGAGCGTGAGATCGCGGTTGGGGGCAATCCGCCAGTAATAGGGCATCGCGATTTCGAGCCCCTTGCGGCTGGAGACGCTGATGTCCGGGACGAGCCAGCCGGTATGGCCTTCGGTGCCGGTGCCGATGGTGAACACGGGCAGAAGCGGAAGGTCGATCCCGAAGATCTGCAGCCGGCCGCCTTCGAAATTGACCCGTCCCCTGAGCGGATCCTGGATCACCCGGGCGGCCGTGATTGACCAGCTCGGCCGTCTCGGGCAGCCGGTGGGAGTGGTCACCGGGCATGGCGTGTAGATCGCGTTTTCGAGCGTAGTGACATTGCCCACCCTGACGCCCCTCGAGGCGGCGATCCGGCCACCGCTCTCGAGCACGACCAGCAGGTTCTGGACGGTCGCGTCGCGGAAACTGTCGCTGAGGACGACGTCCTCGCCGATGAGCTTGTCGCCTTCGGGGGTCAGCAGGACGACATCGCCCGCGGCGCGGACCTCGCCGGTCCTGCGGTCCCAGACGACCCGTTTCGCGGCGAGATAATTGCCCTCGCTCGAAATGCGCACCTCGCCGGTCGCGGTGACGACGTCGGCACTGCTGTCGTAGGTCACCTCGTCGGCGCTGAATTCGACGATCCGGCCGATTGTCTTCATTGACGTTTCGGCCGTCGCTTCTGGCGGAGGGGAGGGCTGCGGATTTTCCTGCGCCGCCGCGCGCGACGAAGCCGCGAAGAGCATTGGCAGCGCCGTCCACCACACGAAAGTCTTGCGCAACGCCTGCCCCGCCACTTGGATTTAGCTTGTCTTCGCCAAACCTATCGCACCTCGAACGCATTGCGACAATCGGGGTCGCGCGGCTTTGCCAAGACCGCGCCCGCATCCTAAAGGGCGGCGCAAAGTCCGCCGATTTTCCAAGGAATGCCCATGCAAATTCGTTTCGCCGAAAGCCGGCCCGCCGGAGACTATGCGCTTGTTCTTCCGGTGCCCGGAAAAGACCGGTCGGCGCTCAATTCTCTCGGCCCGGCGCAACAGGCCGTCGCCACCGCCCTGGACCGTCAGCGGTTCGAGGGAGAATCCGCGAGCGTCTCGGAGCAATTCATCGACGATGGCGGAACCGTTCGTCGCTTGCTGGTCGTCGGGACGGGGAATGGTTCGCAGGGCGTGGCCGCGGAAAAGCTCGGCGGAACC
>DASSPO010000471.1:0-2864 GCA_035699585.1 Bauldia sp.
TCATCGCGGATTCCGTTTCCGTCCTGAGCGGATACGTCACGGCATTCGCCGAGGCCGGCGGCAAGCTCGTGCAAGCCCTCTGGGATGGGATGACCCAGGTTTTCACCGGCCTCAAGGCGGGCATCGATCAGCGGATCGCAGCCATTCTCTCGGCCATCACCGGCCTGTTCGGGCCGGGCGGCTTCCTCGCGGCTCTGACCGATCTGCCAGCCCGGGTTGCGACCGCCATCTCAGGCGCGGTCGACGTCATCGCCCGCTTCACCGCCGACTTCTTCACCGCCGGCTACAACCTCATCAAGGCGTTGTGGGATGGCATGGTTCAGGTTTTCGCCGATCTCGTCGCCTGGATCGATGGCAAGATCGCCGAGGTCCTGGCCCCGATCAACGATGCCGCTGCCGCGGTGAAGGGCTTCTTCGGGTTCGGTGGCAGTGAAGGATCCGCGACCAGCAAGTCAGCCAAGGGCGACATGGCCCAGCAGCTCGGCATCGATGCACTCCGGGCGAAGGGTGGACCGGTGTCGGCTGGGGGGAGCTATATTGTCGGCGAGGACGGTCCCGAGCTGATCACGCCTACCCGCTCCGGCTATGTTCATCCTTCCGGAACCGGGTTCGCGTTGGGCCAAGGCATCAGAGTCGCGCCGGTCTTCCATTTCAACAACACCCGCGCTGCGGACGCCGAGGTTGTCGCCGCCGAGGTGCGCCGGGCACTTCGCCGGGAAGTCCGCGAGCTGTTCCGCGGCGTCTACGCCGACACCGGCCTGAGGTTCGCCTGATGCTGATGACCCTCGGACCGATCCAGTTCGAGGTCCAGCCGTTCAATGCCACCGACTACGACCACGCCCACGAGACCAGCTTCGCCGAGAAGCCCGTCGTGGGCGCCTCGCCGCTCCTCGAATGGGTCGGCGAGGGCCCAGAGACCTGGGCGATCCACGCCCGGCTCTTCCCGCACCGCTTCGGCGGTCTCGGCGACCTGAAGAAGCTCCACCAGGCCCGGGCGTCCGGGCGACCGCAGTACCTGATGCGGGGCGATGGCGCGCTCATGGGCTGGGTGGTGATCGAACGGGTTACAGAGCGATCGACCTACCTCGATGGCAGCGGCATTGGCCGGGTGATCGATATCGACATCGCGGTCCGCCGCTCGTCGGGGCCGTCCAACGGATCCTATTTCGCGGTATTCTCGGGGCTGTTCACATGACGCCGATCGTCGAGACGGTGACGGTCGAGGGTGAGTTGCTCACCGTGTCCCTGATCGTCTGGCGGCGCTTCAAGCGGCCGATGCCGGGGCTGGTCGAAGCGATCCACGACATCAATCCCGGGCTGGCCGATCTCGGCGGCTGGCTCCCTGTCGGGACAGTCTTCGCCATGCCGATCCCCACGCCGCGCGCGCCGGTCCTCCTCGATCCGATCCGGCTGTGGTGATCCATGTCCCGGCGCGCTGTCTTCATGGTCACGGTCGCCGGGACCAACATCACCGCGCCGCTCCTGCCAGTCCTGATCTCGCTCACCGTCTCCGACAAGGTCGGCACCCATGCCGACACCGCCTCCCTTGAGATCGACGATACCGACGGCCGCATCGTCCTGCCGCAGCTCGGCGCACCGGTGATCGTGGCTCTCGGCTGGGAGGGAGGCGGGGTCCGTGTCGTCTTCACCGGCACGGTCGACGAAGTCCGGTCCTCAGGTTCCCGGGGCGGCGGACGGACGCTGTCGATTTCCGCCAAGGGCGTCGACACCACCGGGAAGGCAAAGGAACCCCAGCAGCGGCATTTCGACGACAAGTCCGTCGAGGACATCCTGAGGGAGGCGGGGACCACGGCAGGTATCACCGAGATCGTCGTCGATCCCGCGCTCGCCGGGATCACCCGCGCCTATTTCGAGATGCGGGACGAGAGCTTCATCCACATGGGAGAGCGTTTCGCTCGCGAGATCGGCGGCAACTTCCGCATCCAGGCCACGACGGCCACCATGAGCCGGCGCGGCGCCCTCTACCCTGCCTCGGTCGCGGCAGTCTCCGGCCAGAACCTCCACGCCTGGGACATCGAACCAGCGCTCGGTCGCGCTCAGTACGGCAAGGTCCGGGCACGCTGGTACGACCCCGCGGAAGCTGCGTGGAAGGAGACCGAGGAGTCGACCCGTCTCGGCGCCGAGGCACGCTACGACTACCGCTACGGAAGAGCCAGTGAAGGTGAGGCCGGCGAGCAGGCGGCAGCCGACAAGGCAACCAGCGAGCGCGATGCCGGCGAGGGCTCGGTCACTATCGAGGGCGATACTGCCGCGATCCCGGACGGGCTCTGCATCGTCGTTGGAGCGCGCCCCGGTATTGACGGTGCCTACCGCATCGAGGCCGTCACCCACCGCTACTCCCGCGGCGGCGGTTTCATCACCGAACTCGAGCTCCGGCAGCCTCATCAGGGTGCGGGCTCAGACTCGCGATAGGAGGACCTGCACCATGGGCAACGACTGGACGGTGAACCTGCCGATCGTGGTCACCTTTGTCATTGGCGTCGGCGCCTTGGCCGGCGCCGTCCTTGCAGTCGTCAAGCTCTGGCAGGCCTTCGTGCCGGATCGTCACGCCCAGTTCGGAAGGGACATCTCGTCGATCAAGTCGGACATTCAGGACATCCGCGCCCGGGTCGGCATGCTCGAGCTGGATATCGCCCGGATCGACCATCCCTCGATCGCCCGCCACTTCGACAGCCTCGAGGGCAAGATCGACAAGCTCTACGAGTTCGTCCTCGAACGCCTGACCAAACTTCCGCCGTAGCCGGCGGACCCCAACTCCCTGCGTCTCCGCGCGGGCAGCACCACCAGCCATCCCCCCAGCACCAGCAAGACGCCGGCGGGCACCCGCCTTCCGGCGCGGGAGA
>DASSPO010000472.1:0-10383 GCA_035699585.1 Bauldia sp.
TCGCGCTTGCCCTCGAGCGTCGTCTGGCTGGTGATGAGGTCGTGGGTGCCGTAGGCGGCGATGAAGTTGATGATCGAGGCCTCGTGCTTGAGGTGCTCGGCGAAGTCGATCCAGCTCGTGTAAGGCTTGAGCAGGACGTTCTGGTCCGACATCTCGTAGAATTCGGCGCGGGCGGCGTTCAGCGAGGGCACGCCGGTGTCGCGGCCGCGGGCGAGGTTGATGGTCGCGAGATCGAGCGGCAGGCCGAGCAGGTTGCTGCGGAGCGCGCTGGTGACGAACTCGTCGATCTCGTTGCCGAGCTGGCGGGTCATGCCACGAACGATCGCGCCGGCGGCGACATCGTCGTCGATCAGTCCACCAACGCCGTTGAACGCGGTCGGGTTGAGGAAGCCCTGGATGAGGCTGATATGGTCGGGAACGAAGTCGTCGTTGAACCGGTCGATCGACTCGGTGAGCATCGAGTGTCCGAAGCGGTATACGACGTGGGCGAACTCGGCCAGGATCGAAGGATTGAACGTCGTGTCGAACCCGTCGGGCACGAGGAAGGCGTTGATCGCCGGCTGGACCTTGCGGGCGAATTCCTCGAAGACCAGATGCTGATACTGCATCTCGGTGCCGAACTTCGCGGCCTGGAACAGGCGCGCGCCGTCCCAGACCAGGGCATCGATGCCCGTCTGATCCAACGGGACCGCGGCGACATCGACCGCCAGCCACTCGTTCAAGAAGGCAACGTCGTTCTGAGCGAGCACCGTGGCCTTGGTGTGCTCGACCAGCCGATTGTGCTCGGAGTGGAAGACATGGTGGACGGCGGTGAGGCCGATGTTCTCGTTGACCCGGCCGTCGCCGGCGACGAAGTGGGCGTCGAGCAGCTCGTTGTCGTAAACGCCGGGCACGGCGCCGGGATTGTCGAGACCGATCTCGGTGTCGCCGTCGGCGAGACCGGCCGGCACCGCGGTGTGGGCGATGTCCGCCAGGAAGGCGTGGTTGGTGCGGATCGCGCCCGCGGTCGAAACGCCGAGGCCGCCGTTAGCGGCGGGATCGCCTTCGAGCACGATGTCGTCCGAGGTGTTCGGGATGCCGTCAAGGCCGACGCCGGTGATCAGCTGCGGGAATCCGTTCGGGCCGGGGATGAAGTTTCCGTAGGGGTCGGTCCGAACGAGCGGAACGCTGCCGACGTCGGCATCGGTGAGGTTGATGCCGAGAATCGTCCGCGCCTGCTCCTTGACGTCGGCCCAGGTCGCCATGCCGCCGTTGTCGCCCTGGATCAGCTTGCCGGTGGCGACCGGGTCGCCGTTGGCGTTGAGCACATACTGGCGCAGGAACACCTGGTGCGAGGGATGCGAGGTGTAGGTCTGGTTCTGGTCGACGAACGGAGTCGTGGTGTTGACCGCCTCGCCGTTCTCGGTGAGCGTGGCGCGCGTCAGCACCATAAAGTTGGTGTCGCCGCCCGGGACGTAGAGCGGATCATCCGGCATCAGGGGAATGAACACCGTGCCGCTGCCGCCCTTGTTCACGAGGTCGAGGCCGTGGTCGAAGAACTGGCCGAACAGGGTGAACCAGGAATTGAAGCCGGCCGACAAACCTTCGTCGGGGGCGCTGTTGGTGAGCTTGACGTTCGCGCCCTCGAGCTCGATGCCGTGCTCGGCGAGCTTCGCCATCAATGCGTCGTCGACCGCATCGAGCGCGGCCTTTGCGGCGTCCAGCGTCGCCAAGGCGGCGCTGGCCGCGGCCTGGAGAGCGGCATTGCCGGGACTCGCGTCAGCCTGCGCCGCGGCGGAGGCGTAGGCCCGTTCGGCGCTGGCGACGGCCTGGAACTGCGGCGCGATCGGCGTGTACAGGGCGGTGATCTCGGCCGCGATGGTGATCTGGTCGGCGGCTTCGACGCCGTTCTTCTGCAGCGCCGTCATGATCGCCGCCGGGTTGCCGAGAGTCTGGTCGACGATCAGGTTGCTGATCGTCCTCACCGTCGGGTCGAAGACATCGCCGGGGCCGGCGGACCCTGCCCCGTCATTGTCCGCTCCGGGCGTATAGGTGACGGGAACCGGTCCCATCCCGCCGGGTCCGTCGGGATCCACCATGACGGTCCGGTATTCCGCATCGAGCAGGCGCGCGAACTCCTGGTCGGAGGCGCCCCACTTCTCTTGTCCGGGGAGCAGGTGGTTGTAAGTGCCGTCGACGGTCCTGAGGCCCCAGGCGATGTTGTACGAGGGGATCGACACCTCGCCCGGCTCGTCCGCGTTGGGATTGCCGGGAATGTAGAACAGGGGCTTGCCCTGAGTGCCGTTGGAATTGATCCAGAGTGCGTGGTCCTCCGCAATCTTGATCTGGGCCAGAATGAAATCCAGATCCGACCTGATATAGGCGACCATGGCGACACTCCCTTCGGTTTGATCTTCTTTGGGATCGACGGCTCACGACCTGATGAGCCGGGACGATCCCGACCGAGGTTGAGTGTTCCTCAAACATTCGCGTGAAGTGAGCTACGATGGTCGAGCGATTTGCGCGACCACCGGTCCCATGGCCGGTGGGCCAAAGGGGACAACACGGTGAGACTTTGGTCCCTAGTGACGAGACCTTGGCGGTGGCTGGCAAGCCTTCCCCTGGCCACCCAATTCCTCCTCACCGCTGCCGTCGTGCTCGGGGTCGCGATGGCCGTGCTTGGCGAGTGGATCGCGCGGGAGGTTTCGGCGGTCACGCTGAGGAGCGCCGCGATCTCGAGCTCGATCTTCGTAGAATCCTACCTTCAGCCGGCGGTTCAGCATCTGGTCGGCCGCTACCTGCCGAAAGAAGCCAAAGCGGATCTCGATCGCCTGCTCGAGCAGACGCCCCTCGACGACCGGCTGATCTCGGTGAAAATCTGGCTTCGAGACGGCATGATCGTCTACGCAACCCACAAGGAGCTCGAGGGCAGAACATTCCCCGTCGACGAAGTCGCGAAGGCCGCGAAGGGAGAGGTCGTGGCGCGCTATGATGAGCTCGGCGAGGAGGAAAGCGCGCCCGAACAGAGCGCGGGACTCCCGCTGATCGAGGTTTATGCGCCCCTCTATCGGACCGGGACAGACGAGGTTCTAGCCGTTGGCGAGTACTACGAGCACGCACCTTGGCTTGCCGAACAGCTCAGGCGCGCGCAGACAGGCACGTGGCTGGTCGTCGGCGTGACGACCGCCGCGATGCTCGGGCTCCTCTTCATAGTCGTACGGAGAGGCGGGCGCACGATCGCCGAGCAACGGCAACAGTTGCAGGATCGCGTCAGCGAGGCTCGTTCCCTGGCGCGGCTGAACGACGAGTTGCGGGTGATGGCAGAAAAGGCCCGCCTTGATGCAAACGAGAGCAACGAGCAATTGATTTCACGTGTCGGCGCGGATTTGCACGACGGGCCGATTCAGCTTCTCAGCATGCTCATGCTCAAGCTCTCCGATCCCCACGCGCCGGCCCAGGACGCGAAAGACCAAACAAGCACGTCGCGGGATGATCGCGCGGGACTGATCCAGATCACAAGCGACGTCCTCGGCGAGTTGCGGAGCATCTCCACCGGCCTGAGCCTTCCCGAGATCGATCGCATGTCGCTCGACGAGGCGCTGCAACTGGCCGCCTCTCGGCACGAAGATATCACTGGCGCAAAGGTCAGGCTGACGGTCGCGCCTTTGCCGGTCGACATACCACCAGCCCTGAAGGCCTGCACTTATCGGGTCGTCCAGGAAGCGCTGACCAACACGTTCAAGCATGCCGAGTCGTTCGACCCGGAAGTTTCGGTCAGGGTCGAGGGCGATCTTTTGATCGTCACGGTAACGGATGACGGGGAGGGGTTCGACTCCGGATCGTCCCTTGAAGGCGACGCGCGTCAGCGACTGGGCCTGGCGGGTATCCGCAATCGCGTGAGCGCCTTCAGGGGGTCCATGGAGATCATTTCCCCGCCCGGAGGCGGGACGCGCTTGATCGTGCGACTCCCGATCGACACGCCGCACGCGCTCAGTTGATTACGACAGCTTCTGCGCGCGCAAAACCACTTCGACGCGATTGCGCGCCTTCAGCTTGAGCATCAACGCGGTCATGTAGCGCTTCACGGTCTTCTCGCTGATCGAAAGGCCGACGGCGATCTCGCGGTTGGTCTCGGCTTTCATCAGGCGATCGAGAATTTGCTTCTCCCGGACGTTTAGCCGCTCGCTCTCGGATATCTTGGGGTGGGACCTGCTGCGCAGTCCCATCATCAACTGATTGGCATATTGCCGGGCGATGAACATCTCGCCGGCGAGAACCGATTCGATGGCCTGAAACAACTCATCGCACGTGGCACCCTTGAGCACGAGCCCACCTGCCCCAGAGTCGAGCGCCTTCATTGCCGAATCGATGCTCGAATATGCCGTGAAGACCAAGATCTTGGTGCTTGAGCCGCCCTGGACAATTCCCGATATCGCCGCAAGAGCATCGCCCGGCATATTGAGGTCCATGAGCATGATGTCGGGGCGAATGGTCTCGGCGATCATACGGGCATCATCAGCCGAGGAGCCCTTGGCGATAACCCGATAGCCGGGTCGCGCCGAGAGGAGCGCCGACACGCCTTCGAGGATCACCGGGTGGTCGTCAGCCAACGCGACGGTGACTTCCGGTCCTACCGTTGGGGCAACAGCCGAGAGCCCTGGATGCCAATGCCCAGCAGGGGCATCCGGCGAAGCGCGATGCGCGGACATGCGTACTCCAGCCCAAACGCGAATCCGTACTACGCCAATGGCCCGGGCGACCACGGATCCAAGCACCGCATCTGGATCTAATCTAAAATGAAATCAGGACGTGCACAATCAATTAATGTTAAAAAATCGTTAAATTCACTCAGGGTTGCCGATAGGCAACACGGCAAAATAGTCAGGAGATCGCGGATTTGCTTCGGTATTGCACCAGTGCGTCCGAACCGCTTTTCGCCGATTTTCTCGGTGACTACGTCTCGGGTGGGTTGGCGCCGCACCGGTGAGTCATTCTCAGGGCGACAGTGGTAGTCCACCAGGGTGCCGCGGAATAGCCTTGCCATCGGCGCCGAAGACGTGGGCAGCGTCGGGTCGGAATCTCATGCCCACTGTTTCCTTCGGCCGGATGTCCGCCTGACCCTTGATTTCGATGGTGAGCGTCTCGCCGCTCGGGAGCGCGACGTACACGAAGGTCTCCCCGCCGAGCTGCTCGGCGATCTGGACCTCGCCGACCACCACCGCCTCTTCCTTAGGGACGATTTCGAGAGCTTCCGGGCGAATCCCGATCGTTGCGGCGTCTCCCGGCCTGGCGACGCCGTCGGAGAGATCTGCGAGGCGAATGCCGGACGCGGCGGCAACCTCGAGACGACCTTCGTTGGCGGAAACCTTCGCGGGTAGGAGATTCATCCGCGGGCTGCCGATGAAACCGGCGACGAAGAGATTGGCGGGGTGATTGTAAAGGTCGAGCGGCGTACCGATCTGCTCGACGACACCGGAGCGAAGGACGACGATGCGGTCGGCGAGAGTCATCGCCTCGACCTGGTCATGGGTGACGAAGATCATCGTCGCGCCGAGCCGTCGGTGGAGCTTGTTGATCTCGACCCGCATCTGCATGCGGAGCTCCGCATCAAGGTTGGACAGCGGTTCGTCGAAGAGGAATATCCCCGGCTCGCGCACGATCGCCCTGCCGATCGCGACGCGTTGGCGCTGGCCGCCCGAGAGTTGGCCAGGCCGCCGGTCGAGAAGCTCGGTGATCTGCAAGATGTCCGCCGCCTCCGCGACCCGCCTCCTGATCTCATCGCGCGGCGTCCGCATCGTCTCAAGTCCGAAGGAGAGGTTCTTGCGCACCGACATGTGCGGGTAAAGCGCATAGGACTGGAAGACCATGGCTAGACCGCGCTTCGCCGCCGGGACGTCGTTGACGACCTCGCCGTCGATCAGGATCTCGCCCTCGGTGATCTTTTCGAGGCCGGCGACCATGCGAAGCAGGGTCGACTTGCCGCAGCCTGAGGGACCGACGAAGACGACGAACTCGCCGTCTTCGATCTCGAGGTCGATCCCGTGGATCACCTCGAGCGCCGCGAACCGCTTGACCACACGGCGCATCTGGAGGCTCGACATCAGGCGACCCGCTTGCTCATCGCTGGGAGCCAGCCATCGTAGAAAGGATGATCGCGGCCGATCGGCAGCCGCACGGCCTCGCCGCTGTGGCTGGAGTAATAGGCCGCAGTGAGAAGCTCGATCGATCTTCGAGAGTCCGCGATTGCAACGGGCATGGGCGCGTCGTCCGCGAGTGCGGCATGGAGGGCGACGAACTGTCCGGTCCAGCGATCGGCGCAGGGGATGTAGTCGGCAAGAACCTGGTTGATCTTGCGCAGGACCGCGGGTTCCTCCGAAACAAAGTACCACGGTTCGGCCCCCGGTTCGTAGGGCGCCGGGCTCCCGCTCTCGACGGTCAATCCCTCGAAGCAGAAGCGCAGCCGGGACTCCTCTCGCTGTCCGCCAAGGGTTACCGAAAGCGTGATCATCGCGCCGCTCTCGGCGCGGAGCGCCAGCGCGGCGCAGTCCTCGGTCTCGATCTGGTTCACCCGCGTCGCAGTGAGCGCATAGACGCTCGCCAACGGACCCATCACTTCGCTCATCATGTCGTGGGCGTGGATCGCGTGGGTGATCAGCGCGCCGCCGAGCTCGGAGGACCAACGCCCGCGCCAGGGGTTGTCGTAGTACCTGGCGGTGCGACGCCAGTGGGTCTCGACGGTAGCCACGTAAGGCTTTCCCAGCGCGCCTTTCGCCTTGAGGTGCATGAGCTTCCGGAAGCCGTTGCCGAAGCGGTACTGGAAGATCGGCGCGGCGCGTCGACCGCTCCGGACTTCGATATCGGCGAGGGCATCGACCTCCGCGAGAGATCCGGCGAGCGGCTTCTCGACGATGGCGTGACGGCCCGCCTCAAGCGCCGCCGCAGCCTGGGCGAAATGCAGATGGGACGGCGTGCAGATGTCGACGATGTCAAGGTCGAGCGCGAGCAGGTCTTCATAGGAAGTCACTACCCTGGCGATGCCATGCTCGGCCGCGAGCGCCGCGGCCCTCGCCTGATCGAGGTCGCAGACCGCTTCGATCGAATAGAGGTCAGGAAGGCTTCCGAACGCGGCCGCGTGGTGGGCGCCGATACCTGCGCCGACAATACCGACCCTGAGCCGCCGGCTCATGGTGCCACTCCGCGCGGCCGCCCGCCGCCGATCCGTGCCGCATTTGCTTCGGCGATAAGCGCAAGCTCCATCGCCAGAAAACAGTGGGCTTGGGGCATCGCCGTCTCCGTCCGGTGGTTGACATCGTCGCGGAGCTGCCGGCCGTAGGTTATCGGGGTGCTGCCGCACGCGACATGGCGAACACCCTTCCGGTCGGCGATGAACAGATGATCGCCACCGGCACGGCCCGCGAGGTCGACATATTTCCGCAGCTCGATCGTTCCCTCGGTACCCAGGATAAAGAGGCGACCATCGCCCCAGACCGGCAGGCCGTCGGGGGTGAACCAGTCCACGCGGATGAATCCCGTGGCGCCGTCCGATACGAGTGTGATCTGGCCGAAATCCTCGAAATCCGGCCTGTGGGGGTGATCGAAGTTGGCGATCTGGCTCGAGGCGACCTCGGCGGCGGTCGCGCCGGTGAAAAACAGGAACTGCTCAACCTGGTGCGAGGCGATGTCGCAGAGGATGCCGCCAGTCCGCTTGCGGCTCCAAAACCACTCCGGCCGCGCGTAGTTGCCGATCCGATGCGGACCGAGACCGACCGTGTGGATGACCCGGCCGATCGCGCCCCCGCGGACCAACTCGCCCGCGGCGACCGTGGCCGGCTGGGTGTAATGCTCGGAGTAGAGGATCGACAGGATGCGCCCGGTCTCGGCCTGGACGCGGCGGAGGTCGGCGAGCTGGTCGAGCGAAACCGCCCCCGGCTTGTCAAGCATCACGTCCTTGCCATGGCGCATGGCACGGACCGCCATCGGCGCCCGCTCGTCGAGGATTCCGGCCCCGATCACCAGCTTTATCTCCGGATCCTCGAGGATGGCACGCTCGTCGGCGACCCGCGTCGCGCCGGGGAACTCGCTCGCATAGGCGGCGGCGAGATCGTCTTCCTTGGCGAAGAACGACTTAAGCCGGCAGCCGGCATCGAGCATGATGCGGGTCTGCCCATAGATGTGGCCGTGGTTGAGGCCGATCGCGGCGAACGCAAAGCCGGGGGAGGGCGGCATCGGTGAGCTCTGCCTGTCGCTCAGCGTTTCAGCGCGCCGACCGTCACGCCGCGGATGATCAGCCGCTGGAACGCGAGGAAGACAATGAAGACAGGCACGAGGGATAGGACCGACATCGCGAACATCTCGCCGTAGAGCGACTCGCCGCCGGATGAATCGATGAAGGCCCGGAGCGCCAGCGGCACGGTGTATTGGCGCATGTCGTTGAGATAGATGAGGGGCGGCAGGAAGTCGTCATAGGTCCAGATGAAGGAGAAGATCGCCGCCGTCGCCAGAACCGGCAGGGAGAGCGGCAACATGATCCGCCAGTAGATTCGCCATGGTCCGCAGCCGTCCATAATCGCCGCCTCGTCGATCTCCCGTGGAATGCCACGGAAGAATTGCACCATCAGGAAGATGAAGAAGGCGTCGACCGCGAGAAACTTCGGTACGACCAGCGGCAGGAAACTGTTCACCCAGCCGAGATTGAGGAAGAGCACGTACTGCGGCACCAGCGTAACGTGGTAGGGCAGCATCAGCGTGCCGAGCATGAGCGCGAACCAGAACCACTTGAAGCGGAACTCGAGCCGCGCGAACGCGTAGGCGGTGAGCGAGCAGGCGATCAGGTTGCCGATCACCGCGAGACCAGCGATGATGAACGAGTTCGTGTAGAACGTCGTGAAGCTGACGCGCAGCGCGTTCCAGCCGCTCGCGTAGTTCGACCAGTCCCACTCGCTCGGGATCAAGCCGGGATCGCTGAAGATGAGCTGCTCAGGCTTGAAGGAACTGCCCACCATCCAGAGCAGCGGATAGAGCATTCCGAAAGCCGCCACGATCAGCACCGCATGACGGAGCACCGATCGCAACCGGCTTGGCCTTGCGGTGCTGGTCGCGACGCTCATCGACTCTCATCCTCGTAGTAGACCCAGTAGCGGGAGGTCGCGAACGCAATCGCGGTGAAGACGCCGATGATGACGAGAAGCATCCACGCGAGCGCCGAGGCATACCCCATGCGGAAGTTCTCGAAGGCCTCGATGTAGAGGTAGAGCGAGTAGAAGAGGGTCGAATCGACCGGACCTCCGAGTCCGCCGGATATGATGAACGCGGGCGTGAACGCCTTGAACGCCTCGATCGTCTGGAAGACAAGGTTGAAGAAAATGACCGGGGCGAGCAGCGGCAGAGTGATCCTGACGAACTGGCGCACCGGCCCGGCGCCGTCCATGGCCGCGGCCTCGTAGAGGTCCTGCGGGATCTGGCGAAGCCCGGCGAGAAAGATGATCATCGGCGAGCCGAACTGCCAGACCGCGAGCGCAACCAGCGTCCACAGCGCGTAGTCGGGGTGGGTGACCCAGCCCGGTCCCGAAATGCCGAACAGCAAATAGAGAAGGTCGTTGACCAGCCCTTCGGCGCCGAAAACCTGTCGCCACAGCATGGCGACGGCGACCGACGCGCCGAGCAGGGACGGCAGATAGAACATGGCGCGGTAGACGGCGACTCCGCGCACGCTGCGATCGAGCGCCATGGCGAGCGCCAGCGCAACCACGAGCTTCAGCGGCACGGCCCATATCACGTAGTGGAAGGTCACCGACAGGGCGTTGCCGAGGCGCCGGTCCTGGAAGAGTGCGTACTCGTAGTTGCTGAGGCCCGACCAGCGCGGCTGGGTGAGCAGGTCGTAGTCGGTGAAGGAAAGATAGAGCGAGGCGATTGTCGGGCCGAGCGTAAGGCCGAAGAAGCCGATCAGCCATGGAGTCAGAAAGAGATAGCCGGTGGCATTCCGCTGGATCGACCGGCGGGCACGAGCCAGCAAGCCGGGCCGGGCTTGCGCCCGCCCGGCAAAGGTCGCGCCGACGGCCGACGTAGCCATGGCGTGAGCCTGTCACGCCCGCTCGAGCGCCACCTGTGCGTTATCGAAGTAGTCCTTCGCCGCCTGCTCGGGTGTCGCCTGTTTGAAGGCCACCGATTCCCATGCCGGGGCAAGCGCGCGGTCGAGCTCGCCGGCGTTCTTCGGCGGCGGAGGCGGAAGCGGGCCGACCCAGGTCGCGACCGTGTCAAGGTAGGCAATGATCTTCTTTTCGGTGTCGGACAGCTTCGACAGGATGGCCTCGCGGACCGAGGCATCGCCCGAGACGCCGCGCTCGATAAGCAGGATGTCATTGGCCTTGGGGTCGGTGACGAAGAAGTTCATGAACTTCACGGCTG
>DASSPO010000473.1:0-14460 GCA_035699585.1 Bauldia sp.
GCATCAGCCCGCGCACCGTCGAAATCTATCGGGCCAACCTCATGACCAAGATGCAGGCGGGCAGTCTGTCCCAGCTCGTTCGCATGGCGTTCCTTGCCGGCGTCCATTCATAGCCGGACAGGTATCTTCCCGAGCGGTTGAAACGACGGACGGCCGTTCTCGCTCCCCGGCCATGCGCTTGCCGAGGCGATCCCCGCCGCGGCGACTTCGGTGAACCCTGCGGCTCCTAGCGGCGTACCAGTGCCGTGCCCGGCGAGAGCAGGAACGGCGGCAGGTAGCCGGCGAGGTTGCTGAACGGCAGCACCTCGGGCTTCGGCCGGATGCCGAGCACGTCGGCCATGAAGGCGCGCCGCGCCTCGATCCGCCCCCATGCTTGAGGGTAACGGTCGCGGAATTCCGCCCGCCCTTCGGCGTCGAGAAGGGCGATTCCGTCCTCGATGTTGATCGAGGCGTAGTCCGACCCCGTCGCCGGGATGATGTCGACCTGGATCGCCTGGCCTGACAGAAGCCGCTCCTCGCTCTGCGGATAGATCGGCGTGTTGAGCCATTCGTCGAGATGGATCAGGTGCCCGGGGTTGAGGATGAGGCCGAAGAATGGATCGCCGAGATGGCGGCGGACCATGGCGTCGATGTCGCCGCCCCGCACCCCGATCCCGACGGTCTCGTACCACTCGGCGGCGCAGGCGAAATAGGGTGCGGCAAGGCGCTCGACATAGTCGCCGATGACCGCCGGCAGTCCGCCGGCGTCGCGGACGAGGAAGCCGACGCGGCAGGTGAGAGCGCCCCAGACGCCGACCGCCACGGCAAAGGGCTCGCCCTCCGCCAGCGTCCGGTTCGAGGGGCTCGCGAGCCCGAGCCGCATCCGCTCTCCCGAGGCGAGCACGGGATGACAGGAGTAGGGGAGGCCGATCGGCGCCATGAGTCGTGCGGCATCGAACTCGCTCATGCCCGGTCGCAAGCCGAAGATCACCCGCTTGACCGCCTCGGAGGCCTGGCAGGCGGAAAACTCGAACTGCGCGAGCTGGTCGATCTCGTTGACGGCGCGCATGCCGGTGGTCGAGTCCATGAGAACGCGGGTTGCGTTGACCACGCGGCCGGTGTCGCCGACGAGGGTCCGGAGCGTGTCGACGATATAGGCGGGCGCATCGACCCACGTCTCCGGCGTCGCCGTCTCGGAGGGACCGAAGAATTTCCACCCGGCGACGCCGACGGTCTTGCCGCGCCCGACGCCGGCGGCAGCGAGCACATCGGCGAGCGGCGGCGTCTTCCGCCGGTCCTGGCCGAGGAGGCCGAACGGCGGATAGAGGACGAGCGCCAAGTCGAGCGGCGACACGGGCGCATACCCTTGGTTCTCCGGGCCGGTGACGACCACCGGCGTCTTCCCCGGCGCGAGAATCAGGAGCGCCTCCTCGAAGCGCGGCTCGAACCCGGTGAGGTAGGCGATGTTGGCGAAGTGCTCGCGATCGGCGTAGACGATGGCGAGATCGATGCCGGCATCGGCCACGCGCCTGCGGAAGCGCTCGATCCGCTCCGCGTAGGTGGCCGCCGGAATCTCCGGCCGAACCTCGGGCACTCCGAATTCGGGCAGCTTCACGTCGGCAAGCTTGATCTGAGGCACTGGCCCCTCCCCTTTCCCTGGTCGCGTCAGGTGTAGCCGCCGGTCGCCCCTTCCGCCACTCGCGAAGCGTGATTGAGGCATCGGCTACCGGTCGAGACCCATGAGCGCCCGGGCACCGGTTCCATCCATGATTGCGAAACCCTCCGCGCGCAGGAGGTCGGCCGCCGCCTCGACCAGCGCGGCATTGCTCGGCGCGATGCGCCCGTCGGGAAGATGAAGGTTGTTCTCGAAGCCGACCCGAACATGGCCGCCGAGGCGAGCCGCGTGAAGCGCGCATTCGCACTCGCGCCGTCCAAAGGCGCACATCGCCCAGGGGAGATCGCGACCGCCGAGTGCCGCCACGAACGGGTCGAGGTCGGCGGGCGCCGACTGCCGGTCCGCGGAGTGGCGCCCGAGGACGAAAAGCAGGAAGGGCGAAGCGAAAGGGATGACGCCTCTGTCGACGAGGGCGAGGCAGCGGCTCACCTCCTCCGGCGTATAGAGGATGACCTGCGGCGCGATGCCGGCCTCCCGCACCCACGACAGGAAGGCGCGCGCCTCCCTCTCGTTCGACGCATCCGCTATCAGTTCGCGGAGCGCGAGCGACACCGCCTCCGGCCGGACCGAGCGCACCGACGCCATCTGCTCGCCCGGAGCGTAGCGGTCGGCGGCTTCCGTCGTGACCTGGATCACGACGCCGGGGGCCGCCTCCCGGACCGCGGCGACCGCATCCCGGTAGCGATCCGGGTCGAGGCTGTGGCGGCCCTCGCCATCGCGGACATGGAGGTGGATGGCAGCCGCGCCCGCCGCAGCGCAGGCGGCCGCGTCGGCGGCAAGCTCGGCGGCGGTGATCGGTAGCGCCGGATGATCGGCCTTGGTGCGCCGGGCGCCGTTCGGCGCGACCATCACCATCACCTCGCGCATCGCCGGGCCGGTCTCCGTTTCAGAGCCCGAGCGACCGGATCGCCGCGAGCACCCGCGGCGGGCTGAGGGGGAGCCGTCCGATCGTCGCCGCGCCGGGCCGCCCAAGGGCATCGTCGACCGCGTTGGCGATCGCCGCGCCGACCGCCGTGATCCCGCCTTCCCCCGCCCCCTTGACCCCGAGCGGGTTGAGCGGGCTGCGCGCGTCTTCAGTCACGAGCAGCGCGACCGGAGGCATCTCCGTCGCGGTCGGCATCAGGTAGTCGGCGAAGCTCGCGGCCAGCGGCTGCCCGGTCTCGTCGTAGACGAACTCCTCGAGGAGCGCGCCGCCGACGCCCTGGGCCGCGCCGCCGAGCAATTGTCCCGCGACCAGCATGGGATTGACCGCCCGGCCGACGTCATAGGCGATGAAGAGGCGTTCGACGGTGACGCCGCCGGTCTCGCGGTCGACCCGCACCAGTGCGGCGTGAATGCCGTACGGGTAGCACATGTGGCTGACGTTGAACCACGCTTCGGCCGCAAGCGCCTGCGCCTCGGCCGCCTCGGCAAGCGCCGCGAGCGTGACCGAGGCGCCGGCCGGAGCATGCTTCGGAGCGACGACCCCGTCGGCGACCGCGAGCGCCTCGGGCGGTTGCTGCAGGAGCACCCCGGCGTGAGCGAGTATCTTTTCCTTAAGCTCCGTTGCGGCCATGTGGGTGGCGCTGCCCGTCATGACCGTGACCCGCGAGGCGAAGGCCCCCATGCCGTCGCGAATGCGCTCGGTCTGGCCGTGGACGACCCGGACGATGTCGATCGGCACGCCGAGCGTGTCGGCGCACACCTGACCGATCACGGTTTCGACACCCTGACCCACCGAGGCCGCCCCGGTGACCACCTCGATACGGCCATCGGGTTCGACCGCAATCCGCACGCCGTCGAACGGGCCGAGACCGCTCTTCTCGACAAAGTAGCCGAGGCCGAGACCGACCAGCTCGCCCGCCTGGCGCCGCCGCGCGATCTCGGCGCGAAGCGCATCGTAGCGGATGAGACCGAGGGCCTTGTCGAGCAGACCGGCATAGTCGCCGGAATCGAGGGTGACCTCGGTCCCGAGCGCATCGAGCGGACGCGTATAGGGCATCTCCGCGCTGGGGATGAGATTGATTCGCCGCACCTCGACCGGGTCCTTGCCAAGGCGGCGGGCGATCTCGTCGATCAGCCTCTCGCGGACGAAGCTCCCCTCGTAGCGTCCCGGCGCGCGGTAGGTACCGCATGGCGTCTTGTTGGTGAGGCGGATGTGGCCGGCGACCCGGTAGGCCGGAATGACGTAAGGTCCCGGCAGCATGGCGGCGGTCAGATCCGGCACCGTCGCGGCGTGGGTCCGCACGTAGGCGCCCTGGTCGGCGAAGAACTCGTCGTCGAGGGCAAGGATGAAGCCGCGCCCGTCGACCGCGGCGCGGATGCGATGGACCTGGTCGCGGGAATGGTTGGCGGCGATGAGATGCTCGCGCCGGTCTTCGATCCACTTGACCGGCCGCCCGAGGCGAAGCGCCGCGAGCGCAACCAGCACGTCCTCGGGATAAAGCTCGCCGCGGATGCCGAAGCCGCCCCCGACATGGCCCTCGTAGAGGTGGATCAGTTCGAGCGGCACGCCGAGCTGCGCGGCGAGCGCCTTCCGGTTGGCGTGCGGCACCTTGGCGGCGCCATGCACTTCGAGAACGCCGGTATCGGAATTGACGCGGGCGAGCGCCCCCCGCGTTTCGAGCGGCGAGCCCGTGTGCCGGCCGACGGCCAACGTCAGCTCCACCACCAGATGCGCCGCGACAAAGGCGGCGTCGACGTCGCCGTAGCCCTTGCGGATCACCGCCGGTTCCGTCGAGCGTCCGTCGTCGAAGTCGGCAGGCGGCGCCGTTGCGTCGAGCACCGGCGGAAGATCCTCGATGTCGGCGAAGACCAGGCCGGCCGCGTCCTCGGCAAGGTAGGCGTCTTCGGCGAAGACCGCGGCGACCGGCTCGCCGACATAGCGCACCTTGTCGCGGGCCAGTATCGGCTGGCGATAGGGCGAGAGGCCGGGAACCCGCGTCATGCGAAAGTCGATCGGCGGGATGGCTGACACATCCGCGCCGGTCCACACCGCTGTCACGCCCGGCATCGCCAACGCCTCGGAGGCGTCGACGCCGAGGAGCCGGCCGTGCGCCAGTGGCGAGCGCACCACCCGCATATGGAGCTGGCCGGGAAACGAAACGTCGGCGGCGAAGCGGCCTTGTCCGGTCAGAAGCGGCCCGTCCTCGAGCCGGCGGACCGACCGGCCGATGACCGGCATCAGCGCATCTTTTCGGCCGCCGCGCGGACGGCGGTGAGGATGTTCTGGTAGCCCGTGCAGCGGCAGAGATTGGACGACAGCATCTCGCGCTGCTCGTCCTCGTTCATATCCGGGTTGCGCTCCAGCGCGCCGACCGCGAGCATGAGAAACCCGGGCGTGCAGAAGCCGCACTGCAGCGCGTGATGGGCTGAGAAGGCTTCCTGCATCGGGTGGAGGACGCCGTCCCTCGCGAGCCCCTCGACGGTCCGGATCGCGTGCCCCTCCGCCTGGACGGCGAACATCAGGCACGATCACACCGGATCGCCGTCGACCAGCACCGTGCAGGCGCCGCAGACCCCGTGCTCGCAGCCGAGGTGGGTGCCGGTGAGCCGGCAGTCTTCGCGAAGCGCATCGGCGAGCGTCCGGCGCGGTTCGACGGCTATCGCGTACGCCGCGCCGTTGACGTTGAGCGTGATCGTCCTTTTCGTCATGCGGCGGTCTTCCCGGTCGCGGAGCGGATCGCCGCGCGGATGCGTCGCGGCGTCGCCGGCATTTCGAACAGCTCGACGCCGAGCGGGCGAAGGGCGTCCGAGATCGCGTTGATCACCGCCGCCGGCGCACCGATCGCGCCGCCCTCGCCAAGTCCCTTGGCCTTGGTGATCGATGCGTCGGTGATCGTCTCAAGGTGGCGGATCTCGATCGGCGGCACCTCGCTCGCGGTGGGCGGCAGAAAGTCGGCGAGCGACGCGGTGAGAATGTTGCCGGCGGGGTCGTAGACGATCTCTTCGAGCAGCGCGTTGGCGATCCCCTGGGCGATGCCGCCGTGCACCTGTCCGTCGGCGATCATCGGATTGACCAGCAGGCCCGCGTCCTCGACCGCGATGAACCGCTCGATCCTCACGCCGCCGGTTTCGACGTCGACCTCGACCAGCGCGGCATGGCAGGCGTTCGAATAGGTCCCCGGCGGGTCGTAGGTGGCGAACGCCATCAGGCCCGAATCCTCGTGGTTCCCGAAACGGTGGCTCTTGTGATAGGCGGCGCGCGCCACCTCGGCGATCCCGACATGGCCGCCGCCCTCGGCCCGCGCTTCCCCTCCGGCGAGCGTGATCCTGGCGGGATCCGCCTGAAGCAGCGTCGCGGAGGCGGCGCGGAGCTTTGTCGCGAGCTTCTCCGCGGCGAGCTTGCAGGCCCCGCCGGAGATCACCATGGAGCGGCTGGCGAACGTGCCCCAGCCATATGGCGTCGCGTCGGTGTCGCCGTGGATCACATGGATCGTGTCTGGCGTGATGCCGAGGACGTCGGCGACGAGCTGACGAAGCGCCTGCTGCAGTCCCTGCCCGTGCGGCGAGGCGCCGATCCGGAGTTCGACGTGGCCGGAGGGGTCCATGGCGATCTCGACCCGCTCGTAGCCGGGGGTGATGTCCATGCTCCGCGCCGCAAAGGCTGGCGTGCCGTAGCCGGAGCGCTCGTTGAACACCGCGAAGCCGATGCCGAGATAGCGGCCCCTCGCCCACTCCGCTTTCTGACGTTCGCGGAAGGCGGCGAGATTGACCGTCTCTTCCGCGAGCTCGAGCGATTGCCGGTAGGAGCCCTCGTCGTAGGTGATCCCGGTCGCGGTCTTGTAGGGGAAGTCGGTGACGAGGTTCCGGCGGCGGATCTCCGCCGCTTCGATTCCGAGCCGCGCCGCCGCGCAGTCCATGAGCCGCTCCATCGACAGCGTGATCGCCGGACGCGACACGCCGCGATAGGGCGCCATCGGGCAGGTGTTGGTCGTCACGCCGCGCGACCGGACCTTGTATTCGCGCACGTCATAGGGGCCCGGAAACTCGGCCATCGCCATCAGCGGCTCGACCCCGCAAGTCACCGGATAGCAGGAATAGGCGCCGACGTTGCAGCGGATATCCGCCTCGACGGCAAGGAGCCGGCCGTCGGCGGCGAACGCCCCGCGCACGATGTGCCGCTGGTCGCGGCTGTGGAAGGACGCGGTGAGGTTTTCCCGCCGGTCCTCGATCCAGGCAACCGAGCCGCCGTATAGCCGCGCCGCCCAGACCAGGAACACGTACTCCGGGATCAGCGCCATCTTCTGGCCGAATCCGCCGCCGACGTCGGGGGCGACGACGCGGAGTTCGCGCTCCGGCATGCCGAGGCAATCGGCAATTCCGGTGCGGAGCATGTGCGGCATCTGCGTCGAGCAGGTGAGCGTGACGCGCCCGGTGCGCCGGTCGAAGGCGGCAAGCCCGCCGCGTGCCTCGATGGGCGTCGCGTTCTGCCGGTGGGAACGGACATCGATCTCGACCGTCGCGGCGGCGCCGGCGAGCGCCTCGGCGAAGCCCTTCGTCTCGATCTTGCCCTCGACAAGCAGGTTCCCCGCCGCATGGGCGTGGACCAGCGGGGCGCCCGGCGCAAGCGCCCGGTCGAGGTCGACGACCGCGTCCTCGGGCTCGATATCGACGAATACCTGCTCGGCGACATCCTCGGCTTCCTCCCGGGTCTCGGCAATCGCCGCGGCGATCGGCTGCCCGGCAAAGGTGACCGCGCCGTCGGCCAGGATCGGCTGCGTCACCGCGACATAGTCGGGCCGGTGGAGAAGCGGACGGATGCCGGCGACACCGGCGAGCTCGGCGGTCGTGACCACGGTTGCCCCCTCCGGCCGCTCGATATTGAGGATGCGGCCGCGCGCCACCGGGCTCCGCACGAAGGCGACCGCGCGGGCGTCCCCGGCCGCGTCCGCCGTGAACCAGCCGCAACCTGACAGCAGCGCCCGGTCCTCGCTCCGGGGCAGCGGGCGCCCGACCCAGGTCATGCCGCGACCGCCCGCTCCAGCGCCCGCCGCGCCATCACCGCGACCAGCTCGGACTTGTATTCCGCGTCCGCGTGGATGTCGCCGAACGGCTCGAGGCTGCCTCGCGCCGCTTCCGCCGCCGCGCGGAAGACGGGATCGCCCGGCGTCTGGCCGAGGAGGAGGGACTCGGCCGCCTCGGCCCGGACCGGCTTGTCGACGACTCCGCCGAGGGCGAGCCGTGCCTCGCGGATCAACCCGCCTTCGATCCGCAGCGCCGCCACCGCGGCGACGAGAGCGAAGTCGCCGGCGCGGCGGTTGAATTCGACGAAGCCGCAGCGCCAGTCGTCGCCAAGACGCGGCAGCCGCACCTCCGTCACCATCTCGCCGTCACGGAGGTCGGTGGTGAAGATCGACCTGAACCAGTCGCCCGCCGCCACGGTCCGGCTCCCGCCGGTGCTGCGGACGACGATCTCGGCGCCGAGCGCCACGGCGAGGGCGCACCACTCCGCCGCCGGGTCGGCGTGGGCGATCGACCCGCCGAAGGTTCCGCGGATGCGGATCGGGAGATGCGCGATGTTGTGCGCAATCGTCGGGAGCAGCTTGGCGAGCGGCCCGTCAGTGACCGGCTTCTCGAAGACGACGTGGCGGGTGAGTGTCCCGACGATGATCCGGTCGCCCTCCTCGCGCACCCCGGCAAGCCGGTCGATACCGTTGATGTCGACGAGGACCGCCGGCCGCGCCAGGCGAAAGTTCATCGCCGGCACCAGGCTCTGGCCGCCGGCGAGCACGCGGCCGTCGCTGCCATGCTGGGCGAGGAGCGCGGTCGCTTCCTCCACCGAGCGCGGCGCGAAATATTCGAAAGCCGCCGGTTTCATGCCTCGGGAGCCTAGCGCCTCGTTGAATACCCTTCAAACGAATTCAGTGATGCTCAACCCACGCGCGGTCGCCGGAGGTTGATCCAGAGCGCCCGCGCCTTCCGCGCGCCGTGGTTCCAGATGCGATGATCCCGCGCCGAATCGTAGGAGATGAGGTCGCCGGGCTTGAGCGTATGGGTCTTGCCGTCGAGCTCCACCGTCAGCTGGCCGTCGAGCACGATGCCGTATTCGAAGCCCTCATGATGGATCGGCGTCGGCGCGCTGCCGGTGTTGGGTGCGTACTGGTTGACGGCGATCTCGACCCCGTTGGCCCGGTCGTCGCGAAGGATGCGCCGCTCGACACCGGCGCGTGTCTGCACCACGGTCTGCTCGGCGACGCGCGACACCGGGCTGGCCCTGATCAAATTCACCGGCGCGAGCAGGTCGGCCATGTGAACGTCGAGCGCCGAGCAGATGGCGATCAGCGTGCCGATCGACGGGCTGGTCTTGCCGCGCTCCACCAGGCTCAGCATCGACATCGACAGCCCGGTCGACTGGGCGAGCGCGCGAAGCGGCATGCCCTTCATCGTCCGCACGTCGCGGATGCGCGTGCCGATCAGCGCGATCGCATCCCCGGCGCTGTCGTTGAGCGCCGCTCTCGCCGTCGCCTGTTTCGCCAAGTCCTTTCCCCCGTTCCGCAACTGGCCCGCGAGTGTATCCCGATCCGCGCCGCCGGCAAGGCGGCGGCGAAAGCCGTTGATTGAGCGGTATCAAAATGATTTGATGGCATTGATAACTCGTCCGACACGGATTCCCGCATGTCTCAAAGCCCGCGCGTCGCCGTTTTCGATGCCGACGAACGCTGTCCCCGTCTCCCCATCGTGGCCGGCAAAGGCGAGGCCTATGCGGTGGTCTGGCCCGGCGTCGGAGCGACGATGCGCTCGATGCACCGCATCTCGCTCGGCCCGGGAGGCGCCACCGTCCCGCTCCGTCATCCCATGGAAGCGGTTTACTCGGTGATCGGCGGCGGCGGCGCCGTGCGCGATCCCGATACCGGCACGTCGGCGCCGCTGGTCGAAGGCTCGATCTTCCATGTCGAGCCCGGCACGTCCTATCTGGTCGAGGCAGGGGCGGACGGAATCGAGCTGGTCGGCGGGCCCTGCCCGGCCGACCCCTCGCTCTACCGCACCCTCGCCGCCTGACGGAGGCCCCCTTGGCGATCCGCGTCTATCATCGCGACCGGCCTGACCGCATGCTGCCCATCATCTCGCGCGATGCGCGACTGATCGTCTGGCCGGGCGTCGGCGCGATGACGGCGAACATGAACTATGTCCGGCTTGAGCCCGGCGAGGCCAACGTCCCCCATATCCACGTCGAGTCCGAGGACACGATCTTCATTCTCTCCGGCGAAGGCACGGTCGAGGACTTCGACAACGGCGTGAGGCTTCCGTTCCATGAGGGCCAGGCGATCCACGTGCCGATCGGGGTGAAGCATGCGGTCGCCGCCGACCGCGGGGTCGAGGTGGTGTCGACCGGCGGCCCTTGCCCGGCCGATTTCCGCATGCTCAAGGCGGTCGGCGCCTGGCCCAAGGACTCCTGAGGGAAGGAGGGTGCCGATGAAAGCCTATGTCTATGGCGAGAAGCGCGACCTGCCCGCCGGATTCGAGACCTTCTCCGACCGGGCCCACACCGCCATCGTCTCGATCGACATGCACGAGGGCCACCTCGCCGACACGCCTGATTGCCCGTGTCCCGCCCCGCGGGCGCGCGAGATCGTCAAGCCGATCGATGCCTTCCACGACCGGGCGCGCGCCCTGGGCGTCCCCGTCATCCATGTCAAGACCGTGCTCCGCAAGGGCGGCGTCGACGACGTGAAGGGCATCCCGTCGGCCTGGCGGCTCACTTTTCCGCTCTATGTCGGCGACATCCCGAACGCCGACGAGCACGCGATCGAAGGCTCCCGCTGGACGGAGCTGGTGACGCGCGTCGAGCCGGGCGATCTGGTCGTCGACACCAAGAAGCGGCTCTCGGTGTTCTACCCGACCGACCTCGATTTTCTCCTCCGCAACATGGGCATCCGCACCGTGGTCCTCGACGGCGGCTTCACCGACTGCTGTGTGCTGAACGCGGCCTTCGACGCCTCCAACCTCAACTATCGCGTGGTCGTGCTCCGCGACCTCGTCCGGGGCACCAATATCGAAATGGAGGACGCGGCGCTGAAGATGGTGTCGCTCCACCTCGGGCTGGTTATGGATTCGGCCGACCTCCTCGCCGAATGGCGGAGTGCCGCGCCGGTCGCCGCCGCCGCGGAATAGCCAGCGCGCGATGCCCAACACACACACGCCCCCAACCCTCCCTTCGAGGGAGGGTTGGCGTCGGGTGCGATGAAACGAAAGTGACTCTTCCGAGAAGGATGAACTGAGATGAAGATGATCGACCTGTCGCACCCGATGAGCGTGCACACGCCGGGCTGGGTCGGCTACGCCGGCAACAAGATGTACTACGCGCAGAACCTGCAGACGGTGTCGATCGTGGCGCAGCGGATCGACACCGCCATGCATGTCGGCACCCATATCGACGGCGCGCTCCACGCCACCGACGGCCGCGAGGGCGACATGGCCTCCTACCCGCTCGAATTCCTGGTCGGGCCGGGCGTCATCATCGACATCTCCGACAAGGTCAGCGACTGGTCGCTCATCACCCCCGACATGATCGAGTCGACGGGCGTCAGGATCGAGAAGGGCGACATCCTGATGCTGCACACCGGCTACCACCGCTACTACGAGGGCATGCCGCAGCAGGATCTCGTCCGCTACTTCTGCATGCATCCGGGCGGGTCGAAGGAGCTGGTCGACTGGATGCTCGACAAGGGTATCCGGTGGTGGGGGATCGATTGCGGCTCGGGCGACCACCCGATGAACACCACCATCCGCTTCATGCGGAAGGACCTCGCCAAGGCCTTCGAGAAGCACGTCGGCATGAGCCTCGAGGAATTCTTCCCGCCCTACCAGTACAGGCACAAGAAGTCGGGGCGGAAGGTCGTGAACAACATCTTCCCCTTCCACAACTACGCCTTCCAGGAAGGGCTGATCCACGCCGAGAACGTCGGGGGCGACATCGACAAGGCGCTCAACACCCGCTGCATCATCGGCGCCTTCCCGTGGAAGTACGAGGGGCTGGAATCGTGCCCCTGCCGCATCGTCGCCTTCTACGACTGCGGCGAGCTCGCGGTGCGGTCGTTCGGCAAGAGCTGGCCGGGAGCGAAGGCGAAGAAGCGGGGGCGGTAGGCCCGGAGCTGTCGTCCCGGCATCGCCCGGACGGCAGCCGGCCTTTCGACGCGTGGTTGCATTCTTTCATCGTGAGCTTGGCCCGCGGCAGGAGTAGTCTCATCGGCGCGAGGAGGCATTGAAGTTCGAACTCTCATCAGGGAGGAGAACCAAGATGAAGACTCTGCCGTTCGTCCCGGGCGCGTCACCCCTCACACGGCGCGCGTTCCTTGCCGGCGTCACCGGCATCGCTGCCGCCGCAATCCTGCCCCGCGCTTCGGCCGCCGCCGGTGCGCCCCACGCTTTCACCCACGGCGACTTCGAAATCATCGTGATCAGCGACGGGCATGTCACGCCGCCGGCGCCGCTCCTCGCGTCGGATGCGCCGCCCGACGAGCTCGCCGCGGCTTTCAAGGCCGCGAACTTCCAGCCCGGCACGAGCCAACTGCCCGCGAACATCACGCTGTTGAGGCGCGGCGACGATCTGGTGATGATCGATACGGGCTCGGGAACGGGTCTCGGCCCGACCGCCGGCAAGCTCAGGGAGAACATGATCGCCGCCGGCATCGACCCCGACAGCGTCACCAAGGTCGTCTTCAGCCACGGTCACCCGGACCACCTCTGGGGGACGATCGCCGGGCCGGACGCGCTCCAATTCCCCAAGGCGACGTACTATGCCACGGCGGCCGAGTGGGACTTCTGGATGAACCCCGATACGGTCAACCTGTTCCCGCCGGACTTCCAGGCCATCCCGACCGAGAGCAAGCGCCAGTTCGAGGCCGTCAAGGACATCGTCACGATGATGAAGCCCGGCGAGGAGGTGATCGCCGGAGTGAGCGTCCTCGATACGGCCGGCCACACGCCCGGCCATGTTTCGTTCGAGATTGCCGGGGGCGACGGGCTGATTCTCGTTGCCGACGCAATCGTGTTCCCGACGATCTCGTTCGAGCATCCGGCGTGGCGCTTCGCGATGGACAGCATCCAGGACCTTGCGGCGGCGAGCCGGGTCCGGCTGCTTGACCAGGCGGCCAGCGAGAAGAAGAGACTCGTCGGTTATCACTGGCCGTATCCCGGCATCGGTTACGCCGAGAAGGCCGGCTCGGCCTACCGCTACGTGCCCGAGACTTGAGCGATTTTCCGGGGACGCTTGGGCCGGCGGCGGACGCCGCCGGCTCACGCTCTCAAAGCCCCTTCACCAGCGCGATCACCGCCTTGAAGTCGGGGTGGTCGCAGGTGTCGAGCCACTCGAAGGCGACCATCTCGGCGCTGACGATCTCGGCGCCGTGCTCGGCCATGCGGCGGAGACCCGCCTCCTTGTCGGCGGGGTAGCGCGAGCCGACCGCGTCGGCCACCACCGCAACGCCGTAACCGCGCTCGCGGAGGCCAAGCACGGTCTGGAGCACGCAGACATGGGTCTCGGCGCCGGCGACGACGATCGTCATCCGGTTGGGCGGCAGGCGCTCGAAGAAGCCCGGCTCGTTGGCGGCGCTGAAATGGCGCTTGACGAAGAGCTGCTCGACGAACGGCTTGAGCGGCGGCACGGTCGGGCCGAGACCCGCCGGGTTCTGCTCGGTGAACAGCGCCGGCACGCCGAGTTTCTCGGCGACTTCGACGAGGAATACGGCCTTCGCCACCGCTTTCTCGCCGCCGTCGATCGCCGGCATCAGGCGGGCCTGCATGTCGATGACGACAAGCGCCGTGTCGTCGCGGCGCAGCGTGCGGCGCCCGCTCACCGCCGCTCCTCCCGCACGTGCGGCCGGCCCAGCGCGCCGGGCTCGTCCAGGCGCATGTTGCCGCGGAGAGCCGCCCAGATCATGACGAGCAGCGTCGCCACGTAGGGCGTCATCAGCATGAAGTACTGCGGCACCTGGATGCCGACGGCGGCGACCCGCGGGATGAGCGCCTCGATCGAGCCGAAGAGGATCGCGCCGAACAGGGCCCGCCACGGATGCCAGCGCGCGAAGATGACCAGCGCGATGGCGATCCAGCCGCGTCCGCCGGCCATGCCGTCGACCCAGATCTTGGCGACCGCCACGGAGAGGTACCCGCCGGCGAGCCCGACCAGCGCCGCGCCCGCCATGATCGCGCCGGTCCGGTAGGCCGCGACGTTGACGCCGGCCGAGTCGGCGGCTTCCGGGTTCTCGCCGACGGCGCGCAGCCTGAGGCCGGTCTCGGTCCGCATCAGGAACCACTGGACGGCAAGGAAGATCGGCACCGTCAGATAGACCACGATGTCCTGCCGGAAGAGGATGCGGCCGACAACCGGAACGTCGGCGAGCCCGGGAATGGGCAGCTTGGGGAGGCCGACGATGGCGACGCTGCTCCAGCCTTCGACCGAGGCGATCAGGCTGGTGAGCCCCTGGCAGAGAAAGACCATGGCGAGGCCGGCGATCACCTGGTTGACGCGAAGCACGACCACCAGCCCGGCGAAGATCAGCGACACCAGCGCCGCGGCGAGCGCGGCGACAACCAGCGCAATCATCGGCTGGCCGCCGACGATGACGGCGCCGACCCCGGCCATCGCCCCCATCAGCATGAACCCCTCGGCGCCGAGGGAAAGCACGCCGGATTTCTCGGTGAGGATCAGGCCGAGCGCGGCGAGCGCGAAGGGCACGGCGAATCCGGGGATGTTGCCGACCCAGTTGACCAGGAAATCCATCAGCCGGTCCCCCGCACCCAGTGGACGCGGTGGCGGATGAAGAACTCCGACGCCGCGACCGAGATGACGATGATCGCCTGGATGAGCTGAACCATGGCGCCGG
>DASSPO010000474.1:0-3801 GCA_035699585.1 Bauldia sp.
TAGAGCGCGACCAGCCCGGCGGCATCGCAGTAGAAATGGGGGTGGGCCTTGTCTTCCTCGTCCATGTCATGGCCGGGCTCGCGGACGAAGGTGTCCGGGGCGACTTCGGTGCCGATGCCGAACCCGGCGTTCCGCTTGGACAGCATCGTCCCCTGGAAGACGCCGCCTTGTCTGAGCACGCGGCGGATCTCGCCGATCGCGGTCCGCACGATCTCCCGGTCGCCGTGACAGAGCACGTTGAAGGAGAGCACGTAGTCGAACGCGCCGTCGGCGAAGGGCAACTCGGTCATCGGCGCGACCCTGGCGTCGATCTCGAGATCCTCGGCCGCCGCGGCCCGCCGCAGCTCGGCGAGACCGGCCTCGGCCAGATCGACGGCGCTCACCTCGAAACCGAGCCGCGCGAACAGAAGCGCATGCCGGCCGACGCCGCAGCCGAGATCGAGGGCACGGACCGACCCAAGGCGCGCCGACAGCTCCGTCGCCGTTTCGATCACGTCCGGCTCGGCCGAAGTGTAGCCGGCGCGGCCTTCCTCGGTTGCCCATTTTTCGTCCCAGGCGCGATGTGCAGTGTCGGTCTTCATTCCGGATGTCCTTGGTGCTGGTCCCTGATCATACGGCGCCGGACGAGGGCAGCCGAATCCTGGCTCACAACCGAAAACATCTGCGCATTTCGTCACGATGACGGGAGCATGGCGGCAGCGTGACCGCGGATATCGGCGGGTGCCGGGCGGCTATTCCTCGACGAGCTCGACCTCGATCCGGGCATCGCCCAAGGTAAGGCGGAGTGCGAGGTCTCCTGCGTCCGCCATCGTCATGTTGCCGCTGATCTGCACGGTGCCCTGGGTGATCGGCTCGCGGATGATCGGGCGCATGATCTCCTCGCCGTCGATGCGCACCACGGTCTCTCTCCCGACATTGTCGCGGGTGAAGGTGGCGAAGGCCTCCGTCGAGGCGGCGTCGAAGGTGATGCTCACGACCGGCTGTCCGGTTGCCATGTCCCTGATCGCCTCGGCCTTGAGCACCGTGAGGGAGAGCGGGTCGGCCGCCACTGCCGCGGTTGCGAAAAGGAGCACGAGTGCAGCGAGCATGGACCGGACGCCTCGGGGCATGGTTCCGCCTCTTTCCCGCAATTTGAAATGCCGGTGCCAGTATGATGGGTTTGGCTATGCCTGTCCTCACTCGATTCGCACTCTTGGCCGCCGCCCTGCTCGCGGGCGTTCACGCCGCTCCCGCCGACTGCGTGAGCGAGAGCTTCGAGGAGAGCGGCTTCATCGTCTGCAGTTTCGACCTTCCCGAAAGCGACATCCGCTTCTTCTGGCGCCATCCTGACGGTGAGGCCTTCGGCACCTTCACCGCGCTTGCAGGTCATCTCGAAGGAAAGGGCCAACGGCTCGTCTTCGCCACCAATGGCGGCATGTACGGCGAGGACTTCAGCCCGATCGGCCTCTATATCGAAGGCGGGCAGGAGCTCGCTCCGGTCAATACCAGGGAAGCGCCGGCGAACGTCAGACCCGTGCCGAACTTCTACAAGAAGCCCAACGGCATCTTCTATATCGGCAGGGATGGCGCCGGTGTGATGACCACCGAGGCGTTCCTCGCGCGGCGGCCTGACGTTCGTTTCGCCACCCAGTCCGGCCCGATGCTGGTCATCGACGGAGAGGTCCATCCGGTTTTCATCCCCGGCTCCAGCGATCGCAATCCAAGGAACGGCGTGTGCGCACCGACACCGGACAAGGTGCATTTCGTCATCACCGAGGGAACGGTCAATTTCCACGACTTCGCGCGATTCTTCCGCGACCGGTTGAAGTGCAAGGATGCGCTCTTTCTCGACGGCGGCTCGGCCTCGGCCCTCTATGCCCCCGAGCTTGGCCGGAACGACGGGCCGGGCCACGGCGGCTTCGGACCGATCATCGCGGTCGTGACCAAGGCGCCCGGGACGTGAGCCTCAGCGCTTCACCGCGCTGATCGAAATGCTGAGCGGGAGCCGGGGGTGGCCGGCGGGAAGACGCCACATCCGGTCTTCGCCTCTCACCATCATCGGGAACATCTGCCAGGGCAGCGCCTCGTGCTCGGCGAGCCGCTCGATGGTGAGCCCGTGATCGATGAGCGCCATCAGGATGTCGGAGAGCGGATGGATCCACTCGAAGTTATCGGTGTTGCGGAGCTGGCGAGCGTCGCCGGTGTAGGTCTGGTTGACCGTGAAAGCCAGAGGGACGCCTTTGGGCGTCCGGTAGTTGAAGGTCGGAACCAGCAGCCCGTTGGCCTCGTCGAGCGGCTGAATCATGGGATGCGTGTCGGCGAAGTAGAGCCGGCCGCCGGGCCTGAGCATCGCGGCCACGGTAGCACCCCAGCGGCGAATGTCGGGAAGCCAGCAGATGGTGCCCCAGGTCGTGTAGACGAGGTCGAATTGTCCTCCGACGCGCTCCGGCGCCTCGTAGACGTCGCCGAGCACGAATCGGGCCTCGAGACCGGCGCGTGCGGCGAGCGTGGTGGCGTGACGAAGGGCATTCTCGGAAAAGTCGAGGCCGGTCACGCGTGCCCCGCGCCGGGCGAGGCACAGCGTGTCCAGCCCGATGTGGCACTGGAGATGAAGAACGTCGAGCCCCGCGACCTCTCCGATCTCGGAAGCCTCGATCGGACAGAGGATGTCTTCGCCCGCCAGGAACGGCCCGATCGAGTAGGTGCCGCTCGTGTCCGCGATATGGACATCGGCACGTTCGTCCCAGTTGGCCCGGTTGGCGTCGAGATAGCTGGACATGGCGCATTTCCCGGACACGATCTAGGCATGCCCGAGCGCCGGCGCCAGGGAGGGTCCGCGGCCAATGGGGGGCCGCGCCTCGGACTTCAAGAATACTGTCGGGGATGCAGCCGCGAGGCGGCGCCGGACTACTCGGCGGCCGTGGCCGGTTCCGCCTCGTCGCGCGGGCCGTGATCCTGCTTTTCCGCGATGCGGGCCGACTTGCCGCGGCGTCCGCGAAGATAATAGAGCTTCGCGCGCCGGACCTTGCCGCGCCGGACCACCTCGATCGAGTCGATCGCCGGGGAGTAGATCGGGAAGACGCGCTCGACGCCCTCGCCATAGGAGATCTTGCGGACGGTGAAGTTCTCGTTCAGGCCGCCTCCGGCCCGCGCGATGCACACGCCTTCGTAGGCCTGGACCCGCGTGCGCGTGCCTTCCGTCACCTTGACGTTGACCCGGACGGTGTCGCCGGGCGCGAAGTCGGGTATGGCGCGCATATTGGCGATGACGGCGGCCTGCTCTTTCTCGAGCTCCTGGATGATGTTCATTTTATTGACCTTTCTGTCCCGCGGCACGTAGCCTGGCGGCGAACCCGGCGGCTCTCCGCTCTGCCCAGCGCGTCCATGGCTGAAATCGAGCGGTTCCATACTCTAAACGTCCGGCTTTGTCGATTCCGGCGTTCGCAGAAGATCGGGCCGGCGCTCGCGCGTGATCCTGAGCCCCTCGGCACGGCGCCACGCCGCGATTTTCCCGTGGTCGCCGGAGAGGAGGACATCCGGGATCGCCATCCCTTCGAACACCTGCGGCCGGGTATATTGCGGGTATTCGAGCAGGCCCTCGGCGAAGCTCTCGCTCGCGGCCGAGGCGGCGTTCCCCATGACCCCCGGGAGAAGCCGGATGACCGCGTCGAGCACCGCCATCGCGGCGATCTCGCCGCCGGAGAGCACGTAGTCGCCGATCGACACTTCCTCGAGAGCCCGGGCGGCGATCACGCGCTCGTCGACCCCCTCGAAGCGGCCCGCTACAATCAGCACGCCGTCGCCTGTGGCAAGGGCCCGCAC
>DASSPO010000475.1:0-5586 GCA_035699585.1 Bauldia sp.
CGGAGCGAGTCGAAGACCACGGCGCGGCCGGTGTGGTTGAGCAGCGTCTTCGACGCCGCCGCCTGCTTGATGAGCGCGCCGTTAGGCGCAAGATTGCCGCGAAGCACACGGATGCCGCCGCCGCGGTGGATCGGGTTGGACACCGGCCGCACCACGTCCTGGGGCCACGGCGGCGGTGCGGAGGCGATGTTTTCGGCAAGCGTCCTGCCATTGACGGCCAACGTCGAGGTCTCGAGCATCGACTCGAGCTCGCGGAGGACAGCCGCAAGACCGCCCGCCTTTTCAAGGTCCTCCATGTAGTGCCGGCCGGCCGGCTTCAGGTCGACGAGCACCGGCGTCTCCTTGCCGATGGCATCGAAAGCGTCGAGATCGAGGTCGATGCCGAGGCGGCCTGCCACCGCGGTCAGGTGAATGACGCCGTTGGTCGACCCGCCCACGGCCTGGAGCACGCGGAGCGCATTTGTGAAGGCGGCCTCGGTCATGATCTCGCTCGGGCGCGGCCGCCCGGTCCGCGCCAGCCGCACCGCCTCTGCCCCGGTCGCCTCGGCATGGCGGAGCCTGTCCGCATCGACGGCAGGAATCGCTCCGCCGCCGGGAAGCATCATCCCGAGCGCCTCGGCGACGAGCGCCATGGTGGACGCCGTGCCCATCACCATGCAGGTGCCCGGGCCTGGCGCGAGCCGGTCCCCGATCTCGTCGATCTCCCCTTCGCTCACCTTGCCGGCGCGATGCATCGCCCAGAAGCGGCGGCAATCCGTACAGGCACCCAGTCGTTCCCCTCGCCAGCTTCCGGTGATCATCGGCCCGGTGACCTCGAGGATCGCCGGGATGTCGACGCTCGCTGCCGCCATCAACAGCGCCGGCACGGTCTTGTCGCAGCCGCCAATCAGCACGACCGCGTCCATCGGCTGCGCCCGGATCATCTCCTCGGCGTCCATCGCCATGAGATTGCGCAGGAACATCGAGGTTGGGTGCGAGAAGGACTCGTGGATCGAGACGATCGGGAAAGGGATCGGCAGGCCACCGGCGAGCATCACCCCACGCTTTACCGCCTCGATGATATCCGGGACGTTGCGGTGACAGGCATTGTACCCGGAGAAGGTATCGGTAATCCCGACGATCGGGCGGTCGAGCGCCTCGTCGGAGTAGCCCATCGCCTTGATGAAGGCCTTGCGCAGAAACAGCGAGAAGCCGGCGTCGCCATAGTTGGCGAGGCCCTTCCTCATGCCGGACGGTTTTTTGGGCATGCTCGTTCGAGTGATGAGCGTCTCCGCGAGGCCGCCTTGAATACGGCACTCGGCTCAGGATGTCACGCTGCCGTCATCCCCGGCATAGTGATTTGCCGGATCGGCAACCACCGAATTCGGCCACTAGTCGGCGACCTTTTCCAGGATGGAGGCCGGCTCTCCAACGACCCTTCCGCGGGTCACCGCGTAGACGTTGAGCTGCGTGCTCTTGCCCTTGACCTTGATCGGCTCGAGCGACTCGAGCCGAAATCTAGGATCGGTTCCAATCTTGTCGGCGACGGCTTCGGAAACGATCGTCTGTCTGGCCGCGGCGTAAGAGCAGAGCCGCGCCGCGATGTTCACATGGTCGCCGAGGACCGTGTAGTCCATTCGCTCCTTCGACCCCATCGCTCCCATCACCACCTCGCCCATGTCGACGCCGATGCCGATGTCGAGGCCCCACTCGGGATGTTCGGCCTTGAGCTCGTCCATCACGTCCTGGACGGCAAGCGCGCAGGCGGCCGAATCCGCCGCCATTCTCTCGCCCAGGAAGACGGCCATGATCTGATCGCCGACATATTTGTCGATGTCACCGTTATGGGCCGCGACGAGGTCGGCTAGGCGCTGAAAGTAGTAGTTGAGCACCTCGACCACGGTCTCCGGCGAGCGCGGCTCCGCGAAGGCCGTGTAGCCGCGAATGTCGGCGAAGAGAATTGCCACCTCGCGTCGTTCGCCGCCGAGCCGGACGCCGCCGATATCGGACTTCTGGATCGCGGCGATCGTGCCGCCGGAAACGAACTTCGCGAGCTGGAAGCGCTCGTTGATCTGGACGATCATCGTGTTGATCCGCTCGGCGAGGTCGCCGATCTCGTCGCGGCTGCGGACGCCGGTGACCCGGGCGGCGAAGTTGCCCTTTCCCACCTCGGTGGCGGCTTCGCCGATCCGGAGGATCGGGCGGCTGATACGAAAGGCGAAGATGACGGCAGCGATCGCTGCCGCGAAGAGTCCGACAGCGATCCAGATGCCGAGGCTCTCGATCATCTGCCCGACGGCATAGTAGGCGTCGGCCTCGCTCTTCTCGACCAGCACAGCCCAGGGAATCGTTCCCGGGACGGCAAAAGCGCCGAGCGCCTTTTCGCCGTCCGGGCCGGTATATGACTCCACGGCAATCACCGGCGTCCCGGTCTTGATCCGCGGCAACGCTTCCTGGACGATGGCGCGCTGGCTGAGGTCGGCCGGTCCGTCACCCAGGACCCGGCGGCCGTCGGCATCGACAATGTCGATCGTGCCGGTCCGCTGGAAGGGGTGTCCGGCAACCGCCTGGCGCAGCCGATCGAGATCGACGCGGGCCGAGAAGGCCGCACGCTGGTTCGCAACCGGCGCCTTGAGGGGCAACATGATGGTCGCGAGCCAGTCGCCGGTTTCCGGCAAATAGCCGACGTTGATCCTGCGGTCGTCGCCCGAAGCGATGAAGGTGCCTACCAATTCGGGCGGCGTGCGGAGGACCGCAAGCGGATCAATGCCGGCGGCGCGCAGCTCCTCGGCGTAGCGGTCCTGCGACACCACGAGCGGCAGGTTGCCGCCCTCGATGGTGATCTGAAGCGCGACCACATCGGTCAGATCGGCGATGCCGTGAGTGAGGAGCGCAATCTTCTCCTCGATGCCGAGGGCATCGTCGTCGAGCGCACTCCGGATGAGGAGAAGAGGCGCCATCAGGGTCTGTTCAAAATAGGAATCTATCTCGTCGGCGATCTGCCGCGTGGTTGCGACGAGCTGGTCGTTGGCCGAACTCTTCATTTCGTCGCGAGCGATGCGGATCAGCGATTGCCCGGCAATGAGCAACGGGATGATCGCGATGATGACCGCGAACAGGAGCAGCTTGTTGCGAAGGGTAAGCCTCGGCATTGGAGGTTCCCGCCGGCGGCGCGGAAGCCGTTACCGCGGCTTCGCGTGAATTGTGAACGTACCCGACGCTGTACCGCAGGCAAGGCCCGAAGTGTCGCTCACCGTCAAGGTCACCGGAATCTCGCCAGCGGTGGACAGGCTGTAACGGACGCGGGCTCCAGTCTCGCTGCCTTCGGACCCGATCTGCCAGTCATGGGTCAGCGCCTGCCCGTCCGGATCGACCGATGCGGACCCGTCGAGCAGGATCGCGTCGTTGGCGCCGCCGATCCACACCTCGCGGTCGCCCCCGGGGTTGGCTACCGGCGGCGCGTTAACCGTAACCGTCACCGCATCGGTCACGGCCGAGCAGCTCGATCGGGCGTCGTCGACCGCGGTCAGCGACACCCGGTAGGTGCCGGGCCGATCATACACGTGCTTCACGTTCGTCCCTTCAGCGACGGACCCGTCACCGAAATCCCAGCGATACTCGCTGATCGCCCCGTCGAGGTCGCGAGAGGCGCCGGCATCGAAAACTACGGTATCGCCCGGGCATACCATCCGGTCGGGGCCCGCCTCGGCAAAAGGTGGCCGATTGACATGAACGACCTTGGTCGCTTGCTGGACGCTGTTCGTTTGCCCCTTACCGTCGTCGGCAACGAGCACGAGACTGTAGCGGCCGTGATTTCGGTAGGCATGCGAAGCTGCCATGGTTGCCGCTTCGTCGCCGTCCCCGAAGATCCAGCGATAAGTGGCCGCTTCGCCCCTGTCGGCCGCCTTCCACTTCACTTCCTCGCCGATGCAGGCGACCGCAGGCCCGTCGATTGCCGGGGCGGGGGCGGGATTGACCGTGACCATGAGAGCGTCGGCGGAGGACGAATTGGGCAGGTCAGCCTCGTCACGGACGAGAAGCTTCGCGGTGTAGCTGCCCGGCTCGAGATAGCGGTGGCGCACGTGAATGCCGGTGGCGGCCGTCCCGTCGCCGAAATCCCACTCGTAGGCCACGATGCCGCCATCCACGTCGTGCGAGGCCGATGCATCAAACACCGTTTCCTCGCCAACGGCGACATGCTTGTCCTCGCCGGCGGCGGCGACGGGCGTCGCATTGACCCGAATGAGGTGCCGAGCCGACACGACCTGGCAGGTGGGCGAAGTCGAGTCGCTCCGAAGCGTGAGCGACACGGCGTAGGTGCCGGGCTCGGCGTAGCGATGCGCCACGGTCGGGCCGCTCGCGCTCGAGCCGTCGCCGAAATCCCATGCGTAGGATGTGATCCTGCCCTCGGCCATGTGGGAGGCCGACCCGTCGAAATTGACCGTGCTGGTTATCGGCACGGCCGAAGGAGCCTCGATGACGGCAACCGGCCCCTCGATGATGCGCACCTCGACCTCGTCGGTCGAGACAGCGCTGCAGATTCCGGCCTTCTCACCTTCAATGGTGAGAAAGGCGCGGTAGTCGCCCGGCCGCTCGTAGATGTGGCGCGGCGTCTCGCCGCCGCCCGAATCGCCGTCGCCGAAGTCCCACGTGAAGCTGTTGACGACGCCGTCGATGTCCGTCGAACCGGTACCGTCGAACTGCACCTCGGTGCCGGCGCACGCAAGAATATCGTCGCCGGCGTCGGCCACCGGGCCCTGATCGACGCGAATGGCGATTCGATCTGTGCTCGCGGCATTTGAAAGACCCGTATCGTCGCGAACGGTCAGCGTCACCGGATAGGTGCCACCCTTCACGTACGACTTGGTCGGGTTGACGATTTCCGAACCGGTGCCGTCGCCGAAGTCCCAATCGTAGCGGAGCACGCTACCCTCGGCGTCGGACGATTTGCTGCCGTCGAGAACGATGATGTCGCCGGTGCAGACCTCGAGGTTCTCCCCGGCAACGGCGACCGGGGCGCGGTTGATCGCCACGTCGAGTGCCGTCCGGGCGGATGCGTTCCTGAGGCCGGTGCCGTCGTCCACCGTCAGCACCACCGGATAGGTCCCGCCCCCCGCATAGGTATGGGTGACGATGGCGCCGGTTCCCGTCGTGCCGTCGCCGAAGTCCCAGGCGTAGGTCAGAGGGTTGCCGTCGCCGTCAAGCGAACGGGTTCCGTCGAAGGTGATAGTCGTTGCGTCGGTGAAGATGCGCGGCCCGGCATCCGCGACCGGCTGGTGGTTGATGGCGATGCGGAGCGAATCGACGTCTACGCCGTTGGACGCGCCGCTGTCGTCGGTGACCGTGAGCTGGGCGGTATAGACCCCGGGCGCAGTAAAGGCGCGCGTGACCTCGACGCCCTCCATCGGCTCGGCGAGATCGCTGAAGTCCCAACGATAGCTCGCGATCTCTCCGTCGCTGTCGAAGGAGGCGGCGGCCGACAGCGTAACCTCGTCGCCGGGGGCAGCAACGACGTCGGCCCCGGCCTCCGCGACCGGAGAGGCGTTGATCACCACAGAGGCTTCGGCGTGGTCGAATGCCTCCTCGTGGCCGGTGTCGTCGCGCACG
>DASSPO010000476.1:0-3597 GCA_035699585.1 Bauldia sp.
CGCCCGACCAGACCCTGGACCATCTGCAATACCTGCTCCGCGTCGAAGGGCTTGATCAGGACGGGAGCCTCGCGGAACGCCTCGGGCAGCGCGTCGCGGCCGTGTCCGGTCGCGAAGGCGAAAGGAACGCCTTTTCGCTGCAGACGGGCGGCGACCTCATCAACCGGCTCGCCCCCGAGATTGGCGTCGAGCAGGGCGGCGTCCACGTCCGCTTGCTCGAGCGCCTGCATGGCCGCGCCGACGCTCGATACGATGCCGGCGATCCTGCAGCCGGCGCCGGTCAGCGTCGCCTCGAGGTCCATCGCCACCACTGGCTCGTCCTCGATGATCAGGATGTGCTTGCCGAGGAGTCCCGAGCGGGGGCCGGTGACGATGCCGGAATCCCTGAAACGGACCGGCGCCGCCTCCCCGAAGGCCGGACGATGGTCCTTGGGCAGCGGCAGGCGCATGTCGCAGACCACGCCGCCGACCTCGTAGCGGATCGATGCCTCCCCGCCGTTCGATTCGAGCGTGCGCTCGATCAGTGTCGTGCCGAAGCCGTGGGCGGAGGGCGCGCTGACCTGCGGCACGCCCTCTTCCCGCCAGGAGATGTAAAGCTCGGGGTCGGTTGCCTCCACGCGCCAGTCGACCGTGAGCTTGCCGAGCGGCGTCGAGAGCGCGCCGTATTTCCGGGCATTGGTCGCGAGCTCGTGGAGAACCAGGGCCAAGTGCACCGAGGCCCGCGAGTCGAGCATCACCGAGGGACCCGAGCAGGCGATGCGCGGGTCGGGAGGAGGTCCAAGCAACACCTGCTCGCGGATCACGTCGGCGATGTCCGAGCCCTTCATTTCGCTGCGGACCAGAAGGTCGTGAGCCCGGGCGAGGGCGTGAATTCGCCCGCCGAAGCTCGATACGAAGTCGGCCGGCGATGCCGCCCGGCGAAGCGACTGGTTGGCGATAGCCTGGATTGTGGCCAGGGTGTTCTTCACCCTGTGGTTCAATTCCTCGAAGAGGAGGCGCTGGAGCGCCGCGGCCTGTTTCCGCTCGGTGATGTCGCGGGCGATCTTGGAGGCGCCGATGATCCGTCCGGCCTTGTTGCGAAGCGGCGATACCGTCACCGAGATGTCCAGCCGGCGCCCGTCCTTGGCGACGCGCACGGTTTCGAAATGGTCGATCCGTTCGCCCCGGCTCAGCTTGGCCAGGATCATGTCTTCCTCGGACCGGAGTTCCGGCGGGATGATGCGGGTGATCGACTGGCCGATCATCTCCTCGGGCTGGTAGCCGAAGATCCGGGTGGCGCTGGCGTTCCACGAGGTGACGCGCCCCTGCAGGTCCTTGCTGATGATCGCGTCGTCGGAGCATTCGACGATCGCCGCGAGCCGCGCGGCCTCGAGTTCCGACCGCTGCTGGGCCTCGATGTCCATCAGGATGTTGATCGCGCCGGCGATGGCGCCGGATTCGTCGCGGATCAGCGTCGGGTAGGGGACGAAAGCGATGCGGGTCCCGTCCGGACGTTCAAGAATGGCGGAGCGGCCTCGGACCGGCTCCCCCTCCTTGAGGGTTGCCGCCATCGGGCACTCGTCGTGGGCCATCGGCCGGCCGTCAGGCCAATAGAGCCGCCATGAGCCGCACCACCGGCTGCCCGGAGGGGGTTCCTGCCCCCAGAGCGCTGCCGCGGCGGCATTGTAATATGTGATCCGACCCTCGGCGTCGGTCGTATAGACCGCCACCGGAAGGGCTTCGAGGAGTTGCTGGCTATCGAACATGTCCAGCGGCTTTTGGTTTCTGATTGCGACGGGCGTGCCTGAAAACCTCCGGAAACGTGCTTGAAGGCCTTTGGTTCCCGGCCAGTTCCAAATTTCTTTGGCTTGTTTGAAGCGACACCTAAGCAAAGTCTTGTGGTGCAGGGAAGGTTCCCCTGGCCACCCCGAGGCGTCCGCGTTGCCCTGATCCGAGCGGCCGCCGACCGTTTGCCGCCAGCCTAGCCGTCAGCGCCCTGCCCTCGCAGGCCGTTGTGAACCGGTCCACACCCCGCCGGGAAGCCCCCATTGTCATGGCCGCTCCCCGATCCTCCTGGCCGAAAGTCGTGGCCGGTCTAGCGGTTAAGCCCCGAACGCCACACGCCGTTCGGCGGCAAGGGCATGTCGCTCGGGCAGTAGAGCGCCGCCTCGACCGCGCTCCCCTGCGACAGCCCGTTCCGGCAGCCGTAGTTGTAGGCGAGGGGCATTTCCGCAAGCCGTGCGTCCCAGTAGCCCGATTCGGCGACGCAGCCGCCCAGGACAAGACCGAGAGCGGTCACGGCAAGAACCTTCGGAAGCGGCATGGCGGCGTCCATAGATGAGCAGACTGCGCCGCACTGTCGGGGGCCTTGGCGGTTCCGTCAAGCTGAGCGCGCCGGAGGGAGTTAATCGAGTGTGGCCCAGGTCACAGCGGGCCCGCCGATTTTCCTGTAATCCAAAACTTGCGTGAAACCACTTCACGTTCTGCGTCGTTACCACCGCAGGACGGGCGTCGGCCGGAAAGAGTTAACGGCGGCTCCCGGGGATGAATGGGGAGTATTCGAGATGTCCAGGAAGCTTGGCAAGTCGATCTTCGCCTCGACCGGACTGGCTATTCTTGCCGTTTCAGTGGCAGGTCTCGCTCTCGCGAGCATTCCCTCGGGCAACAACGGTGACGAATTCGCCACTGAGCAGCACGGCGGCGAGTCGGGCATCCCCGCGGCGGTCGGCGGCGTCTCGCTTTTCGACGAAGGCTACGGCCCGCTCTGCTACGACAAGGACGATGTCCTTGCTTATTTCGATCGCGATCGCGGCCAGATCGGCGGCGAGATGGTCACGCTCGAGACCGGCTTCGACCAGGACTTCGCCGATGCCTGGCGGTATGAGACCGAACTCGAGCCGGTGAAGATCTCCGGCGTGTTCGCCCACATCTTCGCCAACGAGAGCGGCTTCAACATGGTCGACGTGGTCGAGATCGGCGCCGACGGTTGCGCCATTAGCCGCACGCTCCTCACCGAGGAGGAGTGGAACGCCATCCTGGTGCGCGCCGCGGGCGTGTCGGTCTGACCGGTTCCGGATTTCGCGGCAGGCCGCCTGCCACATCGCTACAATCGCGCTGATTCGCGGGCCGGGCCACGGTCGCTTGGCCCGCCCGAAAGCGCTGATTGCCGACGCGATGATCCCAGCCCTCGCCGTTCCCCCGCCTGACCGCGTACCCTTGCGCCGAGCTCTCCTCTCGGTATCCGATAAGGCCGGCCTGGTCGATTTCGCCAAGGCCCTTGCGGCCCGGGGCGTCGAACTCGTCTCGACCGGCGGCACCCGCGCCGCCCTCGCCGCGGCAGGCATCGCCGCCAGGGACGTGGCGGAGTTGACCGGCTTCCCCGAGATCATGGACGGCCGGGTGAAGACCCTTCACCCGAAGATCCATGGCGCTCTCCTCGGCGTCCGCGGCCTTGCCGCCCATGCCGAGGCGATGTCGACCCACGGCATCCCGGAAATCGACCTCCTGGTCGTCAACCTCTACCCTTTCGAGGCGACGATCCACGGCGTCGCGGAAGAGGCGGTGGCCGTCGAGAACATCGACATCGGCGGCCCGGCAATGATCCGCGCCGGCGCCAAG
>DASSPO010000477.1:0-7740 GCA_035699585.1 Bauldia sp.
GAGTGATGAACAGAAAACTGCGGGACGTCGAGAAGCTTCCCGAAGATAACAGTGCCAAACTTTTGGGTCTTATACCAGGCGACCTGAGACAAGAGGAACTGGAGGACGAAGAAGCCGAAGAAGTGCTGTCGCCTTCAGAGATGGGCCTTCCCTTCGATGACCCAACAAACAGCCCCTCGCGAGCCTAATCTGCTCGTCAGGCGGTCACCCCACCACCCGCCGCCACGCCGCGACCATGGCCTTCGCCCTTGCCCCGACTTCGGCCGGCGACAGGCCCGGCTTGTAGAGGCTCGAGCCGATGCCGAAACCGGCGACGCCGGCCTTCATGTAGTCGGCGATGTTCGATGCATCGACACCGCCGACGGCAAGGAGCGGCGCATCCTTCGGCAGGATGGTGGCGATCGCCTTGATGCCCGAAGGGCCGAGGATGTCGGCGGGGAAGAATTTGAGCGCGTCCGCCCCGGCGCGGATCGCGCCGAGCGCCTCGGTCGCCGTGAAGACTCCGGGGAACGAGTCGAGCCCCGCCGCCTTGGTGGCGCGGATCACTTCGTCGTCGCGGTTGGGCGAGACGATCAGCGTACCCCCCGCCTTCGCCACCGCCTTCACCTCGTCGACGGTGAGGACGGTGCCCGCGCCGATCCGGGCGCGGCCGCCGGCGCGCTCGGCCATGATGGCGATGCTTGCGAGCGGCTCCGGCGAGTTGAGGGGGACCTCGATCAGGCCGATCCCAGAGGCGATCAACGCCTCGAGCGTGGCCTCCGCCTCGTCGGGCCTGATCCCGCGCAAGATGGCGACGAGCGGCGGGTGGCCGCCGAACACGGAGTGGCTCATCGGGCGGCCTCGGCGGGAAAGAGATCGGCAAGGCGGGCAAGGCGGAGCAATCCGGCGACGACAAGGTCGGAGCCGTCGAGCGCCTCGGCCTCGTAGCCGGCGATGTCGAAGGCGCGGGCATAGGCGCGGGCGAGCGTCCGGCTCCCCACGATGCGGAGCGTCCGCCCCTGCCACAGCCGTCCCGTGTCGCGGGCCGCGGCGATCTCGCCGCCGATGACGAGGCCGGAGAGATAGGCGAGATTGTCCGCGGCATCGACGCCATCGAGGAGGTGACGAGCGCGCACCGAAAAGATCCCGGCGAGAAACGGCAGGCCGTCCTCGACCGTGCGGCGGACGCCGAGAGCGAAACCGGGAAGCGTCGACGGCTCGGCACCGCCTTCCTTCACCGAGTGGCGGAGAAAGGATTGTTGCGCGAGCAGGCCGAACATCTCGCCGGTCAGAAACGTCTGGAAGTCGGCGATCGCGCCCTGGCTCACCGTCGCCCACTTTGAGTGGGTGCCGGGCAGGACGACGACGCCGTCGAACTTGGGCTCGCGGGCGAGCAGCCCGACTATCTGGGTCTCCTCGCCGCGGATCACATCGCCGTCGCGGTCGGGACTGCGCACCATGACGCCAGGCACGATGGCGATGGGACGGCCCTTGGCCGATTCGAGCCGAAGGATGCCGTTGGCGATGGCCTCTGGCGCGGCGGGGCATTCGGCATAAGCAGCCTCGCGCCAGCCTTGGCGGCTCCCGACCATGCCCGCCATGATCGCCGGAGCAGCGGGCCACCGGGCGACGAGCTTCTCGAATGCCGCTTCATGTTCGCCGGGCTTGAGCCTGCCGATCCCGTCGTCGCTTCCGGATTCCCCGATGATTCGTCCGTCACGGTCGAGGAGCATGGCGCGGAGCCGGCTCGTCCCCCAGTCGACCGCGATCAGCGCACCGGCGGTCGATCGTGACATGCGGGCCCGAGCTCCGAGAATGGGAGTCTGTTTCTCCGACAGCACCGCTTGCGCGTCAAGCGGCGGGCGCGGGTCCGGTCGAGGCGCGGATGACGAGATCGACCGGCCACAGTTCGTGAATGCTCTCGGCGGGGCGGCCGTTGAGCATCTCGATGGCGAGTTCGGCAATGCGCGTGCCGGCGGCACGGATCGAGGAACGCGTCGTCGACATGGTCGGCACCATGCGGTCGGGATTTAGGAAGGGAAAGACGTCATCGTGGGCGATCATCGAGATGTCGCGACCGAGCTCCAACCCGGCTGAGCGGATGGCACGAAAGGCGCCGAGCGCCATCATCATGCTCGACACGATGAGTGCCGTGGGGCGCGGCCGCTCCGAGAGAAAACGTTCCGCGCAGCGGAACCCGACTTCGTCCGTCATCCAGCCGGTCGCGATCCACTTAGGATCAGGCGCAATGCCGCGCTCGGAGAGCGCCTTGCGGTAGCCCTTGTCGCGGTCGGAGGCATAGGTGAAACGCGTGTCTGCGTTGATCAGCGCAATGCGCGTGTGGCCAAGATCGAGCAGGTGCTTGGTGGCGTGGTGGAACGCGCCCTCGTTGTCGATGTCGAGCCAAGCGTGAGGGATCCGGCTCACGGTGCGGCCGTGCAGGATGAACGGCATGCCCAGTTCGGCAAGAAACCTGACCCGGTCGTCTTCAACCGGCGGACTCGACAGGATGATCGCATCGACCCGGCTGCCGGATGCCATGCGCCGGTAGTTGGCGAGCTCGTCGCTTCGCACCGGCGAGAGCACGATGTCGATATCGTCGTCGGCGAGGCGGTCGCCGAGACCAGCGAGGAACTCGGCGTAGTGCGGATCGAGGAGCAGGCTCCGGTTCGAGTGAAGCACGGCACCGATTGCCCCGGCCCGACCGGTTGCAAGACGCCGGGCGCTGACATTGGGTCGGTAGTGAAAACGGCGCGCGGCATCGAGCACGCGCTCGCGGGTCGCCTCGCTCACCTCGGGATACCCGTTGAGAGCGCGGCTGACGGTTGTCTGCGAGAGGCCCAGCTTGTCCGCCAGGTCCTTCAGCTTCATCACGGCGGCATTCCTCCCGAATCCCTATTCAAAGCGCTTTCAAGAAGGGATGCAAGAGGATGTTGGAGCGATGCGAATGGACCCGGGCTCTGCTGGCCGTCGCATGCGACATTGCCCAAATGCGCTCGATTTCGCTGGACTAATGATTCCAATGCGATCAGTGGGCCCGAGCGAGATCGCGGCAGTCCCGATCGTCGGCCTTGGTTCAATAGGGAAGAGATCCGAGGCTTGACAGGGCGGCAGGTCCTAGCCCATGATAGCTTCAAAGCGCTTTGGAAGCGATCAGAGAGACGACCGGGCGCTTGGGAGGAACGACAGTGCCGACGATCAGCGTGAGGGCGACACCTCGCGTCCCGCCGTCCGACCTCCCGACCAGTGGCTTTAGAGGCTCAATGGGAGGTTTGCAGATGACGCTTCGCTACACCCTACTTTCCTTCGCGGCCGGCCTTGCGCTGACCGCGGGCGCGGCAAGCGCCCAGGACTTCAAGTTCCCGATCGGCGAAGACCAGAGATTCGACTGGAAGAGCCTCGAGGACTTCAAGGCCGCACACGGCGACCTCGCCGGCCAAACGCTGACCATCTTCGGTCCGTGGCGCGGAGAGGATGACGCGCTGTTCCGGAGCGTTCTCGCCTATTTCACCGATGCCACCGGCGTCGACGTGAAGTACTCCTCCTCGGAGAACTACGAACAGCAGGTGGTTATCGACACCCAGGCCGGCAGCCCCGCCGACATCACCGTCCTGCCGCAACCCGGCCTCATCGCCGACCTTGCCTCGAAGGGCTTCCTGGTGCCACTCGGCGAGGAAACCGAGAAGTGGCTTCTCGACAACTACGCGGCAGGACAGTCCTGGGTCGACCTCTCGACTTATAAGGGCAAGGACGGCACTGCCGCGCTCTATGGCTTTCCGTTCAAGATCGACGTGAAGAGCCTCGTCTGGTACGTGCCGGAGAACTTCGAGGATGCGGGCTACGAGATCCCGCAGACGATGGAGGAACTCAAGGCTCTCACCGAGCAGATCGTCGCCGACGGCGGCACGCCGTGGTGCATCGGCCTCGGTTCGGGCGGCGCCACCGGATGGCCGGCGACCGACTGGGTGGAGGACATCATGCTCCGTACCCAGCCGCCGGAAGTCTATGACCAGTGGGTGACGAACGAAATTCCGTTCACCGATGAGCGGATCGTCGCGGCTATCGACGAGTTCGGCTGGTTCGCCAAGAACGACAAGTTCGTCGATGGCGGGGCGGCCGCCGTCGCCTCAACCGACTTCCGCGAGAGCCCGAAGGGCCTCTTCACCTCGCCGCCCAAGTGCTACATGCACCACCAGGCGTCATTCATCCCGTCCTTCTTCCCTGAGGGTACCGAGCTCGGCGTCGATGCCGACTTCTTCTACATGCCGCCCTATGCCAGCAAGCCGGAACTGGGCAAGCCGGTACTCGGGGCCGGTACTCTCGTGCTCATCACCAAGGACACCCCGGCGGCACGGGCCTTCATCGAGTTCCTCAAGACGCCCATCGCCCACGAGGTCTGGATGGCGCAATCGAGCTTTCTCACCCCGTACAAGGGCGTGAACGTCGATGCCTACGCCAACGACCAGATGAAGGGCCAGGGCGAGATCCTGCTCAATTCCACCACGTTCCGCTTCGACGGCTCGGACCTGATGCCCGGCAAGATCGGCGCGGGCGCGCTGTGGACCGGCATGGTCGACTATGTCGGCGGCAAGGACGCCCAAACCGTCGCCGCCGAGGTCCAGAAGGTCTGGGACTCGATCAAGTAGGCGTTTTCCCCGCCAAACCATTCCGGACCCGGACCGCTCTCGCGGTCCGGGTCATGGCAAAACCCGGCAAACGGGTGTTAGGTTAGACGGCACGGCACCGTCTGGCCAAAGGGAGAGCCGCACCAAGTGGCTCGTCCGGGGGGAGGAAGATGGAGCAGCAGCTTTTCAGCGCATTCATCGCAATCGTCGTCGGCGTCGGTGCATGCGCGCTCTACTACTTCGCCTCGAACCTGATCCTTGACCTGGTCCTTCCTTTCCGGAAGGGACCGCAAGCGGTCAGGAACCAGAAGCTCGCGGCGATGATCAGGCCGTGGCTTTTCCTCGGGCCGGCGATTGCCATCCTCGCGGTCTACCTGCTCTACCCGGTGATCGATTCGCTCCGCCTGTCCTTCTTCGACCGGACCGGCGAGAACTTCGTAGGGTTCCAGAACTACGTCTGGGCCGTCAACGACGACGAGTTTCGCCAGTCGATCTTCAACAACGTGATGTGGCTGATAGTGGTGCCGGCATTGAGCACCTTCTTCGGCCTCGTCATCGCCTTTCTCACCGACCGCATCTGGTGGGGCAACATCGCCAAGACCCTGATCTTCATGCCGATGGCGATCTCCTTTGTCGGCGCCAGCGTGATCTGGAAGTTCATCTATGATTACCGCAGCGAGGGCTCGACGCAGATCGGCCTCCTCAATGCCATCGTCCAGGGCCTCGGCGGCGAGCCGCAGGCTTGGATCACCATTCCGTTCTGGAACAACTTCTTCCTCATGGTGATCCTGATTTGGATCCAGACCGGCTTCGCCATGGTGATCCTCTCCGCCGCGCTTCGCGGCATCTCGGAGGAGACAATCGAGGCCGCGATCATCGACGGCGCCAAGGGCTGGCAGCTCTTCTTTTACATCATGGTCCCGCAGATCTGGGGGACCATCGCGGTGGTGTGGACGACGATCACCATCACCGTGCTCAAGGTGTTCGACATCGTGCTCGCCATGACCAACGGCCAGTGGGACACGCAGGTGCTGGCGAACCTGATGTTCGACTGGATGTTCCGGGGCGGCGGGGACTTCGGGCGCGGCGCCACGATCGCCATCGTGATCATGCTCGCCGTGGTTCCGATCATGGTGTGGAACATCCGCCGCGCCAATGCCGAGATGGAGGGCCGCTGATGGCTGCCGCAGGATCGCGCAAGTCGGGCGGCTTGGTCACCCACCTCCTCGTCGTCGCCTTCGTCCTGATCTGGACGATCCCGACCTTCGGCCTGTTCGTGAGCTCGATCCGCGACAAGGATCAGCTCTCGGTGTCGGGGTGGTGGACGGCCCTCTTCACCAGCGAGAGCAACAACACAGGTCGCGCTCCGCCGGCGTCGGCTCAGGTCGAGACCGACGGCAAGTACGTCATATCCGGCAACCTGTTCGACGACGGCGGCCGCGGCACGGTCATCTCCTTCGGGACGCGCGTCCAGGCGCCCAATGAATATCAGGCCGGCCAGGCGGCAGACCTCGGCGACGGCGTGACGCTCACGGTCAATGCCGACGGCTCCTACGAGCTCGTCTCGCCCGTGCCTTTCGAAGGATCGCGCGGCCAGCGCATCTTCTACCGCGCGTCGCTGCCGCCGAAGTTCACGATCGAGAACTACCAGGAAGTACTCTCCGCCGAGGGCATCGGCCAATCCTTCATCAATTCGCTGACCGTGACGATCCCGGCGACCATCATCCCGATTCTGATCGCCGCCTATGCCGCTTACGCCTTGGCTTGGATGAAATTCCCCGGGCGGGCGGTGTTGCTCTCGGTGATCGTCGGTCTCCTCGTCGTGCCCCTCCAGATGTCGCTGATCCCGCTGCTCCGGCTCTACAACGACATCGGCGCCACGTTCGGAGTGCCCGCCAAGACCTATCTCGGCATTTGGATTGCCCATACCGGCTTCGGGCTGCCGCTGGCGATCTATCTGCTCAGGAACTACATCGCCGGGCTCCCACGCGAGATCATGGAATCGGCGCGGATCGACGGGGCGAGCGATTTCGACATCTTCGTCAGGATCGTGCTCCCGCTGTCGCTGCCGGCACTCGCCTCATTCTCGATCTTCCAGTTCTTGTGGGTCTGGAACGACCTGCTCGTCGCCATCGTCTTCCTCGGCGCGCAGAACGACCAGCTCGTGCTGACCGCGAGGCTGGTGAACCTTCTCGGCTCGCGCGGCAGCAACTGGGAGATCCTGACGGCTTCGGCCTTCATCACCATCCTCGTGCCGCTGGTCGTATTCCTGTCTCTGCAGCGTTTCCTGATACGCGGTCTCCTCGCGGGATCGGTGAAGGGTTGATGATCAAGGACCATCGAGATGACCGCCGTTGAGCTCACCCAGATCAAGAAATCCTTCGGCTCGGTCGACGTCATCAAGGGCGTCGACCTCAACATCGAGGAGGGCGAGTTCGTCGTCTTCGTCGGTCCTTCGGGCTGCGGGAAGTCCACGCTGCTCCGGTTGATCGCGGGGCTCGAGGACATCACCTCCGGCACGCTCAAGATCGGCGGCGAGGTGGTCAACGAGGTGCCGCCGTCGAAGCGCGGCATCGCCATGGTGTTCCAATCCTACGCGCTATACCCGCACATGAGCGTCTACAACAACATGGCCTTCGGCATGAAACTCGCCCGGGCGAGCAGGGAGGAGATCGACAAGCGGGTGCGCGCCGCCGCCGAAATCCTGCAGCTCACGCCGTATCTCAATCGGTTGCCGAGGGCGCTCTCCGGCGGCCAACGCCAGCGCGTGGCAATCGGCCGGGCCATCTGTCGCAATCCCCAGGTCTTCCTGTTCGACGAGCCGCTCTCCAACCTCGACGCCGCGCTTCGTGTCGCCACGCGCATCGAAATCGCCAAGCTCCACGAGAGCATGGCCGCGACGACGATGATCTACGTCACCCACGACCAGGTCGAGGCGATGACGCTCGCCGACCGCATCGTGGTGCTCAATGCCGGGCTGGTCGAGCAGGTCGGCTCGCCGATGCAGCTCTACCTTCACCCCGACAACCTGTTCGTGGCGCGCGTCATCGGCTCGCCGGCGATGAACACCGTGCCTTGCGTCATCGAGAGCGGCGGCGCCGCGCCGATGGTCAGGCCGCAGGGCGGGACCTCGGTC
>DASSPO010000478.1:0-6791 GCA_035699585.1 Bauldia sp.
TTCGCCTCGAGCGACAGCGCCTTGGCGATCTCGACGATCTGCATCTGGGCGACCGACAGCGTGCGGACCTCGGCGCGCGTGTCGATGCCGCGGTCGAGGAGGTCGAGGTAGCGCCGTGCCTCGCGGTCGACCTCGGCATAGTCGATGAGGCCGTTCCTGGTCGGCAGGCGTTCGAGCAGGATATTCTCGCCCACCGAGAATCGCGGGACCAGGTTCCGCTCCTGATGCACCGCGCTGATGCCGGCGGCGATGGCGTCCCGCGGCGACGCGAATCGCGCCTCGCGGCCGTCGACCAGCACGCGTCCTTCGTCGGGCTGGTAGACGCCGGTGATGATCTTGATCAGTGTCGATTTGCCGGCGCCGTTCTCGCCCATCAGCGCATGGATCTCGCCGGGGCGGAGATCGAGCGAAACCGCGTCGAGCGCCTTGACGCCGGGGAAGGACTTGCTTGCGTTTTCGACGGTGAGGCGCATGTCAGGTGGTTCCCGTCCGAACCGCTCGCCAGCGGTTGAGCCACACCGCGGCCAGGATCAGCGCGCCAAGCAGGAACTGCACCCAGTAAGGGTCTACCTTGGCCAGCACCATGCCGTTCTCGATCAGCGCGATCAGCACGACTGCGAACATCGTGCCGAGGACCGAGATGTAGCCGCCGGTGAGCGCCGCGCCGCCGATGATCGGGGCGGCGAAGGAGAGGAGCAGCCAATCTGCGCCGATGGTCGGCTGCGCCGAGCCGAGCTGCGCCACGGCGAGCACCGCGGCGACCGCCGCAAGCGTACCGGATAGCACATGGGCAAGCACGATCACCCGCTCTTCCGAAATGCCGGAAAGCCGCGCCGCCGTGGCGTTCCCGCCATAGGCAAGGAGCTGGCGGCCGGGCACGGTGCGCCCGAAGAAGAGGCCGAGAAGCGCCGCCACGATGAGCGGCGCGACGAGGAGATACGGGAAGGCGCCGATCCGCTCCTCGCCGAAGGCGACCAGCGCCGGCGGCATCTTGTAGAACGGGATCGACTCGGTAATGCCGAGATTGATGCCCGTGAAGGCCGATGCGGTCGCGAGCGTGATGATGAAGCCGTTGATGCCGGTGCGGACGGTGAGCACGCCGTTCACGAGGCCGCCGAATGCTCCGATCAGGATGGCGAGCGGCACGGCCAGGATCAGCGGCAAGCCGAGCACCTCGAGCATGCCGCCGAGCGAGATGGCGACGAGGCCGCCAAGTGCCCCGACGGCGATGTTCATCTGGCCGACGCCAAGGGTCACCATCTGCGCGAAGCCGACGAGCAGCGCCACGCAGAAGCTCCTCAGCATCACGTAGATGTTGAACTCGGTGAGGAAGTTGGGGGCGAGCGCCGAAAGCGCGACCGCCCCGATCACGATCGCGACAAGCAGGCCCGACCACTCGACCAGAAGCAGGCGGCGAAGCATGGTCAGCGCTGCCTCAAGGTGCGGCGCTCGGCATAGACCCCGCGATAGCGGTCGATCAGCACCGCGAAGAGGAGGATCAGGCCGAGGAAGAGCTGGAGCCAGAAGTTGCCGATCTGGAGCACGAGCAGGCCGCTCCGGATGGTGGTGACCAGCGCCGCGCCGATCATCGTGCCCACCACCGCGACCACTCCGCCGGAGAGAAGCGTGCCGCCGAGCACCGGACCGAGAAACGACGGGAGCAGCCACTCTTCGCCGCCCACCGACGGCACCGCCGCGCCGAGCCGCGCCACCAGCATCAGCGCGGCGCAGGCAGCGAGGAGCCCCGAAAGCGCGTGGCTGAAAACGACGACCCGGTCGACCGGGACACCCGACATCGCCGCGGCCCGCGGGTTGGCGCCCGCGGCGAGAATCTGGCGCCCCAACGTCGAGTAGCGGTAGAGGACGAAAAGGCCGGCCCCGATGCCGGCGGCGATGAGGAGGAGCGGCGACAGGAAGGTGCCGATCTTGAGCCGGCCAAATGCGCCGATTTCCGCGGGCAGCTCGCTGTAGGGCACCGCTTTGGTGAGGATCAGCATCGCCCCGAGATAGAGGCTGGCGCTGGCAAGCGTGATGATGAAGCTGTTGACGCCGGTCTTGACGATGGCGAACCCGTTGAGCCAGCCGAGCAGCGCGCCCAGGGCCAGTGCGCCCGCCACCGCCACCGGGATCGGCACGCCGAGGTCCTGGAGCAGGAAGCCGGTTGCCATCACCGCACACACCCCGATCGAACCGACGGCGAGGTTCATGCCGCCGGTCGCGAGGACGACCATCTGGGAGAAGCCGATGACGATGTCGACCGCGAGCGAGCGGCCGAGATTGAAGAGGTTGAAGGTCGAAAGGAACCCCGGCGCGAGCGACGAGAAGACGATCCAGAAGCCGACGACGATGACAAGAAGCCCGATCTGGCCGGAGGCGCCGCCGAGACCGAACCGCCGTCGGGCCGGGGCTTCGCGTATTGCCTCGTCGGTCATGGTGTCGACGCCCCGTTCACCTTGCCTGATCCGCCCGCCCGACGCAAAGGTCCGGAACGGCGCATAGCCGTTCCGGAGGAGGCTAGCACGCCAGGGGCTGCACTCTTACTGGCAGTTCAGGTAGGTGTCTTTGAACTTGCCCTGGATGTCGGCGGTGATCTTCTTGAGATCGTTCTTGTAGGTCTCGAGGTTCGCCTGGTTGATGACCAGCGTGCCTGAATCGATGAACTTCGCGGTCTGCGGCGTCTTGATCCACGGCGCATCGTCCTTCACCGTGCAGCCGCCGCCCGCCATCAGGTCCATCACATAAGCGCCGATGTATCCCTGCCCGTAGGGGTTCTGGGCCATGGTGCCGGCGACGAAGCCGTCCTTGATGGCCTCGAGCACGATCGGATCGTCGTCGATGCCGATGAACTTGATGCGCTTGTCGCCGAGGGTACGGAGCGACTTCGAGGCGACCACCGACGGGATGTAGCCGGTGGCGATCATCCCATCGATCTCGTCCTTCTGCGCGCCGAGCAGCGCGTTGATCTTCTGGTCGGCGGCTTCCTGGGCGTCGGTGTCGGCCACAGTCTGGAGGAGCGTCACGGCGCCGTTGGTTTCGGCGACCGCGGTCTCCACCGCCTTGACGCGGAGCGTCGTGTTGGGGTCGACGAGCAGGCCGGCGAGGTGGACGATGCTGCCCTTGCCGCCCATCGCCTCGATCAGCGCCTTGGTGCCGATATAGGCCGAGTTGTAGACATCGGTGCCGAGGCAGAAAGCGACCTCGCTCGGGTCCTGCGTGCAGCCGGCGAGGGCCGCGGAGGGGATGCCGGCCGAGGCGAGTTCGGCGACGGTCGAATTGATGCCGACGGGATCGCCGGGGAAGATGCCGAAGGCGTTGTAGCCCTGCGCGGCGAGGCTCTCGAGGAGCTCGGTCTGAAGCGCGAGCTTCCATTCGGTCGGCACCTTGAAGTCGACGGCGGCGATGCCGAAGTCCTTTTGCGCGTCGGCCGCTGCCTGTTCCCACGGCGCGAAATAGGGGTGCGGACCGCCGGGGATGAGGGCGATCTTGTTGTCGGAAGCGCCGGCCACCGCCGGCATGAGCGCGGCCGCGAGGCCGGCGAGAACGGTGCCACAGGCAAGCCGGCGCACGAATGGGTTTTTCATGTCTTCAATCCTCCCTTGGCGATGTTCTACCGCCGCTTCTCCGGCGCATCGCTCGCAGGATGTTAGGCGGAATTGCATATCGCGTGCAATATGCGATTTTTCTCTTAGCACGATCGCAGAACCCGCGCCGGGATAACCGGCTGCGTTTTTCCCCGTCTTCACTTCTCGCGCGATACTGGCGTCGGTCTCTCCCGACCGATTGTCGCGCCCGGCACTAGGACCGGGCTGCCGCCACGGGCGGCACAGGGTGGGGTGGGTCGGTCGAGCGCCTTCGGGCGTGCGGTCCGTCTGACGGTCGGCTGGCTACGGCTGGATCCGATGCGCGTCCACGCGGCGCGGGCACGATAAAGCATGCCGTGAGCGACGAGGGAGCTCGCCTCGTATACGGTCGAAACGAAGGGACACGGAGTCGCAAATGCCGGGCCAACGCGAGCGGTTCAAGGTGGTGCCGAAGGAGAAGCGCTCTACGTCGCGTTTCCTTGCGCGAACGGTCGCGGGTGCAAGTCCCGCGCCGATCGCCGGCTTTATCGCGCCGGCGATCCCGACTCCGGCGAAGACGCCGCCGCGCGGGGACGGATGGGTGCACGAGATCCTGTTCGAAGGCGTGCGCGTCGAGGCGCAGTCGGAACCGCACCGCCTCGCTCTCTACGATGCGAGCGGGAACGCGATGACCAAGCGCCTGCCGCGCATCGCCGACGCCGTGCGGCGGCTTCCGGTCAACCGCATCGTCCTCGACGGCATCGTCATCGTCCAGGACCAGGACGGGCGCAGCGATTCCGCCGCGCTTGCCCGCGACCTTGCCGACGGCCGGCAGGACCGGCTGGTCTACTACGCCTTCGACCTCCTTCATCTCGACGGCTTCGACATCACCGAAGCGCCGCTCGTCGAACGAAAGCGGGTCCTGGAATCGTTGCTTGCCGAGGCCGGGGAAGGACCGGTCGCCTATAGCGCCCATCTCGACATCGACGGCAGCGAGATGCTCCAACGCGTCAGGGCGATGGGCCTTGCCGGCATCGTGTCCAAGCGCGCCGACGCACCCTATCGTCCCGGTCGCGGCGAGGACTGGGTGAGCGTCGCGACCGCGAGCCCCAAGTCCCGGACCACACCGCCCGCCGCGCCCCCCAAGACGAAAGCCAAGACCATGACATCGTCGGCCACCGGCCCGCTCCTCGTCATCGACGGCGACTCCTTCGCCCACCGCGCCTACCACGCCGTGCCGAAGACGGTGCGCCGGGCCGACGGCAAGGGCGGCGGCGCGATCGTCGGCTTCGCCAACTATCTGATCCGGTTCTGGCAGGCCGAGAAACCGCGTGCGGTGCTCGCCGCCTGGGACACGCTGTCGACCCCGAACTGGCGGCAGAAGCTCTTTCCCGCCTATCAGAGCGGCCGCGTCTTCGAACCCGACATCATCGAGCAGCTCGATGCCCTGCCGGAGTTCGTCGCCGCCTGCGGTTTCGCCAACGCCAAGCGCGCCGGTTACGAGGCCGACGATTTCCTCGCCGCGGCGGTCAGGCAGGAGGAAGCACGCGGCGGCCGGGTGATCGTCCTGAGCGGCGACCGCGACGCCTTCCAGCTCGCCTCGGAGCTGACGACGATCGTCCATCCGCTTCGTGCCGGCGAGGTCGCCCGGATCGGGCCCGCCGAGGTCCGCGAGCGCTATGGCGTCGCGCCGCGGCAGGTCCCTGATTTCATCGCGCTCCGCGGGGATCCCTCCGACCGGATCCCCGGCGCGCGCGGCATGGGGCCGAAGGGGGCGGCGACGTTGCTCGCCGAGTTTCCGACGCTGGAGGAGGCGCTCGCTGCCGGACGCTTTTCAAGCCAGGCGGAGAACCTCCGGCTCTATCGCCGGATCGCCGCCATGGATCCTTCCGCGCCGCTTCCCGATCTGCCGGACATGACACCGACCTGGGGGAGCGCTGCTGCGCTCGCCCGCGACTGGGGCCTCAAGGCGCTCGCCGAGCGCCTGGCCGGGCTTGGATGAGCATCGGTCGGCTATGCGCGGACGCGGGGCGGCGGCGGGACCGCGCCGGAATTCGGATCAGCCGGTGGCGCTCACCAGCAGGTATAGCCGCCGTCGACCAGGACCACGCTTCCGGTCATCAGGCTCGCGCCGTCGCCGGCCAGGAACAGCACCACCGAGGCGATCTCGTGCACCTCGCCCATCCGCCCCATCGGCGTGCCGCCGATCCAGGCGGCGTACATCTCGGGCTTGTCGAAGACGAAGGCGTTGAGCGGCGTGTTGATGTAGGTGGGCGCCACGGCATTGACCCGCACCCCGCGCGCGCCCCACTCGGCGGCAAGCGACTTGGTGAGGTGGTGCACGGCCGCCTTGGAGGCGTTGTAGAAGGCCTGTTCCTGGGGCTTGTTGACGATGAACCCCGACATCGAGCCGATGTTGACGATCGAGCCGGACCGTGCCGCGAGCATGTGGCGGCCGAAGGCGCGGCAGCACCAGAAGGTGCCGTTCAGGTTCACGTCGATGACGTTGAGCCAATGCTCGTCGGTCACCGTCTCGGCTGGCGTCTCGCTCCGCGCGATGCCGGCATTGTTGACCAGGATGTCGATCCGCCCGTACCGCTTCATGACGTCCTCGGCGACTTCGTTGACCCGCGCCGAGTCGGTTACGTCCATGATCGTCATTTCGACGTCACGGCCCTTCGCCTTCATCGCGTCGCGGGCTTCCTCGGCGACCTTGGCGTTGTAGTCGGCGATGATCACGCGGGCGCCCGCCTCGGACAACGCCTCGACGCAGGCGAGCCCGATCGCCTGGCCGCCGCCGGTGATCAGTGCCACCCGTCCGTCGAGACGGAACATCTCCATATACATGCAAAGCTCCTGTCTTCTTGCCGCTCCGTCGGCTCAGCTCATCCAGTTGCCGCCGTCGACATTGAAGGTCTGGGCGACGACGTAGTCTGCATCATCGGAGGCGAGAAAGACCGCCGCGCCAGCGAGATCCTCCGGCCTGCCCATCCGGCCGTAGGGCACGGCAAGGCCGACGCGGCGCTTCTTCTCGCCGATCGGCAGCCCCTCGTAGCGCGCGAAGAGGGCGTCGACCGTGTCCCACATCGGCGTGTCGACCACGCCGGGCGCAATGCCGTTGACGTTGATGCGATGTCGGATGAGGTCGAGGCCGGCCGACTGCGTCAGGCTGATCACCGCGGCCTTCGACGCGCAGTAGACCGAGACCAGAGCCTCGCCACGGCGTCCGGC
>DASSPO010000479.1:0-13803 GCA_035699585.1 Bauldia sp.
TCGCGGTGAAGTGCAAGGATCGGACTATAGTCCTCGCCGCGACGCGCGCCGATCTCGCGGCCGCGGTTCCAGGGGATCAGATCCCGGATGCTCATCGCTGCCTCCTTAAGTTGGCTTGAAGTTGGTTTGCGCGTAGTCCATCACGTCGACATTCGCTCTCAGGCGGCCTTCCGGCCTGCCGGTTCGGCGTTCAGGCTGGCAATCGGCACCCGCTTCGGTTTCATCGCTTCGGGGAGTCGGCGTTCGAGGTCGATCGCCAAGAGCCCGTCGTGAAACGACGCCTCGGTGACGTCGACGTTGTCGGCCAAACTGAAGACTAGCCGGAACGGGCGCGCCGATATTCCCCGGTAGAGATACTGGTGGTCGCCCTTCTCGGACTTGCGGCCCTCGACGGTAAGCATGTTCTGCTGCACAACGACCGTCAGTTCGTCCGACGCGAATCCGGCGAGGGCGAGAGAAATCCGGTAGCTGTCCTCTCCAGTGCGCGCGATGTCGTAGGGCGGATAATTGTCCTCGTCGTTCCACCGAAACGACCGATCGAACAGCTCGAACAAGTGGTCGAATCCGATTGTGGATTGCCACAGCGGAGCCAGTTCAGGGCTTCTCATAGCCATATCCTCCTTCGAGCAACATGGATACGAGGAGCGCCGGACACCGAAGCCCGGCGCCCGTTTCCTCGGGGTCCCTGCGGTGGCGGCCCCGATGCCGCCTGAGCGGCGCACTGAATCTGGTTAGTCGCGCGCCCGCTTCAAGAGGGCCGAGCTCATGGCCGTCAGAGCGCGGGGAGGGCCCTCATCTCACCCAGGTTCCGCCCAGCTCATCCTCTATGTGGATACGGATGATCTCCTCGAAGGTTTGCTCCGCCTGGAAGCCGAGCGCCGGGGCCCGGGTCGGCGCGAAGTTGCGCGGCCAGCCCTCGACGATTTTCATGATCACCGGGTCGGGCTCGCGGCGGATGCGCTTGGCGACATTGTCTCCGGCCACCTTCCTCAGCGCGGCGATCTGCTCGCCGACGGTCACCGAGACGCCCGGCATCGTCAGATTCCGCCGCGGGCCGACGGCCGCACCGTCGATCTCCGCCGCGCGGATCAGGAAATTGACCGCCGAGCGCGGACTCGCGTGCCAGTGGCGAACGTCGTCAGCAACCGGCAGCACCGCCTCCTGGCCCGCGAGCGGCTCGCGGATGATGCCTGAGAAGAAGCCAGACGCTGCCTTGTTGGGCTTGCCGGGCCGGACGCAGATGGTGGGGAGGCGGATACCGATCCCATCCATGAAGCCACGCCGGGTGTAGTCGGCGAGAAGGAGCTCGTCGATGGCTTTCTGCGTCCCGTAAGAGGTGAGCGGCGTGTGGTGGAAATCGTCGGGAATGGCTTCGGGAAACGGGGCGCCGAACACCGCGATCGACGAAGTGAAGACCAGACGCGGCTTATAGCCCTCACCAGCCTTGCGGATCGCCTCGAAAAGGTAGCGTGTGCCGTCGAGGTTGATGCGGTAGCCCTTGTCGAAGTCGGCTTCCGCCTCGCCCGAGACGATCGCGGCGAGGTGGAAGATCACATCCGGCCGGTTGGCCACGAGCCGCTCGGCCACGCCTGCGCTCGAGAGGTCGGCGGCGTCGGTCGACACCGCGAAGGGAGCGCCGTCCGGTTTCGCGGGCGCGACGACGTCGACCAGCGTCAACCCGTCAATGGCCTTGCCGGCAAGCGTCCTGTCCTTGACCAGGCGGGTGCTGAGCTTGACACCGACCATGCCGGCGGCGCCGATGATGAGAATGTGCATGCTTCCTCACAATTGACGTGCATCGGCGGCTTGACCGTGATCATGGCAGCCGCATCGACCTCAACGAGTTGGTTGACGATATCCGGATTGGATCAGAGGCGATCGAAAATCTTCCTGAACAGCGCGATCTGCCGCAGGCAGCGGCTTGGCGGCATGAGAATCATAGGCCGGCAAGAACTTCCAGTCCCTTGTACAGTCGCCGAAGGTCCGGCAAGTCCCATTCCGAGCACCTGTCCCGACGGCCGGGACCCGCCAGCCGGCCGCGACTATAGAGCCTGGCTGGCCGCGCCGCCAATCTGGACGCTCTGCCCGCGGTTGGGCAATCTTCCGCGCCCGCAACAGCCGGCTTACCGCTGGAGGCAGATCCAATGACCAAGGTCATCGTCATCACCGGGGGCAGCGGCGGCATCGGCGCTGCCAGCGCAAGGCTCGCTGCGGCGCGGGGATGGTCGGTCGCCTTCAACTATGCCGTCAATGCCGAAGGTGCGGAGAGAACTTTGGCCGAGGTCGACGCGGCCGGTGGCCGGGCGATTGCGATTAGGGGTGACGTTTCGGTCGAGGCGGATGTGGTTGCCCTCTTCGATGCCGCCTCCGAAGCCTTCGGCCGGGTCGACGGCCTCGTCAACAATGCCGGTACCCTCGGTCCCGCCATGCGGCTCGCCGACATGGACGCCGCCCGCATCCGCCGAGCGTTCGAAGTCAATGCGATCGGAGCGGTCATCGTCGCGCGGGAGGCGGCACGCCGCATGGGAAAGAGCCGCGGCGGAGCGGGCGGGTCCATCGTCAATATCTCGTCCGCCGCGGTTCGACTCGGGGCCGCGAACGAGCGGGTCGACTACGCGGCGAGCAAGGCAGCCATTGAAACGCTGACCATCGGGTTGTCGCGCGAACTCGGGCCAGAGGGCGTCCGGGTCAACGCGGTCAGGCCGGGCATTATCGAGACCGACCTTCACGCCCGGGGCGGCCAGCCGGACCGCGCGGCGCAACTCGGCGGCGCTACGCCAATGGGAAGGGCCGGAACCGCCGATGAGGTGGCGGAGGCCGTTGTCTGGCTTCTTTCGGATCAGGCCTCCTATGTCACCGGCGCTATCCTTGATGTCACAGGTGGCCGCTAGCGACCGGACCATTGCATGCTTGCGTGCGGCGGCTTCCGATGTTGTCCTGAGCGCGAGAGACATTCGACGGGGTCCAAAAGGGGGTGCCATGAGCCGGAGGGCGTGTCTCGCTGCCGCCTTCGTCCTGATCGGCGCTTTCGCGAATGCGGCCGGGGCGAAGACCCTCACCTACTGCGCCGAGGGAAGCCCCGAAGGATTCGACCCCGCGCTCCATACCGATCCGGCGACTCTCGATGCGTCGTCCCAAGCCGTCTACAACCGGCTGGTCCAGTTCAAACCCGGAACCACCGAGATCGTCCCCGCGCTCGCCGAGAGCTGGGACATCTCGAAGGACGGACGCGAATACACCTTCCGTCTTCGCCCGGGAGTTAGGTTCCATACCACGGCGGACTTCACGCCGGCGCGCGAGCTCAACGCCGATGATGTGATCTTTTCCTTCGAACGCCAATGGCGCGATGATCACCCTTTTCATGACTATGCCGGCGGCACGTGGCCGTGGTTCGACGGCATCTCGCTCCCCTTCGCGCTTTCGGCCATCCGCAAGGTCGACGACCGCACGGTGACTTTCGTTCTGCAGCGCCCCTATGCGCCTTTCCTCGCCGACCTTGCTATGGACTTCGCCTCGATCCTTTCGAAGGAGTACGCGGACAGGCTTCTTGCCGAAGGCGCGCGCGAAAGGCTCGACAGCCAACCCGTCGGCACCGGGCCGTTTCGCCTCGCCGAGTACGTGCCGGGCGCGCACGTCCGCTACGATCGCAATCCCGATTATTGGAGGAAGCCGCCTCCGATCGACTCGCTCGTCTTCGACATCACGCCGGACAGCGGCGTCCGTCTCGAGAAACTCAAGTCCGGCGCGTGCCAGGTGATCGCGGCCCCGAGCCCGGCCGACATTCCCGCGATCAAGGCGGAGCCGGGACTCGAAGTCATTGAGGCAGGCGGCCTGGCGCTCGCCTTCCTCGCTTTCAACACCACCGAGCCGCCCTTCGACCGGGCTCGGGTCCGGCGCGCGATCGCTCGCGCCATCGACAAGGACGCGATCGTCGCCGATGTCTTCAAGGGGGCCGCCGTTGCCGCGGCCAGCCCGTTGGCGCCGCTCATGCCGGGATACGATGCCACGGCCGCGGAAGGCCATGACGTCGAGGCGGCAAGGCAGGGCCTCGCGGCGGCGGGCGTCGTCAACGCGGCAACGCGAGTTTGGGTACTGCCGGCGCAGAGGCCTTACAATCCGGAGCCTTTACGCATGGCCGAGATGATAAAGGCGGACCTCGATGAGGTCGGGATCGCTGCCGAGATTGTGTCGGCGCCGGCAGAGGAGTTTCTGGGCGCGACGCTGGCCGCGGATCGTAAGGGGTCGGCTCTCCTCGGGTGGGTCAGCGACAACGGCGATCCCGACAACCTGCTTGCCCCGCTCCTCGGGTGCGACGCCGTTGGCGTCTCGAACCGCGCATTGTGGTGCAACGCGCGCTTCGATGAACTCCTCAACCAAGCGCGGGTGACGACCGATTCGACCGCGCGGGCGCGGTTCTACAAGGAGGCTCAGCGCATTCTCGCCGAGGAGGCGCCGATCATTCCCATCGCCCATGGCATGGTCGCCGTGGCGGCGGCCGATACGGTCCGGGGTCTCTTGGCGGACCCGTTTGGCCGCCACAATTTCGAGGCGGTCGACTTGGTCGAGCGGCCCTGAGAAGATCCGAATAATATCGGCGACGCCCGTGAGCGGCCGCCATGGTCTCCTGCCGCAGCCTCGGCACCAGTTGTCCGGGCCTGAGCCAGCGGAGACATGATCAGGCCGCGTGGCGCTTCAGGAAGTCGAGCACCAACGGAACCGTTGCTTCCGGGGCTTCGGCATGAGGGTAGTGGCCGACGCCGTCGATCATGGCGACCTCGCCGCGGAGCCGGTGGGCGACCAGCTGCGCCTCCCCGGATGGATCGGGGAAGTCGGGGTCTGCGCTGCCCATGAGCACAAGAGCCGGTGCGCTCACCCTGTCGAGCCGCGGCTCGACGTCCGCTTTTGAGGACCGGAGCATCGCCTGGAGTGCTGCGAGCCGGCCGGGTTCTCGCAGGTTCGCGACGAGCCGCGTCCTGTAGGCGTCGAAGTCGGGCGGCTTTCGCGAACGGTAGAGGGAGGCATAATAGGCACCCCAGGCCGCCGGACCCCAAGGACCGACAAAGGCGAGGTTGAGCGCCACCGCGAGAATAAGCCGGGTTGACGCCGGCAACGGTACGTCGCGGACGAACGGGCCGATCAGGATCAGGCCGGCGACCTTTTCCGGCGCGTCGGCGGCCGCCACGACAGCAGCGCCGGCCCCCATCGAGGTCCCGACGATCACCGCGGGGCCGGCATCGATGTGGCGAACGAGGGCGGCAATGTCGCTGCCGATCGCGGACGTCGCATAGTCCGGCCAGGCAGCACTCGATTCGCCGTGACCGCGCAAATCCATCGCGATCACCCGATAACCCGCCGCGGCCACAGGCGGCGCCAGAAACCGGTACTCTCCGCGAAGGTCGCCGAGTCCCGGCACCAGAACCACCAGCGGACCGTTACCCATATCGTCATAGGCAATGCGGCCGTCGGCGCGATCGAGGAAACGCGTAGAACCCCCAATCGGTGCGCCGGCATTGCTTACCGGTGGGGAAGCCAGATCAGAAGACAATCGCCGCCTCCAGCGCCGCAACGGCAATGACGGTTCAGCTGGTCCTGGCCGGCTGTTCCGGCCTCGTGCCGGTTCGATACGAGCCGACACCCTCGCCGAGGAACTTGTTGTTGGCCTCGCGGATCTTGGCGGCCGCGTCGTCGTAAAGGAACGGCAGGAATGCGTAGCGTTTGCCGCGCGTGATGCGCGATACCGCGTGCAGAAGCGAGCAAGAGAAAACGACAGCTCCGCCCGGCGGAGGTTTGAAACTCCGCGGCCCATATTCGGGGAAGCTCACCTCGCCGCCCTCGAAATCGTCGTTGAGGTTGATTGAAACGGCGAAGCGCCGGTGGGCCGTGCCCTTGGTCGTGTTGTCGCGATGGGCGCGGAAGTGGCCGCCCTCCTCGGCGTCGTAGCAGCAGACGATGTATCGCTCCATGCGCGTGACTTCGAACTGGTGGACCTTCTTGATCTCGGGAACGATACGGCGGCGGATGCGGGCGCGGGTCGCGGCAATCACGTTTTCGTCGTCGATGGTGTAGTCGCGCCGCTGCTTGTGGCTCCGGTCCTGGATCGCAACGGTCTTGCCGTCGACCTCGCGCATGAAGCCCGATTCTTCGCCGCCGTGCTTTTCGTAGAGCCCGATCAGGTGGCGACAGAATTCGGGCTCGAAGACGTTGGGAAGGTAAAGCACCGGCGCCTGCAGGACGGTCCCAGCGAAACGGTCAGGCGGCGGCAGTGCGGCAAGGAAATCGAACAGCCGCGTCGTGCCGCCCGGGTCAAAGGGCACGGTGGCCAAGACTCGTAGCGTCGGGTCGAGCACGATGAAAAATCGGCGGAACGGGACCTCGCCCTTGCCGACTTCGGCATCTGCGGGGACCGCCCCGTAAAGCCGCGACGCCGTGAAGTCGAAATCGAAGAAGTAGCGGATGCCGGGAACGACGTCGGCGACCCGACCCTCGCTTTCGTCCTGTGGGTCGATCGAGATGCCGAAAAGAGAGGCACGGGTGTCGTCGAAGAGATGGCGGTGGGCGAGGATATCGTCGATCGCGCCTCGACCCGCCGGGTCGCCGGCGCTGCCGTAGAAGGCAAGGACGATGTAGCGCCCGGCAACGACATCCATCACAAATCGCGGGTTTTGCGCGGTTCGCTGGGTGAACCACGGAGCGGGATCGCCAACCTCAAGACGCTGAAAGATCGGGCCTTTCGATTCCGTACTCATCGTCGATCTCCCCTACCGGCATGATCGCGCGACACACGACATAAGACAAGTGCGTCGAGCCGGCGATGACCGGCCAGATGCCGAAGTGCCAACGCCACGCGGGGGTCACCGGTTGTAATTGATTTTCCTACGCCGCCAAGTCATGAGCGGCCGCCCCAATCCCGCACATGTGATAGAAATGCCCCGGCTGAGCCTCTTCAGGAGTCTTCGAGATGTCAGACACGACCAACCCTGACGACGCCAAGGTCGCCGCGTTTCTCGCGCGGCCGATCGACCCTGGCGTTCGCATCGGCCACACGCATCTCAAGGTCGCCGACATCGAGCGCGCGCTCTCCTTCTACTGCGGCGTTCTCGGCTTCCAGCTCAAGGCGCGTTACGGCAAGGACGCCGCCTTCATCGCCGCCGGCGACTACCATCACCACATCGGCCTCAACACCTGGGAGAGCAAGGGCGGTCGCCCGCCGCCTCCCGGTACGACGGGCCTCTATCATCACGCCATCCTTTATCCCACGCGGGCCGCACTGGCAGATGCCCTCCGTCGCCTGATTGCCGCCGGCATCCCGCTCACGGGAGCCAGCGACCACGGTGTCAGCGAGGCCCTCTATCTTGATGATCCCGACGGGAACGGCGTCGAACTCTACCGCGACCGTCCGCGCGAGGAGTGGCCGACCAATCCCGACGGCTCGCTCGCCATGTTCACCAAGCGGCTCGATCTCGAAAGCCTGCTCCGCGAAGGCGCGTAGCGGCTCCCCGCGGCCGCGGCCGCGGGCGTCGGGGCGGCATGGCGGGTACGGCGTCCATGTCCTATATGACATCGATCCTTGCGGACTGACCCGCCCCGGAGCTTTTCAGATGCCCGATACCCAGATCCCCGTCACCGTGCTCACCGGCTATCTCGGCGCCGGAAAGACCACGCTACTTAACCGGATTCTCAGCGAAAACCACGGCAAGCGCTACGCGGTAGTGGTCAATGAGTTCGGAGAGATCGGCATCGACAACGATCTAATCGTCGAGTCCGACGAGGAGATCTACGAGATGAACAACGGCTGCGTCTGCTGCACCGTGCGCGGCGATCTGATCCGTGTCGTCGAGGGGTTGATGAAGCGGCCGGGTGGATTCGACGGAATCCTGGTCGAGACGACCGGCCTCGCGGACCCCGCTCCGGTGGCGCAGACCTTCTTCATGGATGACGAGGTCAAAGCCAAGGCGAAGCTCGACGCCGTGGTCACGGTGGCCGACGCGAAGCACCTTACGCTTCGACTCGCCGACGCGCCGGAGGCTCAGGAGCAGATCGGCTTCGCCGACGTGATCCTCCTCAACAAGACCGACCTCGTTTCCCCGCAGGAACTGGCTGAGGTCGAGCAGAAGATTCGCGCCATCAATCCTCACGCCGTGATCCACCGCACCGAACGTTGCGCGATTCCCATCGATCGTATCCTCGATCGCGGGGCTTTCGATCTTGATCGCATCCTTACGCTAGACCCCGATTTCCTGGAGGGCGGGGGCCACGACCACCACGATCATGACCATCACGATCATGACCATCATGAACACGATCACATATCGGAGTCGGGGATCGGGAGCATTTCGCTGCGGGGCGGAGAACTCGATCCGAAGCGGTTCTTCCCATGGATCGAACAGATCACCCAGGCCTTTGGTCCCGACATCCTTCGGCTGAAGGGCATCCTGGCGTTCAAGGACGATCCGGAGCGCTATGTGGTCCAGGGCGTCCACATGATCATCGAGGGCAACCATCAGCGTGCCTGGCGCGATGGCGAGAAGCGGGAGAGCCGGCTGGTTTTCATCGGGAGGAGGCTCGAGACCGACCTGATCAAGGCCGGCTTCACCGCCTGCCAGGCGTGATCCAAATGTCGCGTTCCGTTTCTCTCGCAGGTGGTGGGTGCTGAACCCTCTTTGTCACCGCAAGTGGTGGCGCGATGTCATCGTCCCGCCGGATCGGACGGACTCAAGGCGTTGAGAACGGACTACTGACGCGTGCCTACACAGGTCGACTTTTCCTTCGCCGCATTTGTCGTTGAGACGCAGTTCCTCGGTGAAATCGCGGCCTTTGCCCTCGGCGACGGCTCGGTGCGGATCGTGGCCGGCGATGCCGAGCATCGTGTTCAAGTCCATTCCGGCGCGATCCTGTCGGCGGCATTGAGCCTCGACGGCAGGCGCTTCGTCACCGGCGGCGATGACGGCCTCGTCGCGGCAACGGACGGGGCCGGCGCCGTCATCCGCCTTGTGGAACGCCCGCGAAGGTGGATCGACCATGTCGCCGGCGGTCCCGGCGACGCGGTCGCCTTCGTCACCGGCCGCCAGGTCACCGTTCGCTTTTCCGATGGCCGCGAACGGAGCCTCGATCTGCCCCGTTCCGCCGGAGGGATCGCCTTCGCACCCAGGGGGACGCGGTTGGCGATCGCGAGGTATGACGGGGTTACCCTATGGTGGCCGGCGACCGAGGCAGCGCCAACGCAGCTCGACTGGAAAGGCGCTCATCTTGTCGTGTCCTTTTCCCCGGACGGCAAGTATGTCGTCACCTCGATGCAGGACAACGCGCTCCACGGCTGGCGCCTGGCCGATGGAAAGGACATGCGGATGAGTGGCTATCCGGCCAAACCGCGGTCCATGTCTTGGTCGGCGAAGGGTCGATTCCTCGCCACCTCCGGGGCAAACGCCGCGGTGCTCTGGCCCTTCCACCACAAGGAAGGCCCGATGGGCAGGCCGCCGCTCCAGCTCGGCGCGCGCGAGGTGCTCGCCACTCGGGTCGCCTGCCATCCGAAAGAAGAACTGGTGGCGATCGGATACCAGGATGGGATGGTGCTCGCCGTCCGCTTCGCCGATGCCGAAGAGGCGGTGTTGCGCCGCCCCGGCGGCGGACCGGTGAGCGCCCTTGCGTGGGACGGCGGCGGCCGCCGCCTTGCCGTCGGTACCGAGGGTGGCGCGGGAAGCCTCGTCGTTATCGGCTAGGATCAGGGGAGGCCCTTCCGGCTCCGGGTCGTTCTCACTACCGATTGGTAACCACGGCCGCATAGGGTAGCGGTGCGGCGTTCCTTTCGAATCGGACCCATGAGCGACTGGACCAATCTCCTGCTCCTCATCATCGAGGCGGCGCTCTATTTCGCCGTGATGGCCGGTCTCTTCCGGCTTCGTCACCGCTTCGGCATCGGCCTGGTCTTCTGCGCCCTCGGCACGATGCACTTTCTTGAAACCTACCTCGCGGCGATCCTTTATCTCCAGCTTCCGGGCGCGATCGTGATCTCGCCGGGCTCGGTTGTGCTCTTCGCCGGCAAGCTGGTGATGCTACTGCTCGTCTATATCCGCGAAGACGCCGCTGCCGTGCGCCAGCCGATCTACGGCCTGTTGGTCGGCAATCTCCTGATGGTGGCACTGGTCTTCACGATGCGCTTCCACGAGTTCGCGATCCCGGTGGTGGATCGCGCCCCGGATTTTCGCTTCATGGACGAGATGGGCGGGCTGATGATCTGGGGGACCATCCTTCTCTTCTTGGATTCGATCCTGATCATCCTCGTCTACGAGCTTACCGGCGAATGGTTCGGCCAGCGCCAGGCTCCACGCCTCATCCTTTCGGCCGCGGTGGTGCTGACCTTCGACCAGCTCGGATTCTTCACCGCGCTTTTCCTGCTTGTCGGCGTCCCGGTCGATGTCCTGTTCAGCGGCTGGGTCGCCAAGATGGGCGCTTCCCTCGTCTTCGGCCTGATGGCCGCGTTCTACCTCCGATACGTCGAGACCACCCGGACGGTTAGGGGAACGCCGCGCCTCCTGGACGTCTTCGATACCCTTACCTATCGCCGAAACTATGAAGAAGCGCTCGACACCGCCGGGCGTGACGAACTGACCGGCCTACTCGACCGTGGCCGATTCGACGGCGAGGGTCGAAGCCTGGTGAACGATGCGATCATGGGGAAACGCTCGCTCAGTCTCATGGTGATCGACATCGACAATTTTAGCGAGTTCAACGACCGCCATGGCCGTGAGGCAGGTGACGAAGTTCTCCGCCAGGTCGCGGCCCGCGTTCGCCAAGCGACACGAGAAACCGACCGGATCTACCGCTATGGACGCGAGGAGATCGTGGTGCTTTGCGATGGGCTCGCCCATCGCCCCGCTTTCCTCGCCGCGGAACGACTGAAACGACGGATCGCGATCGGGTTGAACGGCGGCGCCGGCCCGATCACTGCGAGCATCGGCCTTGCCACCGCGCCGGTCGACGGCATGGATTTGGCAAGCCTGTTGGAGGTGGCGGACCGCCGCCTTTCCGAGGCCAAGAGTGCGGGTGGTGACCGCGTCGTCGGCAGGCCGGGCGACGAAGGCGGCGGCAACGTCGCCCATTTGCAGCGCCGCGAGCAGGCCTAGACGACGCCGGGATGATCGCGATGACGGAAGCTCAGCCGCGCGTGGTCGTCGTCGGGGCAGGTTTCGGCGGCCTTGCCTGCGCCAAGGCCCTGGGGGGAGCTCCCGTATCCGTCACGGTCCTGGACCGGCGAAACTACCACCTCTTCGTCCCGTTGCTCTATCAGGTGGCGACGGCCGCGCTGTCGCCCGCCGACATCGCCCGGCCGATACGGAGCATGCTGTCCCGCTACCGGAACATCGAGGTCATTCTGGGCGAGATGACGGGCCTCGACATGGCAGCGCGTCGAGTGCTCGTCCGGGACGGACCGGACCTCGACTTCGACCGGCTCGTCCTGGCCGCGGGCTCCAACTACAACTACTTCGGCCATGACGACTGGGCCGAGGCGGCGCCCGGCCCGCGCAGCATCGAAGACGCCCGCACGATCCGTGCGCGTCTTCTCCTTGCCTTCGAGCGCGCCGAGATCGCGACCGACCCGAAGGAACAGGCGCGGCTCCTGACCACGATCATCGTCGGGGGCGGTCCGACCGGCGTCGAGATGGCGGGGTCCGTGGCGGAACTTGCCCGCCACACGCTGGTCCGCGATTTCCGCCGCATCGACCCGGCCAAGGCGCGTGTCCTCCTCGTCGAAGGCGGTCCGCGGCTCCTCGCCTCATTTCCCGAGTCGCTCTCCGCCTACGCCAAGATCTCGCTGGAGCGGCTGGGCGTCACGGTGATCACCGGTGCCACGGTCGAGGCCATCGCGCCGCATGCGGTCACCATCGCCGGTCGGGTCGAGCCGGCCGGGTGCATCATCTGGGGCGCCGGGGTCCGCGCCTCGCCCGCCGCCGCCTTGCTCGGCGTGCCGGTGGATCGGAGCGGACGTGTGGCCGTCGGCGCCGACCTCGCCGTGCCCGGTCTCGACGGCGTCTATGTCATCGGCGATTCCGCGGCGACCCCCGGCGCCGACGGCAAACCCCTTCCGGCGCTCGCCCAGGTCGCCAACCAGCAGGGCTGGCATCTCGGCCGGGCGCTCCGGAAAAACCTCGCCGATGGCACCCCGCTTCCGGCGTTCCGCTACCGCGAGCGCGGCAATACCGCGATCGTCGGCAGGAACGCGGCGGTCTTCGACTTCGGACGATTCAAACTCAAGGGGCGGATCGGATGGATGCTCTGGGCGCTCGTCCACATCTACCTGTTGACCGGATTCGAGAACCGCGCGCTGGTCGCCGTCCATTGGCTGTGGATGTACCTCACCTATGAGCGCGGGGCGCGGCTGATTACCGGCGGAGAGGCGGGAGAAAGCCGCTGATCACTCCTTTCGCGGCGCCGCGATCAGAATGTCGAGCTCCCGCTCGGGCACGAAGTTCTTGGCGCGCATCTCGAACTGGGTCGGGCCGATCTTCTTCACGCCCGCCCCGCAGAAGCTCACCAGCGCATCCGGGCTGCCCTTGTCGACGACCAGCCGGAAATCGCCGATCGGCGAGGCCCAGTTGTTGGCCGTGGTGAGGATGTAGCTCACCCGCTGTTCGTTGAGGTAGGGGTTGTTCGAATCCTTGATCGCCGCGAGCTTCTTCTGCGCCGCCGCCTCGAACGCTTCGTCGATGCAGTACCTGTCGCGATAAGTCGGCTCGTCGAACACCCAGTCGCCGAAGAAGCCATAGCCGGTCACCGGCCGATAGCGGTGCTCGACGACCACCTCCCGACCCGGCGGGAATGTCTGCTCCCAGTAGAACGTCGTTTCGAGCTTCCAAGCCGCCTGCACGTTGTAGGGGTCGACGTAGACCAGGCCGAGCCGATTGAGCTCCGCCTTCTCCGGCTCGGGCGCCGCGGTCAGCGCCTCATAGAGACCGTCGGCGATCGGGTTGAGCGGCAGGCCGTGCCCGCGAACCACTTCGGTCCGGTCAATGCCAAGGGCAGTAACGCGCGATTCGACCATCGGCACCACCGGCTTGCCGTCCACCGTGACCTTGAAGCCGACGAAGTTCTCCGAGGCTGCGTCAGGCAGGACGATGTTCATCGCCTCGGGCACGATGGCGTCGATGACCGGCAACGGGAAGGCGACGATATAGGTTACCGGGGAAGCGGTGCCGTTGCGGAAGCGATAGGCGACCCGCACCTCTGTCGGTGAGACGTAGAGGTCCTCGGCAACAAGCCGCACGGCGTCGTTGCGGACGAGCTCGAGGCCGCCGGCGCCGAGCTGGGCGGTCGAGTCGTTGGCCTCAGCGGACGCCGCGCACGCCGCGGCGAGGGCGAAGACGACAATGGCCGGCGTTCTCATGCACTGCCTCCCAAACCGGGACCAGAGCCTTCCATATTGCCGGCGGCTTGACCACGGCTAATGAACGAGAACGTTCCGGAACTGCCAAGGGTCACTTGGGTCGATATCCTCTGGGAACAGGCCCGGCCGATCGGTGAGCGGCGTCCAGTCGGTATAGAAGCCCTTGACCGGACCGAGATAGGGCCGCTGGACCGCAAGGCAGCGGCGATAGTCCATCTCGTCCGCCTCGACGATGCCGGCCGAGGGATTCTCGAGCGCCCAGACCATGCCGGCGAGCACCGCCGACGTCACCTGAAGGCCGGTCGCGTTCTGGTAGGGAGCGAGGTCGCGGGTCTCCTCGATCGAAAGCTGCGATCCGTACCAGTAGGCGTTCTTCCGGTGCCCGTAGAGGAGCACGCCGAGCTCGTCGATGCCGTCGACGATCT
>DASSPO010000480.1:0-18506 GCA_035699585.1 Bauldia sp.
GCCGTTCCACTCGTTTTCCCGCCGCGCCGGAATGGCCAACGCGAGCCGTCGCTCAGGGCCATCACACCCACTCGCCCGAGCCGATCCGTTCCACCGGCAGGTGCCAGATCACGCAAGCGGGGACGGATCACGTCCTGAGCGGCCCCGTCGCCGCCGCCCTCCACACCGAATCCTCGGGGATCGCGGCGACCTCGTCGGTGATCTCGTGGTAGCCCGACATCGACTTGAAGCCGGCGAGGATCGGGGCGATCTCGTCCGCCCAGAACCGTTCCACGTCCTCGAACGTGCGGAGATGCTGTCCCGCCGGCGGCGGTGCCCGGTCGTATTCGGCAAGCAGCGCCGCCGCCTTCGCCGTCAGGAACGCGACCTCGTCGGCCACCATGCGGTCGCCGGTCCGCCGGCTCGCCTCGTGCGCGTCCCGTCCCATGGCGAAATACCGCCCTGTCTCTCCCGCCGGTTCGAGCGGCAGCTTCGGGAGGCGGCTGATGTCGACGCCGGCCGGCTCGAGCGCCCAGAGGAGCGAGGTCTCGACCCGTCCGGCATGGTCGGCGCCCGAATTGCCGTCGCCGTCGAAGCCCGGAACGTTGGCCTCGAAATCCGGCAGCCCGAAAAGTCGCGCGCGCACTCGCGGCTGGAGGAGGTCGACGAGCGTCTTCAAGTCCTGCCAATTCGGGCCGTAATGACCGGTGAGGAGGATCACGGCGCGGAAGCCGATCTCTTCGGCGGCGCGCACGTGGTAGCAGACGTTCTTGAAGTGGATCCACGGCGGCACCGCGGTCAGCCATTTCCGTGCCACCTCCCCCACCTCGCGCCGCGCCCAGGCGGCATAGTGGCCGACTTCGTGAATGTGCCAGTAGTCCGGCGGGGCCACGATCCCACCGCCCGCCCGCGCGGCGCGGCAGCAGATCGCGTGCGCCTTCAGGGCGTCGAGGCCGAGGGCGTTCTGCGGTCCGTGCGGCTCACAGAGTCCGTAGGGAATGTAGAGGATCGGCGTTTCGGCAAACGCCGCCTCCAGCTCGTCGGGGAACATCCGCTCCCACCGCACCTCGCGTCCCATGGAACCTCCCGTTCGCCATTTCGCCACAGCTCCGCCTGATTGCGACGGTATGTGAATGGCGTCCGTTGTCCAATGCCTGGCGGCGGCATGTCTCGCCTTGCCGCGGCCTGAACGGGGACAGATGGGCGGTCGACCCCGCCGCTCCGGTCAGGGCCGCGCCCTCCAGTCGTGGTTCTTCCAGCGAATTTTCCCGAGGTCGCTTGACCGGCCCCCTTCCTTTAGTATGATGAATATTGCCGGGGCGCATGTGGTTTCGGCGGTATAACCGATTGAAATAGCAGCGATTTTTTCGATCAAGCCGGACCGGCCAACGGTCCGTTTTCCGCCTGGGAGGGGAGGAGCAGCGGGATGTCCGAGACGGCGGTCGCGCCGCGTTCCGACGAGGGCTTCGACTCGATCGTCCGGCTCGAGGGCGTCCAAAAATTCTTCGGCCCGATCCAGGCGCTCAAGGACATCAGCCTCGCCATCGGGCGGAACGAGATCGTCGGGCTGATCGGCGACAATGGCGCCGGAAAATCCACGCTGATCAAGGTGATGACCGGGGTGCTCGCGCCGACCTCGGGACGCATCTTCATCCGCAACAAGGAGATCGACCTCACCGACTATTCGGTGCGCATGGCCCACGATCTCTCGATCGAGACGGTCTACCAGGACAAGTCGCTCGCCGAGAAACAGCCGCTTTGGCGGAACTTCTTCGTCGGCCGCCAGATCGTCAACCGCTTCGGATTCATCGACATCAAGAAAGAGAAGCAGATCGCCGACCAGATCCTCAAGGGCGCGATCGGCTTCCGGAGCGCCGGAATCACCGTCGATTCAACCGTTTCCAACCTCTCCGGCGGCGAACGCCAGGGCATCGCGATCGGCCGCGCCATGCACTACAACGCCGACCTCATCATCCTCGACGAGCCGACGGTGGCGCTCGCCGTGGCCGAGGTCCGGAAAGTGCTCGACTTCGTCCGGCGCATCAAGTCGGGTGGCCGGGCCTGCATCTACATCGAGCACAACCTCGCCCATGTCCACGAGGTCGCCGATCGCCTGATCGTGCTCGATCGCGGCCGGATCGTCTCCGAGATCAAGCCGAAGGACATGTCGGTGACGGAGCTCACCGAGTATCTCATCGACCTTCAGCACGGGACCTGAGCAAGAGAACATGCCGGCGGGAAAGGGACCATCGCTGATCCAGCGCTACGAAGGCCTGCCGATCATGATCGTCTTCGTGCTGCTGCTCGCGCTCTTCATGTACATGGCGCCGCAGGTCTTCCTGCAGCCATTCATCTACACGACGTTTCTGTCGACGCTCCCGCCGCTTCTCCTCCTCGCCGTGGGGCTCACCTTCGTCATCGGCGCCGGCGAGATCGACCTCTCCTTCCCGGCGGTCATCTCGTTCTCCGGCTTCGTCTTTGCGATTCTCTTCAAGGAATACGACCTCGGCTGGCTCGCGGTGATCGCCGCCCTCGCCTCGGGTGTGCTGGTCGGGCTCGTCAACGGCATCATCATCGCCAAGGTCGGCATCCCCTCCTTCATCGCCACCCTCGGCACCCAGTTCTTCTGGTTCGGCATGGCGACCGTGCTTTCGGAGGGGAAGTCCTATGCCCTCCGCGGCGCCGAGGAGAGCTCGGTGTGGAAATGGATCGTCGGCCGCCCCTTCGCCGATTCCGAGACGGTGTGGATTTCCCAGGTTCCGATCCAGGCCTTGTGGACGCTGATCATCGTCATCTTCCTGTGGTTCATCCTCAACCGCCACCGCTTCGGCGAGCACGTTCTTTTCATCGGCGATTCGAACCAGGTCTCCCGCGTCCTCGGCGTCGACGTCGAACGCGAGAAGATCAAGGTTTTCACGCTGATGGGGACGCTCGCTGCAGTCGCCGCGATCATGCTCACGCTCGAGAACAAGAACTTCTTCGGCAACCAGGGTCAGGGCTATCTGCTCACCGCCATCGCCTCGGTGCTGATCGGGGGCACCTCCATCTTCGGCGGCCGGGCGACCGTGATCGGAACCGTGTTTGGAGCGATCATCATCCTCATGATCGAGCCGGCCCTGGTCGCGGCGGGCCTGACCGGCGCCTGGGTCCGGACGGTCCAGGGCCTGGTCTTCCTCATCTCCATCATCTTCTACCTCTATATGGACGAGCCCCAGCGCCGAACGGCCTTCTTCGAGCGCATGGGGCTGAGGCGCGAATTCGGCGGCGGGTCCGCCGATAGACGCGGCGCACCCGCGAAGACCGCCGGTGAGCCGCGTACCTGAACTGCAATGACTGTTTGTCGCAAAAGGGAGGAACCACAATGACGTTTTCGAAGAAGCTTCTCGCCGGCGCAGCCGCCGTGGCGGTGCTCGCCAATGCCGGCGCCGCCTCGGCACAGATGATCGGCGAAGGCCTCACCATGTACATGCAGATGGGCGGCAACCCCGGCGACGGCGCGACCCTCGCCCGCCAGACCGGCGCCGCCCAGGCTGCCGCCGCGTTCGGCGTCGATTTGAAAGAGCAGTTCTCCGCCTGGGCGCCGGAGACCATGATCAACCAGTTCAAGGAGGCCGTAGCGGCGCGGCCCGACTGCATCGAGATCATGGGGCACCCCGGTAGCGCCGCCTTCCACGACCTCGTCAAGGAAGCCGTCGACCAGGGCATCGTGGTCACGGTCGGCAACTCGCCGATGACCGACCTGCAGGCCGAGTTCGGCACCAAGGGCATGGGCTACGCCGGCGTCGACCTCTATCAGGGCGGCAAGCTCACCGCCGAGCACATGCTGGCCCAGGGCCTCAAGGCGGGCGACGAGGCGATGGTCTACGGCGTGTTCAGCCAGGCCGAGCGCGGCCAGTCCGAGAAGGGCCTCGCCGACACCCTCGAAGCCGCTGGCCTCAAGGTCGACAGGCTCGAGATCACGCAGGAAGCCAACAGCGACGCCTCGCTCGCCGTCCCGATCCTTGCCGCCTACATCCAGGCGCATCCGAACCTCAAGGCGATCGGCACCCAGCACGGGGGCATCACCGGCATCCTCGCCGAGACCCTCCAGAAGGCAGGCAAGAAGCCGGGCGAGATAATCGTCGGCGGCATCGACCTCGGACCCGCCACCATCGACGGGCTGAAGTCCGGCTACGTCTCGGCGACGCTCGACCAGCTCCTCTATCTCCAGGGCTTCATGCCGGTCCTGCAGTGCGTGCTCACCAAGAAGTACAAGATGCCGGGGCTTAACCTGAACACCGGCGCCGGCACCGTCACCCCCGACACGATCGACGATCTCGTCGAACTGATCGACGCCGGCATCCGCTGACCCACTCGTCACGACCGACGAGCCGCCGGCGGAGGAATCCTCCGCCGGCTTTCATGTCCGCCGGACGACGCGGCCTCCTCGGATCCGACCGTTTCGACGCTGCTGCCCTCGGAAAGAGCCCGGCGCGCTGTCATAGGCCGATCACAGCGGATCGACTTCCCCGACCGCCGCCAGTCGTGAAGTCGCCCACCCTTCGGGCCCTGCCGGGAAGATCTCAGCCCAACTCCGCGAGACTCTGGGTGAGCATGATGCGGAGAGGGAGCATCGGCATCGGCAGCTGGCCGGCCGCCTGCAGCTTGTCCATGATACCGAGCGCCTCCTGGATGAGCGCCCGGCGCCGCTCCTTGTCGAGCACCATGATCTGCGTCTGAGCGATCGACATGACCAGGTCGGCCTGACGTTCGGCGCTGTCCGGCTCGGCGGCGACCAGCGCGCGAGCGATGCTCAGGCCTTCCTCGAAAGCGGCGACGGACTCGTCGAACTTGCCGGCCTGAAGCCGCATGCCGCCGACCCGGTTGAGGCTCACCATCAGGTCGCGCTGCCAATCGAGGTTCGTGGTGTCGCTCTCGGCGAGCTGCCGCGTGATGGTCAGGCCCTCCTCGAAGGCGGCAAGCGCGCCGGCGGGGTCGCCCTGCTTGACCTTGGCGTCGCCGATACGCTCGAGAGCGACCGACAGGCCCCGCCGCCATTCGGTATTGTCGGGATCCGACTCGGCGAGCGCGCGCGCGATGGCGAGCTGCTCCTCGTAGAGGGCAAGTGCTGCGTCGAGGTCGCCGGCCGCAAGCGTCGCATCCGCTGTCTTTTCGATCGCGATCGCAAGATCGCCCTGCCAGCCCTTGTTGTCCGGATCGCTCTCCGCGAGCTCGCGCATGATGGCGAGCGCCTCGTTGAAAAGGGCGAGCGCCTCGTCGGTCTCTCCAAGCAGCAGTTTCTGGTCGCCGATCCTCTGCAGGTCGATGGCGAGATCGCGGCGGAAAGGCGTGCTGGTCGGATCACGGGCCACGAGGTCACGCACGAGGGCAAGGCTCTCCTCGTAGGCTGCCAGAGCACCTTCCGTATCGCCCAGCCGGCGTTTGGCGTCGCCGACGGCATTGAGGCTCTGCGCCACCCGCCGCTGCCATTCGGTGTTCCCGGGCGCGGCCGCGGAGAGCTTCCGCACGATGGCAAGCCCCTCCTCGTAGAGTGCGAGCCCCTCGGTTGCCTCGCCGGTGGAGACCAGGACATCGCCGACCTTGATCAGCGAGACCCAGACATCGGCCTGTGCATCCGGATCGTCCGGCTTGGCCGCGACCACGGCGCGCGCCACGTCGAGCGCCTCGTTGTAGGCAACGAGTGCCGCCGGCAGATCACCGGTCCTCACCTCGATGTCGCCGACGCGGTTGAGGGTGAGCGACAGGTCGCTCTTGAGTTTCAGTTCGTCAGGGTGGGCCTCAAGCAGGCGCCGCCGAATGGCGAGGGCCTCTTCAAGGGCCGTCTGGGCGGCAGCGGTATCGCCGGCAGCGAGATAGGTGTCGCTGAACAACGTCAGGGTCGTCGCCCGCCCGCGCAGCACCTGCTCGTCATTGGGGGCCGCCTTCATGAGCTCCGTGATCGCGGTCTCGACCCGTCCGAGGATGGCCCGCAGGTTCTCCAGGCGCATGCCCTGCACATCCCGGACGCCTTGCGCCACATCGCGGGCAACGTTGTAGACGGTGTCGCGGGCGATGGTCAGGTTGGCATTGGCGCGGTCGGCCTCGGCATTGGCTCGATCGGCTTCCGCGCTCGCCCGCTGCTCGGCCCGAAACGCGAGCACACCGGCGGCAATGGCGATGAGGGCGACGACGCCGAGGATCGCTGCCGCGATCCGCGTCCGCCGCTGGACGCGTTGCGCCGCGTCACGCTCGGTCTCCGCCTGGCGAAGCTTCGCCGCCTCGAGCGCCTGGCGCTGCTCCTCGGCCTGACGCCGACGTTCCTCGTCGGCCCGCTCGGAAGCGCGAATGAACTCGGTTTCCGCCGCGTCGAAACGGCCGGGATGGGCGGCGAGCCAGTTCTTCGCGCGTTCAAGCAGGATACCGGTGATCAGGCCCTTGTCGCGCTCGCCCTCAGGCAGGCCCTGCCAGTCGGACAGTGCCCGCTCAAGCCGATTCCGGCCAATCAGAAACTCGCGCTCTTCCTCGAGCCAGCCGACGAGGAGCGGCCAGACCCGGAAGAGCGCTTCGTGCGCGACCTCGACCTCGCGAATCCCTTCGTGCTCGCGAATGACCAGGAGGCGCGCGCTCGGCCCGGCAAGCGCAGCGATGAGCCGCCGGCTTTCCTCGGGCACCTCATCCCATTTCGCCGCCTGGCGGACGAAGCCGCCCTCGTCGTTGATGCGGACCAGGCCCGGCACGAAAGCCTCGCGGAGCGCCGCGAGCTCGGCCGGGCTAGGCCGCGCCTCGGCAATTACATTGGCCGCCGTGTCGCGGACCAGAGTCTCGAGGGGCGACAGACCTGCCGCGGCATCGCGCAAGCTTTCGTACTCGATCAGGCGAAGCCGGCCATCGGCGCCGAACTGATCGTAGAGGCGGCGAAGCGCGAAGGCGACGAGCGGCAGTGCATCGGTGGTCCGAGCATCGGCCGCGATCCGCGCCACGAGCCCGTCCTCGACGTCGAGGCCCGCCACCCGCGCCGGTCCACGGACGATGTCACCGATCCGCTCGACCGGGAGCGGCCGGAGCGAGAACTCCTCGAATTCCGCGTCAAGTCCAGCGGCCTTCTGGACCTCGCCGAAATGATCGGAGCGAAGCGTGACCACAACCACGAACGGCAGGCCTGGGCCGAGGAGCCTCGACAAAAAGGCGAGAAAAGCCTCGCGCGTCTGTGGATTGGTGCGGGTGAAGAGCTCCTCCGCCTGGTCGACGGCGACCAGAACGCCGGCATGATGCGCATCGTGAGCATCGGCGAGGGAGTCCGCGATCTTGCGTGGCTCGACGGTCCGGATCGCTTCGGCAGCGATGTCGACGCCGGCGGTCTTGAGACTGCGGGTGAAGCCGATGAAGGGATCGTCCTCCGGGCGGAAGGCGGAAAGAACGATCCACTCGCGTTTCGCCTTGCGGAGCCGCGGGATGAGCCCGGCGCGCAGCAACGAGGATTTGCCGGTGCCGGACTCGCCGAGCACGAAGATGCAGCGACGACCGCCCTCGATGCGGCGCGAGTCCGCTCGCTGGATCAACTTCCGGACGTCGTCGTCCCGCCCGAAATAGATCGCAGCGTCTTCCTCGTCGAACGAGAGAAACCCCGGATAGGGCGCCCGGCCGGGCGGGAAGTCGAAGCCCCCCTGCCCCATCAGCGCCACCTCGGTCAGCCTTCGGGCGAGGCGTTCGAGGCCGCCCTGCCTGTCGCGAACCAGGTTGAGCTTCTGCAAATCGTCGCCGACGAACTGGTCGCCGTCCGGCGAGCAGATCAGCGGAAAGATCGCCTTGCCGCGCGAGCGCGCCTGGGCGAACTCGGCGAAGCACCACTTCGAATCGAACCAGTTCCGCGTGAGGATCAGGATCATCGCCTGCGCACGATCGAGCTCGTCGTAGAGCTTCTGCTCCCAGCGTTCCCCGGGAGGGATTCCCTGGTGCTTGTCGATGTCGAGAAAACCCTGCTCGAAGCCCTGCGCCTTGAGCCAGGCGAAGATCTCCTCCGCCTGCTCACGATCCCGACTCGAATGGGAAATGAAAACGCGCGCCATGAGGCGGTCGTATACTTGGCCCTGGACCCTTCTCACAATGACGATGTGTGACGCCGGTCACACCCGTGCGTGTCAGGCGACCCTGGACAGGGCACGAGCGCCGGGCGCAAGCTCGCCGGTAACGGCGTCGGTTGCGCCTAGCGTTCCGGTGACGGCGCCGGTCGGCAAGACGAAGGAGACGGCACACATTCCGTCAACCCGCTCGACCTCCAACGCGACGCCATACTCGGATAGGATGTCATGAACGATCCCCAGCCCGAGACCGGTTGAATCCGGGCCGCGCGAGACCCCGCGGTCGGCTTGCGGGTCGGGCGTTCCAGCGGCGAAGCCGGGGCCGTCGTCGAGAACCATGATCCTAGCCATGCCCTCGTCCCGCTCGGCACGAACCGCGACCTGGGTCTCAGCCCACTTGCGGGCGTTATCGACGAGGTTGCCCAGCACTTCGCCGAAGTCATCCGGGTCGATACGGAGAATCAGATCCACCGGCACCTCGTTCCGCCAAAGGAGGGCGTCGCCCCTTGGCATGTGCCGCATCAACCGAAACAGCCGTTCGGTCGTCGCGGCGGCGTGGGCGAAGGTCCCGGCGGAGGCCGAGGCACCGGCGGCTCTTGCACGCGCAAGCTCCCGATCGACATGCCGTCCGATCAGCTCGAGCTGGCCGTTGATCTTTGCCGCAGCCTCTCTCTGGCCCTGAAGTTCGAGCCGTCGGGCCTCACCGGAAAGAATGGTCAGCGGCGTCTTCAGTCCGTGCGCGAGCGCTCCGGCCCGGTCTCGAGCCTTGCGGACCAGCTGCTCCTGACGTTCGAGGAGCCGGTTGAGATCGGTCACCACCGGCTCGACTTCCCGCGGGAAGCTGCCTTCCAGGCGGCTCCGTGCTCCGTCATGGACCGCCTTGAGCTCACGGTCGAGGTCGCGGAGCGGATTGAGGCTCTGGCGGATCTGCAGCCATGCGCCGAGCGCCAGGACCAGCGCGATCGGTCCGAGAATGAGGATAACGTCGCGCTCGAACGCGGCGCGCAGCGCATCCACCTCTTCGTGATCGAGTGCCACGTCCAGCTCGAAGGTCCGCCCGTCAAGATTGACCCGGCGGCTCAATACGTAGGTGGCGGCATCGTTCGGGCCGGCAACCTCAAACGAGCCGCTGTCGTTGTAGGTACGCGAGCGATCGCTGGTGTCGAGCGTCACGTCCCAGAGCGAGCGCGACGTGGCAAGCGGCGTACCGTTCTCGACGATCTGCCAATAGGCACCGCTATAGGGCTTGCGGTAGCGCGGATCGGTAAGTTCGCGCGCGAGGGAGGGCCGCCCGTTGGCGTCAAGCGTCAGCGCCGCCGCCAGCTCGTCCCATCTCACCTGCAGCTCCTGGTCGACACGCTTCAGGACCTGCCGCTCGAACACCGCGCCAAGGGAAACGCCCGCCACGACCAGCGTAGCGACAATCGACACCACCGCGGCAACAAGAAGACGGATACGGATCGATGGCGCGGCGGAACGCATCTCAGGACTCCATCAGATAACCGTGACCGCGGCGGGTAGCGATCATCTCGCCTCCGACCTTGCGGCGAAGCCGGGCAACCAAAGCCTCGATGGCGTTGCTGTCCGGGTCCCGGTCGTGCTGGTAGACGTGCTCGGCGATCTCGAACTGCGACACGACCCGCCCCTTGTTGTGTGCGAGATAGCGAAGCAAGCGGAACTCGAGGGGCGTAAGCTCGATGGCGCGACCGTTGCGCATTGCCCGGAGACGCCTGGTGTCGATGTGCAAGTCACCGACCGTGAGCACCGGCGTGCTGTGGCCGCCGACTCGCCGCAGGAGCGCCCCCACCCGTGCGATCAGTTCCTCCATGTGGAAGGGCTTGGTCAGGTAATCGTCGGCACCGGCGTCGATCCCCTCGACCCGCTGGAGCCAGGCGCTCCGCGCCGTGAGCACCAGAATCGGCGTTTGGACCCCTTCGGCGCGCAGGCGCTGGAGTACGGAGAGGCCATCGAGCTGCGGCAGGCTGAGGTCGAGCACGATCGCGTCATAGTCCTCTGTGCTGCCGCGGAACCATGCGTCGTCGCCGTCGGTTGCGACCTCAGCCACATAGCCGACGCCGGCAAGCGCCTCGGCGACATCGGCCGCAATCGCCTTCTCGTCCTCCACGACCAGAATGCGCATCAACGTTCCCTCACCCTGACGATCCGGTTGCGCAGCGCGTCGACATAGACCTCGCTGTAGGCCCCCTCCCGGCTCAGAATGAGGAACTTGTAAACCCAACCGCCGGTTCGCCATTGCTGCAGATCAACATCGAGGACACGCCCGGGCACCGCCTGCCGTACGACTGGTATTACGCGGTTGAGCGGCAATGCCACCCCTCGCGACACAGCACCTCTTGCCTCGCTCGAGCCGCTGTTGTCCCATGCGCCAGTGCCGCCGCGACCTTTGCCCTTCCCCGAACCGGGACCTGGACCGCCGCCACCGCCTCCCCCGCTGCCGCCGTCGCCACCGCCTCCCCCATCTCCGCCATGGTTTCCGACGCCTCCATCGTCGCCATTGTCGTCCCCGCCGCCGTCGTCGCCTCCGTTCCCTCCCCCGTCACCGTGGCCGCTGTTCCCACTGCCCTGGCCGCTGTTGCTGCCGCCGCCTCCACCGCGACCGCCACCGCCGCCGCCACCGTCCTTGGCGAACGCGGCAATAGGCATCAGGCAGCCGGCGGAAAACAGTATCGCGACTGCAACAAGCAACGGGCGAAGCCAAGGTCGGCGCGGCATGTTTTCAGGTGCTCCAGGCAGCCACTTTAAGCGGTTCCGCTGATTTTTTCCTGACACCGCCGATCAGAGTCCCATGCCCAGGGGGCCGGCATGGTCCGGCCACCGGGCGAGGAAGTCGCCGGGTTAGGAATGAGGAGAGATCGACATGCGCATGACTACGATCGGATTGGCCCTTGGCTTCGTCGCTGCGGCCGTGGCGACGAGCTTCGCCTCAACCGGCGGGGATCCTGCCGAGCAGACCCCGACATCCAAGCCGACCCTAATCAACGGCGCCACGGCGAAAACCGATGACACCCTGGTCGCGCGCCGCAGCCGCGGCAGCGACGATCCGCCCGGCGACGATCATGGCCGGCACCACGGGGGCAAGGGCAAAGGCAAGGGTGGCAAGGGGCGCGGTGGCCACGACGACGGGCCGAACCACACCTGAACGGACGGCTACCGAGGCAACGGAATGCGCCGCCGGCCTTTCGCCGGGCGGCGCGTTTTGCCTTTCTCCCCGAAGACTTGCCGGCGAAACCTGATTAAAAACTTGGGCTCCGGGTCCCAACGCCCGACCCCTCGCTGAGCGATGATCGGGTATGATGCGCCCCCCGAGGAATCGCACCTGCCCATGCATTCGCAGACGGCCGCCCATCCTGCTCGTATCATCATCGACGGCGATGCCTGCCCGGTGAAGGCCGAGGCTCTTCGCGTCGCAGAACGTCACCATGTTGGCGTTGTCATCGTCTCGAACGGCGGCCTCCGGCCATCGCGGAATCCCATGGTGCGCTACGTGGTCGTACCGAAGTCCCCGGACGCGGCTGACAACTGGATCGCCGCCAATGTTCGCTCCGCCGACATCGTCGTGACCGCCGACATCCCGCTCGCCGCGCGGGCGATCAAGGCCGGCGCTCTTGCGCTTGGGCCGGACGGCCGGGCATTCACGCCGGATACGATCGGCATGGCGCTGGCGATGCGCGACCTCAAGCGCCATCTCCGCGAGACCGGCGTCCTGGAAGGGTCCGGCCGAGTGTTCTTGTCTGCGGACCGATCGCGGTTCCTCGGCGAACTGGACCGGATGGTGCGCAGGACGATCAGGAACGGCTAGGGTCGGAGACTGGACGCTCAAGGCGATATTGCGATGACGAGAGCATCAATGAACATACCGGCGCCCCCCGACGCAGCCGAACGGCGCAACGCGAGGCCCGTCGTCGCCTATCCCGTCGAGCGGTTGCCCGCCTTCGATGCAGACTTCTATGAAGGCGCCCGCGCCGGGATGATGAAGGTCGGCGAGGTCATCGTGCCGCCACGCGACGCCCGCGCCTTCTCGGTGCCGGCCGGTCATTTCTTCCGTATTGTCTGCGGCGAGGGCCCGCAGGTAGGCGATCTCAACCTTTGGAATCGCTTCGACCTGTCCGAGCGCTTCTTCAGCGGCAAGACACGCGCCCTGCACGCAACCCACGTCACGACCGGCGACCGTCTTTGGAGCACGCTCCCGCACCTTCGACCGATGGCGACGATCACCCATGATACGCTCGGTTGGTATGGCTTTGACCCGGACGGTGCCGGCGTCCATGACGTGATCGGAACCCGCTGCGATCCCTACACCAACCTCCTGCTCAACGGTGTCGAGTACCATCATTGTTGCCACTCGAACCTTGCCCGCGCGCTTGCCGCGGAGCGACACATCACCCCGCGCGAGGCTGAGCCCCACGTTCACGACGTGCTCAACGTCTTCATGTGCACGGGCTTCACCCGTCACACCCACCAATACTTCATGAAAGCGAGCCCCGCGCGGCGGGGAGATTTCATCGAGTTCTTCGCCGAGATCGATCTTCGTGCCGCGCTCTCGGCGTGCCCTGGCGGCGATTGCGCCGCGAGTCACTCAAGCGACGCCGCGCGGTGCTATCCGCTCACGGTCGAGATCTACCGACCCCGCGAGGGCGCTCTTCGCACGTGGAGACCTGCGCCGGCGAACGCCTATTCCCGAACCCACGGCATTGGATGAATGCCGCCGGGGCGGCGTTTGGGGTCAGTTGCAGCCCTTCTGGGCCTCGACCGCCTTGATGCGCTCGACATTGGTACGCTCAAACTTGTTGAGCGGCACGTTCCCTGAAACGGTGTATTTGCATCCGACATTGGAGAAGACCGCCTGACCCTTGGCGGTCTGGAAGCAGTAGCCGTTCTCGTCAAAGATTGTGTTGCGCACCGTCCACAGCGCATCACAGGACAGCCGACGCAGCTGGGCCTGGGAAAAAAATTCGCTGTCGGTACAGCCGATCAGCTCGAAACAGGCCGACGAGGCAGGGGTCGCGGCGAAGAGCGCGGAGCCGGCCAAAGCCGCGGCAACGAGTTTCGGGACGGGGCGGGACATCGTCATCGCAGTCTCCATCATCTCGCGGGAGCATGTGAACCGAGAGCCGCGCCTGTCCCGCATCCGCGCGGCCGTCGCAATGATCGGAATCACAACGATCCTTTTGCAAGCCGCGCTCAGACGCTGCGCAGGTAGTCCCGATACCATTCCACGAATCGCGGCACGCCGACATCAATCGATATCTCCGGCGCATAGCCGTAGTCAGCTTTGATCCAGGTCAGATCGGCATGGGTTTCCGGCACGTCGCCGGGCGGCATCGGCGCCTCGACGACCTTGGCCTTCCGGCCGAGGCTGCGCTCGATGATGGCCAACAAGTCGCGGAGATTCTCCGAACGGCTGTTGCCGATGTTGTAGATGTGCGGGCTTCGCGACCGATTGATCGGCGGACCCGAGGCGATCGCGCAAACGACGCGGACCACGTCGTCGATGTAGGTGAAGTCGCGGCGCATGTTTCCGTGGTTGAACAGCGTCACCGGCTCTCCTCGGCTCACCGCATCGGTGAAGAGCCAGAGTGCCATGTCGGGGCGGCCGAAGGGTCCGTAGACGGTGAAGAACCGGAGGCCGGTCACCGGCATGCCGTAGAGCCGGGCATAGACCTCACTCATCAGCTCATCGGCCCGCTTGGTTGCCGCGTAAAGCGAAATCGGGTCGTCGACCCGATCGGCCTCGGCAAAAGGCAGTTTCCGGTTGGCGCCGTAGACCGAGCTCGACGAAGCATAGACGAAATGCAGAAGCGAATCGCTGTGACGGAACGCCTCGAGCATGTTGAGATGCCCCGTCAGGTTCGCCTCGGCGTAGGCATGCGGATGCGAGATCGAGGCCCTAACGCCGGCCTGCGCCGCGAGATGGACGACGATATCGAACCTCTCGCCACCGACCGCCGCGCGGAGGGCCTCGCGGTCCGCGATGTCGGCCTTCCGGAACACAACGCCTGGAGCGACTTTCGCAAGCGCAGCGAGGCGGGCCTCCTTGAGCGCCACGTCATAGTACGCGTTGAGATTGTCGATGCCGACCACCTGGTCGCCGCGGGCGGCGAAAGCGCGCGCGCAGTGGAAGCCGATGAAACCGGCTACCCCGGTGACCAGGATCCTCAGATCAGCCCCCCGAAACGAGCCTGACGTGAGGCGCCCGCTCTGAAGGGCGATCGTCGATCTCGGGCGGGGCCGTGTAAGGCCCATCGCCCAGCCCAACACCAAAGTACCGCAACCCGGCGCGCTGCGCTTCCCATGGCCGGTAGACGTTGCGCAGATCGAAAAAGAGGTCGCCGCGCATCGAAGACTTGAGCTGGTCGAGATCCATCGCCCGGTAGACCTCCCACTCGGTCGTCAGCACCACGCAGTCCGCTCCCTTGACGGCCTCGAGCGGCGTGTCGCACCAGGTCACATCACTGATCAGCGCCTTCGCATTCGGCATGCCCTTGGGATCATGGACGCGGACCGAGGCCCCGTGCTCCTGCAGCGCGGGGATGATCGCAAGCGACGGCGCTTCCCGCATGTCATCGGTGTTTGGCTTGAAGGTGAGGCCAAGGACGGCGATTGTCCGGCCCTTCGCAGAGCCGCCGAGCGCACTGACGATCCGCCCTGCCCATCCAGCCTTTCGCGCATCATTGGCCGCGATCACCGACTCCACGATGCTGAGCACGGTGCCTGCATCGCGGCCGGTCTCGACCAGCGCGAGCGTGTCCTTTGGGAAGCAGGAGCCGCCATAGCCCGCGCCGGCGTGAAGGAACTTCGGCCCTATGCGACGATCCATCCCCATGCCGCGCGCGACATCCTGGACATTGGCGCCGACGCGCTCGCAGAGATCGGCAATCTCGTTGATGAAGGTGATCTTGGTCGCGAGAAAGGCGTTCGCGGCATACTTCGTCAGCTCGGCCGTCTCGAGCCCCGTGAAGAGCAAAGGCGTCTCGTTGAGCGACAGGGGCCGATACACCTCGTAAAGCGCTTCTCGGGCCGCCTCGCTCTCGACTCCGACTATGATCCGGTCGGGACGCTTGAAGTCCTCGATCGCGGAGCCTTCGCGGAGGAATTCCGGGTTCGAAGCCACTTCGAAACGAAGCGCCGGGCGCGCTTTCCGGATGCGCTCCCCGACCGCCCGGGTAGTGCCGACGGGGACCGTCGACTTGCACACGACGACCGTCCCTTCTGCGATCGCCGATGCGATCTCGTCCGCCGCCTGGAAAACCTGCGAAAGATCGGCGCGCGCGCCGCCGCGCTGGGTAGGCGTGCCGACCGCGATGAACACCACCTCGCGATCACGCACCGCGTTCACCTCGGTGTCGAAGGTCAGGTTGCCGGTCTCCAGGTTGGCGGCGACGATCGCCGCCAGGCCCGGCTCATAGATCGGGATCTTGCCCGCGCGGAGGTTGCGGACCCGTTCGGCATCCTTTTCGATGCACACGACCTGATGGCCGAAATCGGCGAGGCAGGCGCCGCTCACCAGGCCGACATATCCCGCCCCAAGAATGGCGATTTTCATGGTTGTCCCGAAGAGTGTTCGCGCCGGCGCGCCCGAAGAGTCGGGTGAAACCGCTACAAGCCATCGCCAACCGAGTCAACGACGGGTACGCCGCCCCGGGGCATCGAAAGCGACCCCGCGTCCAAGAAACAATCATTCGGCAATGGAATGAGGACGATATCCGAATGATCAAAGGTCTCGGTTAAGTCCATGGTGGAGAAAAGCCCATCGTCGGCTCTTGCCTATCCCAATAAAATCACAAGAATTACCGCGGGCTGAACAGCGAAAACAGCACACGAGGAACGGGAAGGAAGGGGCAGACGTTTCCCTGCTTGAACCTGACGGGCGGCACGGCGACAGGGTTGACCACCAATGGCCGGCAAACTGGGGAGGACAGTCTTCAGCGGGTTGGCGACCTCGCTTCACCGAACCGCTATGCCCCTCCTTCGCAGTGCGTTCGCGGGCCGCGGCGCGATCCTCGCCTTCCACGAGATCAACACGGACCCTTCGGCGGAACTCCTCACCGGCTGCAGCACCGCTTTCCTTGACGCAGCCCTGGTGTGGCTTCGACGGAACCGATGGGAGTTCGTCACCCTTGATGAAGGTTTGCGGCGCGCAAACGACCCTGGCCGTCGGGACCGTTTCGTGGTCATCACCTTCGACGACGGCTATCGCGATACCCATACCCTCGCGCTCCCGATCCTCGAACGGCATGGAGCGCCATTCACCGTCTACGTGCCCACCGCGGCAGTGACGCGAACGCTCGATGCGTGGTGGCTGGGTCTCCGCGAACTCATTCGCAGACGCGATACGATCAGCATCGAAGGTATGGGGAAAACCTTGGAGTGCCGCGACCTCGCCTCCAAGGCGAAGGCTCTCGCCCGCGGAGTGGCGTGGTTTCATCAGGATCTTCGCAGGACCTCGCACCTGCAGCCGTTGTTCCGGCAGGCCGGCATTTCCCTGCAAGCGCTCGACGCGCGGTACTTCCTCGACGAGACCGAGCTCCGTCGCCTTGCCAGTCATCCCCTCGCCTCGATCCAGGCACACACGTCGAACCATCCCGCGCTGACCCATCTCGACGAAATCTCGGTCTGGCAGGAGATGAGCGAAAACCGGGCTTGGCTCGAGAACCTGCTTCAGTCGCCGGTCGATCACTTCGCCTACCCTTACGGCCATCGGCGTGCCGCGGGCCAACGCGAGGCAGCCATTGCCGCCGCGGTTGGCTTCAAGAGTGCGGTAACCACACGCTCCGGCCCCGTGACCGACAGTGATGCGGCAACTCCCCATCTCCTTCCCCGCATCTGGGTCGGCACCGACACCAGCATCGCTCGGCTCGACGCCGGCGTGAGCGGCGTGGAAAAGATCATGAAACGGGCGGCTGTCGGGATAGGGCTCGATGCCAATGCCTGAGGACGACCGAGCCCTCGCCGTCTATATCGCGAGCCCACTTGGCAGGGAGGGGCGCGGAGGCATCGATCGCCTTATGGATATGGTCATCGGCGAAATCGAGAACCGCCGGGACCTTGGCGTCGAAGTAACCCGGATCACGACGCGCGGTGACCGGAATATCGCGCTGTCGCCGTTCTATCTCGCACTTGCCATGGCCCATCTTTCCGTCGCGCGATTCCGCCGGCGGGTCGACATCCTTCACATCAATCTTTCCAACCATGGCAGCACCTACCGCAAGCTCGCCCTGGCGGCCTGGGCGAGAGCGCTTGGCGTCCCCTACGTGCTGCATCTCCATAGCGGACGCTATGAACAGTTCCTCGACACCTCACCCGCTTCTCTGGTCGCAAGCATCCGGACGATGTTCGTCCGAAGCGCCTACGTAATCGTGCTTGGCGACTATTGGGCGCGGGCTGTCGCCTCGCGTTTTCCGGAGGTCGAGAGCAAGCTTGTCGTGCTGCCGAACGCATGCCCGGGGGGCGAACGCCTGCGCCGCGTCGACGAGGCCGGCCCGGTTCAAATCCTGTTTCTGGGAAAGCTGGTGAAAGCCAAGGGAATCAGCGAGTTGATCGGCGCGCTCGGAAAGCTGCGCGAGAGGTCCGACTGGGTGGCCACCATCGCCGGCGACGGAGACATCGAGACCTGGCGGCGGCAAGCGGACAGCCTTGGGATCGGCGAGCGCGTGGACTTTCCCGGCTGGCTCGGCCCGGAAGAGGCCTGGATGCGCCTCGGCCAGGCAGACATCTTTGTTCTTCCCTCCCATGTCGAGAACCTGCCGGTGGCACTGGTCGAAGCCTTCGGCATGGGACTGCCGATCGTCACCACGCCGGTCGGCGCAATCCCTGAGGTCGTTCGAGACGGCGACAACGGCATCCTGGTTCCGCCGGGTGACGTGGAGGCGCTGGCCGGGGCCCTACGGCGATTGCTCGACGAGCCCGAGCTTCGCCGACGACTCGGCGACCAAGCACAGCGCGATCACCAGGCCCGCCATGAGATGGGCCGATACCTCCGCCGTCTCGCCGATCTCTGGCGGCAAGCCGGCGGCTTTGCCAGCGGGGCGTAAGGTTCCCCGCAACTATGGCGAGGAAGCCCGCGGCCGCTCCTCGATCTGATCTTCGATCCGGTCGAGAAACCGGGCCTGGACCTCAGGCTCCAGCGTCTCGGCGATGGTGATCAGCCTGTCCCGCATGCCAGGGTCGTTGATGTAGCGCGCGGCAAGCACGTCTAGGCCGCGCCCGGTCCTGAGGAGAAGCGCGAAATCCTGGTCGAGCAGGCGATCCATCTCTTCGCCGAGTCGAGCGCGAAGCGGATAGACGAACAGCGCCCGCCGCTCGGCGATCCATTGCTCGTTCGGGCCAGTCTGATAACTCGCCTTGAGATACTCGACCGCACGATCGAGCTCGCCGAGCCGCGCGGCGAGCGTTGCAGCCACGAACCAGACATTCGATTCGAGCGGCGATCGCGCCGCGGTCGCCTCGGCG
>DASSPO010000481.1:0-3748 GCA_035699585.1 Bauldia sp.
CGGCGCCGGACCCGCCGGACTCTATTTCTCGATCCTGATGAAGAAGGCGGCACCGTTCGTCGACATTACCGTCTACGAGCGAAACCGGATCGGCGACACTTTCGGCTTCGGCGTCGTCTTCTCGGATCAGACGCTCGACAATTTCGAGCGCTACGACCCCGAGAGCTACCAGGCGATCACCAACGAGTTCGTCTACTGGGACGACATCGAGATCAACTTCAAGGGGACGCGCCACCGGATCGGCGGCAATGGCTTCTGCGGCTGCGCCCGGCGCACGCTCCTGCTCATCCTCCACGAGCGGGCGGAGGAGCTCGGGGTCAGGTTCGTCCTCGGCCGCGAGGTCAACGACATCGCGCCGCTCGTGCGGGACCACGACCTCGTCGTGCTCGCCGACGGCATCAACTCGAGGTTTCGCGAGCAGCACCGCGAGCATTTCGGCACCAGCGTCGACCTCAGGCCGAACAAGTTCGCCTGGATGGGCGCGGCAACGCCTCTCGACGCCTTTACCTTCGCCTTCGAGGAAACCGAGTGGGGCGTCTTCATCGCCCACGCCTATCAGTACCAGTTCCGCCAGCACCGCTCGACATGGGTGTTCGAAACCGACGCCAAGACCTTCGAACGTGCCGGTCTCGGGCAAATGAGCGAGGAAGAATCGGCCCGCTTCATGGAGCGCATCTTCGCCCGCTATCTCGACGGCCATCCGGTGCTCACCAACCGCTCGCTGTGGCGAAACTTCCCGATGATCCGGAACCGCCGCTGGGTGAAGGACAACATCGTCCTTCTCGGCGACGCCAAGTCGACGGCGCATTTCTCCATCGGCGCCGGCACCAAGCTCGCGATGGAGGACGCGATCGCCCTCTACGAGGCTTTCGTGACCGAGGGCGGCGTCGAGGATTCGCTCGCGCTGTTCGAATCGCGCCGCCGCGACGAGGTCGAGCGGACGCAGCATTCCGCCGACGTGTCGCTGGTGTTCTTCGAGCACATCCGACGCTTCTGGAACTTCGACCCGGCGCAGTTCGCCTTCGGCGTGATGACGCGGTCGAAGGCGATCACCTACGATAACCTCCGCCTCCGCGCCCCGGACTTCGTCGACACCGTCGACCGGGCCTTCGCCGAGAGAGTTCGACGCGAAGGCTTCGACGTGTCGGTCGAGCATCCCGTGCCGCCGATGTTCCAACCCTTCCGGCTCCGCGACTTGGTGCTGCGCAACCGGGTGGTGGTCTCACCGATGTGCATGTATTCGGCCAAGGATGGCGTGCCGGGAGACTGGCACCTCGTGCACTACGGCGCGCGCGCGATCGGCGGCGCCGGCCTTCTCTTCACCGAGATGACCGATATCTCCGCCGAGGGGCGGATCAGCCCCGGCTGCGCGGGGCTGTGGAATGACGCCCAGGAAGCGGCGTGGCGGCGGATCGTCGACTTCGTCCACCAGAACTCGGCGGCCAAGTTCTGCCTCCAGATCGGCCATGCCGGCCGCAAGGCCTCGACGAAACTGATGTGGGAAGGCGACGCGCGGCCCCTGCCCGAGGGCAACTGGCCGATCGTCTCGGCCTCGCCGATTCCGTACTACCCGGAGAGCCAGGTGCCGCGCGAGCTCACCCGTGCCGACATGGACCGGATCGTCGGCGAGTTCGTCGCGACGGTGGAGCGGGCGGAGCGGTGCGGCTTCGACATGATCGAGCTCCACTGCGCCCACGGTTATCTGCTGGCGAGCTTCATCTCGCCGCTCACCAACCAGCGCAGCGACGGATATGGCGGCCCGGTCGAGAACCGCCTCCGTTTCCCGCTCGAGGTCTTTTCCCGGATGCGCGAGGCATGGCCGGCGCATAAACCCATGTCCGTCCGCATCTCCGCGACCGATTGGGTCGAGGGCGGGATCACCGGCGACGACGCCGTGGTCATCGCCGAGGCTTTCGCCGGTGCCGGCGTCGACCTCGTCGACGTCTCCACCGGCCAGACCGATCCGCTCTCCCGGCCGGTGTTCGGCCGCATGTTCCAGACCCCCTTCTCCGACCAGATCCGGAACGAGGCACGGGTAGCGACGATGTGCGTCGGCAACATCACCACGGCCGACCAGGTGAACACGATCCTTGCGGCCGGTCGCGCCGATCTCGTGGCGCTCGCGCGGCCGCACCTGAGCGATCCGAATTTCACCCTTCGGGCCGCGGCCTGGTATGGCGTGCCGGACCAGCCTTGGCCGCCGCAATACTGGATGGCCCGCGACCAGCTCCGCCGGAATTCCGAGAAGGACCGCGCGGAGCTGATCGAGCTCAAGCTCAAGGCGCGGCCCAAGACCCGCGCCGACCTGGTGGCGGCGCGCGGCGGCGGCGAGGAGAGCGGCGGCGCCTTCGGTCTCGGCGGCTGATCGCCCCGACTTCGCATCCCGGACTGATCTGCTATCCTTGACCCTGGTTTTCGACGAGGTGGCCGATGGCGGTGCTGTTCGTTCAGATCAAGTGCGAGTTGGGCAAGGCGTATGACGTCGCCAACGCCATCGCCGACGCCGAGATCGCGTCCGAAATCTACTCGACCGCCGGCGACTTCGACCTGCTCGTTAAGTTCTACGTTCCGCCCGAGGACGATCCGGGCCGATTCGTGACCGGTGTCGTGCAGCAGGTCGGCGGCATCCGCGACACGCGCACGATCGTGACCTTCAAGGCCTTCTGAACACGGAGAGGATCCCCCGGCGAGCGCCCTGATCTCCCGGGACTCCGCCGGCGCGAAGCCCGCGGCATCCGTCCTCGCGAGACGGGTCCATTTCGGGTGGGATTTCGGCAACAGGCCGGGCAAAATTGCCTCACCGGCGCTGGTCGAGTTTGCGCTTCGGCCGCTCGCCGGTGTTGAATAGCCGAATCGCGGCTGCATGCCGCGAAGGGCGAATTGGGCTGGCCTCCGCCGGACATTCTCGTGAAGCCGCCTGAAGAAGCGGCACGAGTGCCATTCCGGCGAAGGTTCGACAAATCTGGGGGCACCGGATGAACGTCACCATCCATTCCCGCCGTGCTGCGGCGATCCTCGCATTTTCGCTCCTGCTGTCGCCGGCACTCGCCGCCGCTCCGGAGGAGATCTACTCCGAGCCCGCCGCCCCGCCGCAGGGTGGCGCACCCATCGTCGACTACGCTCTCGACACCGAAATGGTGGTCAAGGACTGGGTCCTCTGCGTTTCGCAGACCGTGGCCGAGCAGCTCGTCCACGCCCGTGAGGAGGGTCCCGATCGGGCGCGCGTGACTTATGCCGAGCTCAATGCGGCGAAGTCCTGCGGCCAGTTCTCCGAGCTTCGCGTCATCCTCCGCGAGCGGCTCTATGCCTCCTCGGCGGACTCGGGACACGACGCCCGGGTGTTCGGGGCGCTGGTCGATTTCGCCGGGAGCTGGGCCTCGGCCTACGTCGTCTATGGCGGGCTGCCGGAACAATAGACCGGCCCGACCCCTCGCAGGAACGTAGTCGATTCGCCCGAGCCGGCGCGGTCGGGGCGCGCACGGTCCACAATGCACCGGCCGCACCGGGACACGTGGCCGAATCTTGGCGATTCAACAGGGAACAGCGCGCGCAATTTTTTTGGGAACCGTCGCGGGTAGATGTTCGTTGACACCCCGGCTTGGGGGTGACCAGCCGTGCCCGGAGTCCTCGGGACGGCACCCAACCATGAGGTGTGAAGATGCGTAAGTTGATGGTCACGGCCAGTGCGGCTGCCATGTTGGCTGCCTCCGCGTTCGCCGCGCTTGCGGCGGAGGCCACCGGAGCGATC
>DASSPO010000482.1:0-2063 GCA_035699585.1 Bauldia sp.
GCCCATCTTGGCTCCCGAAGAGGTGGTGATAAGCGGGCAGGTAAGGGCGTAGAGCTGCGGCGAATTCATGCGGCGGCCGAGCTCGATGCCGTTGACGATGTTTCCCCACTGGTCTGAACCGCCCATCTGCAGCCTGCACCCGTAGCGCCGCGACAGCTCGACGAAGTCGTAAGCCTGCAGAATCATGTAGTTGAATTCGAGGAAGGACAGCTCGTGCTCGCGCTCGAGGCGGAGCTTCACCGATTCCATCGACAGCATGCGGTTGACCGAGAAGTGCCGGCCGACATTTCTCAGGAAATCTATGTAGTTAAGCGGGGCGAGCCATTCGGCGTTGTCGGTCATCAATGCGCCGGTAGGGCCGTCGTTGAAGTCGAGGAAGCGGGCAAAGACCTGCTTGAGACTCTCCTTGTTGGCATTGATCTCGTCGTAGCTAAGTAGCTGCCGGGTCTCATCTTTTCCCGATGGGTCGCCGACGCGGGTGGTGCCGCCGCCCATCAGCGTGATCGGTTTGTGCCCGGTCTTCTGGAGCCAGCGCAGCATCATGATCGAAAGGAGGTGCCCGACATGCAGCGACGGGCCTGTGCAGTCGTAGCCGACATAGGTGATAACCGGTCCCTCGAGCGCGAGAGCGTCGAGCCCCTCCGTGTCGGAGCATTGATGGATAAATCCGCGCTCGGAGAGCACGCGCATGAGGTCTGACTTGAAGGCGCTCATTTTCCACCGGGGACAAGTGCCGCGAAGCGCCCCTATAACAGGCGCGTCGGACGATTTCACCTGAGGGGATAAAGCGGATGCAGACCGTCATCGGGCTGATGAGCGGAACGTCGATGGACGGGGTCGACGCCGCCGTACTTGTCACCGACGGGATCACCATCGCCGAGACCGGCCCGACCCGCTTCCGACCCTATGACGAGGCGGAAAAAACGATACTTCGCAAGGCCTTGGAAGACGCGCGGAACCTCAGCGAGCGGACCGCCCGACCGGGCGCGCTCGGCGAGGCGGAGGCAGTCGTCACCGCGGCCCATGGCGACGTCGTTGAGAAGCTCCGTGCCGACTACGGTCGGCCTGTGCAACTTATTGGATTCCATGGACAAACCGTCTTCCACGCACCGGAGAGGCGGCTGACGGTCCAGATCGGCGATGGCAAAAAGCTGGCCGATCGCATGGGCTTGCCGGTGGTTTTTGATTTCCGCGCCGCCGACGTCGCCGCCGGCGGGCAGGGGGCGCCCTTCGTTCCCCTTTACCATCAGGCGCTTGTGCGGAAGTCCGGACTTGAAGGCAACGTCGTCGTCGCCAATGTCGGCGGAGTCGCCAACATCACCCGGATCGGCGCGGAGGGGGGGATAAGTTCGGGCGATACCGGCCCCGGCAACGCGCTGATGGACGATATGGCACGGCTTGGCACGGGCGAATCGATGGATATGGACGGCCGGCGCGCAGCGACGGGGAAGGTGGACCAGGCGAGTCTTCGCCGGCTCATCGCGCCATCCTGGTTCGACCTGCCGATGCCGAAGTCGCTCGACCGGAACGCCTTCTCCCTCGACCCGGTCCGCCATCTGAGACTGGAGGACGCGCTCGCCACCCTTGCCGCTTTCACCGCGACCACGCTCGCCAAGGGGATCGCGATCGCCGGCGGCGCCGACACGATCGTCGTCTCGGGGGGCGGGGCGCACAACCCGGTGCTCCTAAAGATGCTCGCCGATGCGACCGGCGCCGAGATCAAGCGCGCCGCCGACCTCGGCTGGGACGGCGACTTCATCGAGGCGCAGGCCTTCGCCTATCTCGCCGCGCGGAGCGTCGCAGGCCTCCCGCTCAGCCTGCCGGAGACGACGGGCGTGCCATACCCGATGCCGGGAGGCGTGCTCGCGGAGCCGTCGAAGGCGGCGGCGTAAACGGGGGGCGTCGCACACACGTCCTCATGCCCGCAACGGTCCAGCGGGCCGGTTGCAGACATCCCGGTCGCGCCGGCGATCGGCGCCCGACACCGCGCGGGTTCCCGATGCCGCCCCGGTCCGTTGGCGAAAAAATCACCGCCCGCAGATAGTCTTAGCCCCTGTCATTTG
>DASSPO010000483.1:0-6654 GCA_035699585.1 Bauldia sp.
GCGGAAGAGCGGCATCAGCATATTCTCGAAGATCGAGAGATTGGCGAAGATTCCCTCGCGCTTCCGGTCTCCAGAGACGTAGACCACGCCGTGCTCGACCGCCTCCTCGATCGAGTGGATGCGGGCCGTGCCGCCCTCGACGGTGTCGACCTGCGGCGCGCCCTCAACTGCTCGGTTCACGCCGGCGAGGACACGGACGAACTCACTCTGCCCTTGCCCGTCGAGGCCAGCGATACCTAGGATCTCGCCGCGATGGAGCGTGAAATCAACCGGCTCGGCGCCCTCCCACAAAGTCAGATTCTCGGCCCTCAGCACGATCGGCGCGGTGAGCGCAGCGGTGTCCATCGAGCGGGCCTCCGCCTGCGTCGCCGCGTGGCCGGTCATCAGCGAGAGGAGGTTGCGCTCGGTGATCTCGGTCTTTTCGAGCACGCCCACGTCGCGCCCGTCACGCATCACGGTCGCCCTGTCGCTGATCCGGATCAGCTCGGCGATCCGGTGGGTTACGATCAGCACGGCCGCGCCGCGGTCGCGTAGTTCGCGCATCCGCACGAACAGCCGCTCGGTCGAATCGAAATCGAGTGCGGCCGAGGATTCGTCGAGAATGAGCACCTTTGGGTTGATCACCAAGGCGCGGGCGATGGTGATCCACTGCCGGACGCCGAGCGGCAGCGTGCCGACGAGGTCGTGGACGTCGATCGTCTCCCCGGTGAGATCGCGCATCAGTGCCGCCGCGGCGCGCGTCTTCTCGCGTACGGAAAGGGTGGTGGAAAAGAGATTGTCGGCGCCGAGGAAGATGTTGTCGACGATAGAGCACTCGTCGGCGACCAACACCTCTTGAAACACCGTGGCGATGCCGATGTCGCGCGCTTCCGATGGCGAGGCTGGCGAACGGCCGAGCACCTGCACTTGGCCGCTGTCTAGCGGCAGCACCCCGGAGATGACCTTGGCGAGTGTGCTCTTGCCGCAGCCGTTGCCGCCGACGATAGCGTGTATCTCACCGAGCCTTGCGCTGAAATCACAGCCGTCCAACGCGCGCGTGACGCCGAAATACTTGCGCGCGCCGACCGCCGAAATCGCGCTCAGGCCATTGCTTGCCGCCGGCGCCCCGACGGCAAGATCATTCGCCCCGACCACGACCTTCGTGTCGTCGAGAGGCAAGAGTTGTATCCCCCCTCAGTCGGGCACGACGCCCGGCCCCCGATCAGGGCTTGTAGGCCTCCGGATCGGCGGGCTTGTAGAAGAAGTTGTCGAGGAACTTGGGATCGCTGCCCCAGTTCTCGACGCCAACCTCGTACCACTGGTCGTTGTCCATGCTGCAGTCGGCCGGCAGCGCCTTCTCGACGGTAGCATAGTCAATCTTGATCGGGTCGACGAGGATCGACTGGATCTTCGGGCCCTGGCCCTGGAGCGTCCGCATCATGATGTTCCAGATCAGCTCGAACTCGTCTCCCGGCGGCCAGAGCTGCCAAGCGGCGCTGATGTAGTCGGGGTTCTGGCGCCAGTAACAGAGCGCGCCCAGTTCGCCGCCGATGGCGACCGGGATCATCTCACGGCCCGACTGGAGGAGCGCCCGGAGCACGCCGAGCTCCGCCGCCGACTGGACGACGATACCGTCGAGCTGGCCTGGATTGGTGGCGAGCCATTTCTGGACCTCCCCCTGCGCCACCTGGTCGGTCCACATGCCGGCCACGTCGCCAACGATCTCGATGTCGGGATACTCGGCAAGCGCCGCCTTGATGCCGCGGTCCTGCGAGTCCGAGCCCGAGGTGCCGGGAATGCCTTGGACGACCATGACATTGCCCTTGCCTCCGATCTCCTCCGCAAGCCACTTGCCGAGCTCGTAGCCGCCGAGCTGGTAGTTGGTTGAGGCATTCACGGAATAGGGCGAGGTCAGGTAGCCGGTCAGCGAGAACACCGGCACACCGCGGTCATAGGCATACTTGACCGACTGGTTGAGCGCCGTCGGATTCGAGCAACAGACGATGATCGCGTCGACGCCCTGGTCAACGAGCTGGCGGATCTGCTGGATCTGGACCGAGTCGTTGAGGTTCGACTGGGTAACAATGACCTCCTTGAGCAGGCCGAGGTTCTGCCACTTCGGAATGATCACGTTCTGCAGCCGGTTCATCACTGCGGCACGCCAGGTGTTACCGGCATAGGAACTTGCGTAGCCGATGGTCCATGGCGGCGGATTCTTCGCCTTCCAGTCGACGTAGGCGCTGGGCCCGATCGGCTGGTCGGGGTCGATCATGTTCGGATTGTACAGCCGGTCCCGGATGTCCTGCGGAATGTCATCGAGGCCGGCGGCCAGCGCGCTGCCGGTGAGGCCGAGCGCGAGGCCGAATGCGAGCGATCGCTTGCCGAAAGCTTTCAAGGTATCCCCTCCCCATTGCCGGGCTGCCGACCGATCGTCGGACGGACCAGCCCTTCCTCCTTGGACTTGTTCAATTAGGTGAACGACGATCAACAAATTGAACTATGAAGCCAAGGGCGGCATATCGTCAAGGGCAATGAGTCGGCAGGTCAGATCCGCAGCCTGCGTCTCTATCAGCGTCGAGACCGGTCTCAACGCAACCGCGGAACCAATCAGATGGGCGCTCCTACATCGGCCCCGAGCCGCACCGACAATAGGTCGGCGACCTTTCGGATGTTCTTCGCCATGGCACTGAGAGTGGGCTGGTCGACATCCATCGATAGAAATGACACAGCCACCCCGGCCACCACCTTGTTAACAGAATTCCGCACCGGAACTCCGAGGCAGGTCATGCCCTCGCGCACTTGTCCGTTGTCGATCGAGAAGCCCCGGTCCCTCGTCTCGTCAAGTTCAGATAGTAGCGCCTCTAGGTCCGGGACGCTGTTGGCGGTGAGCGGCTGCGGCCAGCGGTTAGCCATGATCGCCCGGACGTTCTTGGCCGGCATCGTCGAGAGGATCGCCTTCCCCGTGGCCGTGAACGGAGCCGGCAAGCGCATGCCGATCCGGAAAGTAATCCCCAGCGGGAGTGTGGAATTGCGGCAGGCGATATACATCACTTCCGCCCCCTCAAGGACGGAGAGCGTAATTGTCTCCTGGGTCAGGACATCAATCTCGTCGAAGATGGCGCTGAACTCGGCGACCAGATCAGCCGTCGCCACGAATGCATTCGACCAGCGCATAACGTGCGGCCCGATCCGGAAGGAGTTGTCCTGCCGCCGGACCAAGATGCCGAGATTGACCATGGTCGCGCAAAGCCCGTGGACTGTGCTCTTGGGCAGATCGAGCTGTCGTGCGAGCACCGAGACCGTCGGCGCGGTCTCCGCCTGCGTTACCAGATCGAGGATCGCGTGAGCCCGGATCAGGGCCGGCACGCCGCCGGATGATTCCGCCGCGCTCTCCTGTGCCATTCCTCCTCCCCATCGCGTCTCCGCAGGTCGGCTGACCCCCCGCCCTTGACGCTATCCTCTCAACTATGCACTATTCAGCATGCTGACAGCCGTTCAATACGTTGAACGTATAGTACGCTTTCGCGAGTGTTTCAATCGCGATACAGGGGAAGGGCTGGCAGCGCTGTGGGCTGGCGCCGCCTGAGGGGAGGAAACATGCGGGCGAAACGGCTTCCCGAAACCGCAAGGACCGCCGGACTTGGCTGTGGCAACGCGGATGCTAGGCCTGATCTGTCCTGTGGATATCGGGAGGGTGTTGGGGGATGACGTCCGACCTCAAGCACTGGGCGAACAAGTTCAAGACGCTCACCGACAGCGACCCCACCATCGGCGCGATGGCCAAGTACTACACGTGCACCTTCATGTTCGACATGGGCACAGCGAAGGCCATCATCGAGATGCACGACGGCAAGGTGAAGCACATCAACACGGACCCTCAGCCGCTCGACGCCTACGACTTCGCGCTGCGGGCAAGTCCCGGCACATGGCGGGAGTTCGCTAAGCCAATACCGCGGCCGATGTTTCATGGCATCTGGGCGGCGAGCTTTCGCGAGGACCTCAAGATCGAGGGCAACGTGCTCGTGCTAATGCAAAACCTCCGGAACTTCACTGTCCAGTTCGAGCTGCTCCGCAAGTCCGGCGTGCCGGTGTAGTGGAAAGCGGGGCGCCCACAACGGCGGAAAGACAGAAGATGGCGCGTCACTCTCCCGTCACCGGCCGCTACGTCACCATTGACGTTGACGGTTTCGAGTACAAGGTCTTTTATCTACACAACGGTAAGGGGCAGCCGCTCATTTGTCAGCACACGGCCGGCTGCCATAACCACCAATGGCGGGGCCTGCTCGAGGACGAGGAGATAACCAGGGACTATCTGGTAATCGCCTACGATTTGGCGCGTCACGGCAAGTCCGATCCGCCGCACAATGTCGAGTGGTGGAAATCGGAGTACCGGCTGACGGCTGATCACTACGTCAACTTCATAGTCACGCTCTGCGACGCGCTTGAACTCGAAGATCCGATCTTCATGGGCTCTTCCTTTGGCGGAAATGTCGCGCTCCAGTTGGCGCTCCGGCGGCCAGACCGTTTCAAGGCGGTGATCCCGGTCGAGGCGGCGCACTACGCGCCTGGTTTCTTCCTCGACTGGTGGCGCCATCCGCACGCCAATGCCGCGCAAGTCTGTGCGAGCGGAGTGTGGGATCTGATGGCTCCGCAATCGCCGGAAATGGATCGCTGGCTCACTTGGCACTACTACACGCAAGGCTCGGAGGCGTTCAAAGGGGATCTCTATTTCTACTCGGTGGACCACGACCTTCGCGACGAACTCGACCGTATTGATGCCCGACGCTGTCCGGTGGTGATGATGACCGGCACATACGATTACCTCACCCCGCCGGAGGCCACCGAGGACACGGCGCGGCAAATCAAGGGCGGCGTCTATATCGAGATGACCGACATAGGTCACTTTCCGATGAGCGAGAACTATCCGTTGTTCCGCATCTACCTCAAGGAAGCGCTCCGGATCATTCGCGAGCGAACGGGCGGCTGAAGCGGCGAGCCGCAGGCGCCGCCAACCGGGGACCCGGCAGAATGAAGATCGTTGAATTCGGTGACGACGGGAAGCCGATCGACCGCGACCGCATCAAGATCGTCGAGTTTGGTCTCGGCAAAGAGACCCGAAAGGTAGTTACCGCTCCGAGGACCGAGAGCGCGAAGAAACCTTCCGACATTCAACTCTACATGTTCCAGACCGGAATAATCAGGACCAAGGTCAAGTACATCAAGATGAACCAGGGAGACGAGAGTTATGACATCCCGGTACCCTGGTTTCTGATCAAGCACCCAAGGGGCAACGTAATCATCGACGGCGGCAATTCGGTTGACGTTGCGATCGACAAGCGGGCGCACTGGGGCTCGGTGGTCGACGCATATGACCCGTTGATGAACCCCGGTGAGAACTGCGTTGACCAGGCACGGAGCGTCGGAGTCGAGCCGGGCGACGTTCGTTACGTGCTGCAGTCGCACCTCCATCTCGATCACACCGGTGCGATCGGACATTTCCCTAAGGCTACCTATATCGTCCAGCGTGCAGAGTACGAGTATGCCTATCAGCCGGACTGGTTCGCTAAGGCTGCATACATTCGGGCTGACTTCGACCGGCCCGGGACCGACTGGAAATTCCTCGGCGGAGAATATACCGACAACTATGATGTGTTCGGCGACGGGACGATCCGCGCCATCTTCACGCCGGGGCACTCACCCGGCCACCAGTCCTTCCTGGTGACCTTGCCCAACACCGGACCGGTCCTGCTCACCATCGATGCCGCCTATACAATCGATCACTGGAACGAAAGGGCGCTTCCCGGCTTAGTTTGCTCCTCGGTTGACGCCGTTCGGTCGGTGCAGAAGCTCAAGAAGATCGCGGCCGACACCGGCGCCATTGTGGTGACTGGCCACGATCCTGAGGGCTGGAAAGCCTTTAACAAGGCACCACAGGCTTTCTACGACTAGCGTGATCGGATCGAGCACCGGCCGTGCTCGTCTAGTCCCTGGCTCGAGTTTTCTTCTCCGTTGGGAGGGTTCAGGCGGCGATCGGGTCGACCAGGCTCTTTGACACATGCCACCATCGGGTTGCGCTTCCGCAGATGGTTCAGGAGGGGTGAGAGCTTGCCCAGGCTCGCGAATGCCACTTGTCGGCACTCGGCGTCCCTTCTCGTCAGATCATTCCGCTGATGTTCGACTAACCGTGCGTTTCCCTGTGGAAGAGCCGCCCAGATGGAAGCCTCGCGCCCCTTTCCCGGTGAGCCGCGCTATCGCGGCCAACGCCCCTGAACGCGACTCGGCGAGTACCAGAGCGTGCCGAACCACTGAGCGAGCCTCGGCGAGAAGCGCCGAGCGGACGGAGCGTTGGTCTCGGTGAGACATGCTGACAAGGGGGGCGCGGTCGAACCAGAGTTCACGTTTGGCGTTGGGACCCGAAGTCAACCGTTCCTTCATCAAGCGCGAGAGCTATCCCTCCAGCATGCGGTAACCGACACCCGGCTCGTTCAGGATGTATTTCGGATCGGCCGGGTCATCGTCGAGCTTGTGGCGGAGCTGGCTTACGAACACGCGGAGGTATTGCGTATCCTGCTCATGCGCCTTGCCCCAGACTTCGCGCAGCAGGAAGCTGTGGGTGAGAATACGGCCCACGTTTTGAGCAAGGACACGGAGAACCTCGAACTCCTTCGGGGTCAG
>DASSPO010000484.1:0-8417 GCA_035699585.1 Bauldia sp.
CGAACGTTGACCAGAGCGCCACGCCGATGAGGCTCGGAAGCGCGGTGCTGCCGTTGCCGAGCCAGTCGACCCCTTCCACGCCCAGGATGCCGAGGAGCCCGTTGAGGCTGCCGTCGTAGCGCAGCACGAAGGTGAAGATCGCGCCGATGATGACGCTCGACAGCACCGCGGGGAAGAAATAGACGGCGCGGAAGACGCGGCCGCCCGGCACGCCCTGATGGATCAGAATGGCGATGATCATGGGCAGCGCGATCCAGATCGGGAGGGTCGCGAGCATGATCAGCGCATTCCTCATGCTGTCGAGGAACGCGCCGTCGGACAGAAGCCGCTCGTAGTTGCCGAGCCCGATGAAGGTCGGCGGGTTGATGCCGTCAAAGTCGGTCAGCGAATAGCCGAAGCCCCAGCCGAGGGGGATGACGCGAAAGACGATGACGACAAGAAGAGCCGGCAGGACAAAAAGGACTCCGTAGAGCCTTTCCGGTTCCCGCCGGCTTGGGAGAAGCCTGGAGAGGAAGGAAGCGGGGGCCGCCGTGGCTGCGCGTCGCTGTGCGGCGGTCGTGACGGCGGCGCCCATGGGTGTGATTACTGGTTGGCCGGCCGGAGCTTGGCAAGGGTTTCCGCGGCCGCGTCGACGGTGGTGTCGCCGTTGAGGAGGAGCTGGCTCTGGCGGTGGAACTCCTCGAGTTCCGCCGTGCCCATGGCGTTGTGCGCCATCGGCGCGGAGCAGCAGCCGATCCAGCCGAGGATGGTGGCTGCGCCGGGGCTCTCGACCGACGCCACATCGAAGCTCTTGTCGGGGACGATGGCCCCGGCCGTCCTGAAGAACTCGGCGAGGTTCTCGGGCGAGGCCAGGGACTTGGCGAATTCCACGGCGAGGTCCTGGTGCGGCGACCAGGTGGTCACGGCATAGCCTATGCCGCCGGCGACCGGGAGCTTGAGGTCGGCATCGAGGGCTTCGATCGCCACCGGCCTGTAGACGCCGACCTTGTCGGCGCCGAGGAAATCCTCGAACTGCTTCCAGTGCGCGACGTCGGAGATGAGGCCGATGACATTGGCGCCATCGCCGCGCTCGAAGGCCTCGAACGAGTCCATGAACATTGCCGTGGAGTTGGCGCCCTTGGGATACCAGCCCTTCTGGTTGGACTCGACCCAGAGCTCGAGGATCTTCTTCACGGCCGGGTCGGTCCACGTGAGCCTGCCGGCCGCCCATGCGTCCTGCTGCTCCTTCGTCCAGTAGTTGGCCGCGGCGGAGGAGAAGAAGAACTCGGCGGCGTAACCCTCCTTGTTGCCGAGCACGAAGCAGGCGACGCCGGAGGCCACCAGCTTGGCGCAGGTTTCGCTGAGTTCCGTCCAGGTCTGAGGTGGCTTTTCCGGGTCGAGGCCCGCCTTCGCATAGAGTTCCTTGTTGTAGTAGACCGCGAAGCCCTGGATCGAGATCGGGATCGCATAGGCGCTGCCGTCGGGGCCAAGGAACTCCTCCCAGCCGGCGAGCCGGTCCCGGATATCGGCCACCTTGCCGTCAAGGTTGACGAGCGCGTCGGTGCGTTCCTTGGTCCGCGCCCCGCCATGCAGGAGCACCACGTCGGGTCCCTGCCTCGCGGTCACCGCCGTGCCGAGCACCGTGTAGTACTGGTCATGCGGCTGCATGACGTATTCGATCGTGACGCCCGGATGGGCCGCCTCGAAAGCCTCCTTCGCTTTCTCGAAGTAGGGCGCTGCGGCCGGGTCTCCGGATTTCCAGTCCCATACCGTCAGCGTCACGTCCTCGGCGAGGGCGGGGACGGCAACGAGCGCGCAACCAGCGAGAAGGACCGCTGCGACGGCCGGCCGGATCGGGTGCAGGTGAGGTCTCATATCTGTTTCCTCCGTTCTGATGGTTCGGTGGGCATCGCGACCACGCTTTCCTGGCGGGCGTCAGGCATCGGGGGAATGACGCCCGGCGCGACGGAAAGGAGTTCGAATGGGAGGACATCCGGCGTCGCCTCGGCGCGTGCGGCATTGCTCAGCACAAGGCCATGGCCGGGTCGGGTCGGTGCATGGGCGTAACCGTCGCGGATCTCGACCGGTTCCTCGACGAGGTGGTTGTAGTTCTGAAACGAGTATTCGAGCCATTCCGCGCCGGGGAGGGCCGCGGCCATGTGGACGCCGAGCTCAAGGGTGGTGTTGCCGAGACTTACGGGAAGGCCGTGTTCGGCGGCGAGCCACCCGGCGCGCATCGTGTCGGTAATGTGGCCGTGGAGGTTGAGGATATCGACGGCCCGCGCCTCGATCAGCATCCGCTTGCCGTGGAGATCGAGGTATTCGCCGGAATTGACGTGCACCCAGGGTGCCGCCGCCCTGATCGCGCGCAGGCCCTTGAAATCGTCGCGGAGAGTAGGGTCCTCTACCCAGAAGATATCGAAACCGGCGCGGCGGTATAGATCGAGTCGCCGCATCGCCTCCTTCGGGCTCCATGCCTCGTTCGCGTCGATCATCACCGGGCCGAGGTCCCCGACCGCAGCGCGCAGCAAGCCGAGTCGATTCAGGTCCCACTCCACGTCGGGATGCCCGACCTTGATCTTGAAGGCGCGAAAACCGGCGGCGGCGGCATGCTCGAAGAAGGCACGGAAGTCGCGATCGCTCATGTGGAAATCGAGGCCGCTGGCGTAGGCCTTGACCCGCGGCTGCGTGCCGCCGAGAAGCCGCCATAGCGGCAGCCCGAGATCCTTGCCGAGAAGATCCCATGCTGCCTGGCTCACCGCCTCGTCGAACGGGAGCGAGGGCCGGCGCATGTTGCCGCCGCGTGGTCGCGTAACCCGGTGAACGATGGCCGCGGGCGCCTCGCCCTCGATCCGGTTCCAGACCTCATCGCGGAAAAGCCGATCGATCTCGGCAAGGGCCGGCAACGGCGTCAGGAGGGAATGAAAGAAGCCGAGGCCGAGTGTCCCGTCATCGGCGACGAGCTCCAGCGCACCATAGTTGGCATCGGCGAGCCCCACCTGGCTGTCGCCGATGAGGCGGTCGCGACGGAACTGGAAGCGGGTGATGCGAAAATCCGCGATTCGCATGGTACTGTTGCCGAAGCCTTATCGACCAGTGTATTCATCTGATATGTCAGATTACGTTTCTGATACATCATGGGGACTTTCGGCGCAAGCCGCGCCGCATGCCGGGCCCAGCCTGGTTGGGCCCTATCGGCGCATGCGCGGTGCCGACCGCGCCGAAGCCAAGAGCATGGGCGAGGTGGCCTATGATCGTTTCATGGAGGCGCTCTTCAGCCGCCGGCTGCTGCCCGGTGCCTTCCTGTCGCAACACGACCTGGTCGAGATGTTGGGCGTGCCGGTCGGGCCGCTTCGGGATGCGCTCCGCGTCCTTCAGACCGAAGGGTTGGTGACGATCCGGGCGCGCTCGGGGATCGAAGTCGTCAAGCCCGATCTCGCCATGGCCAAGAACACCTATCAGATCAGGGGCATCCTCGAGGAGGCGGCCGTGCGGCTCTATGCGGAAACCGCGCCGGTCGCGGCGATCGCCGCCATGGAGGGGCGCCACACGGCGCTGATCGGCAGCTTCGAGGGCAAGGAGCCGTCGCCGGACGACATCCGCGAGATGGAGGCGCTGGACCGGGACTTCCATTTCGAGATCGTGGCCGCGCTAAGAAACCCCATGGTCGACGACACCTACCGGCGCATCCACGCGATCCTCAACCTGATCCTGCTTGAGCGACCGTTCTCGGGCCCGGTGATGGCACGGACGCTGCGCGAGCACCTCCGGATCCTTGCGGCCTGCAAGGCGCGCGATGCGGATGCGGCGCAAAAGGCGCTCGCCGACCATTTCTCCGAGGCACTGAAGCGCGCGATGGCGCTGTTCTGAACCCGCCAGAGAGGAAAGGCGTCCGATCGCGCGGCGCCGGTCAGAATTCGTCGCGGCAGAGGATCATGACCTCGACCGCGGCGATGGCCAGGAACTTCTTCTGTTCCGGGCCGCAGCTCCAGCCGCGCCAGATTTCGAAGACGCGTTTGATGCAGTCTCCATCGCAATCGATGCGGTTGGCGAGTTTCATGGCGTTGGCGAGCGCCACCTGGACGACGGCATTGTTGCCGTCGTTGGGGCCGCCGAAACCGTTGCAGTTCGGCGCCACGAAATCGGCCCAGGACGAATAGATGACGAGTTGGGAATTGCAGGAGATCGCCTGCGGCACGTCGGCCGGCACTTTGCCGCCGGCGATGACGACGTTGGGATCGGCGTAATTTCCCTGGTCGTTGTCGAAGGGCGGCTTGAGCGCCGCCTTGAGCAATGCGCCTTCGGCGAACCGCACCGGCTTCGATACGCGCCGGGATATCTTGCCGGACTTCTTCTTGCGCTTGGCCATGGACACCTCCCCTCCACAGCGCGCGAGCGGACGCCATGGGGCTGACGCCCGGGGTCACGCGTAGCGCGACCATACGCCTCGCCGCGGGGTTCCGCGACAGGGCGCGAGGCTCAGATGTGGATCGGCTTGAACCAGGCGGCGAGCGCCGCCTCCTTGACCGCCTCGGACAGCGTCGGATGGGCGTGAGTGATGCGGCCAAGATCCTCCGCCGCGCCGGCGAACTCCATCAGCACGGAAGCCTCCGCGATCAGTTCGCCGGCATAGGGACCGACGATATGAACGCCGAGCACGCGGTCGGTGGCGGCGTCGGCGAGCACCTTGACGAAGCCGTCCTTCTCAAGCATGGCGCGGGCGCGCGCATTGGCGGAGAAGGGGAACTTGCCGGCGCGGTACTCGACCCCCTCCGCCTTGAGCTCCTCCTCCGTCTTGCCGACCGAGGCGATTTCGGGCCGGGTGTAGACCACGCTCGGGATGACGCCGTAGTTCACGTGTCCCGCCTGCCCGGCGATGATCTCGGCGACGGCCACGCCCTCGTCCTCCGCCTTGTGGGCGAGCATCGGACCGCGGATCACATCGCCAATGGCGTAGACCCCCTCGACATTGGTGCGGAAATGCTCGTCGACGATGATGCGGCGGCGTTCGTCGAGCGCGACGCCGGCCTCCTCGAGACCGAGGCCCGCCGTGTAGGGGCGGCGGCCGATCGCGACGAGCACGATGTCGGCGTCGATCGCCTCCGCGGCGCCGCCGGCGGCTGGCTCGACGGCGACCCTGAGGACGTCGCCGGAGGTATCGACCGAGGCGACCTTGCTCGACAGGCGGAAGGCGAGCCCCTGTTTCGTGAGGAGTCGCTGGGCCTGCCTTGCTACCTCGCCGTCCATTCCCGGGAGGATGCGGTCGAGGAACTCGACCACCGTCACCGCCGAACCGAGGCGCCGCCAGACCGAGCCGAGCTCGAGGCCGATGACCCCGGCGCCGACCACCACCAGGCGCTTCGGCACGGCGGGCAGCGACAGTGCGCCGGTCGAGGAGACGATGCGCTTCTCGTCGATCGAGACGCCGGGAAGCGGCGTTACTTCCGATCCCGTGGCGATGACGACGGCCCTCGCCTCGACGTCCCGGGTCGAACCATCTTCGGCGGTTACCCGGACCTTGCCCGGGCCGGCGACCATGCCGGTACCGCGGATCGGCTCGATCTTGTTCTTCCTGAAGAGGAATGCGACGCCGGAGGTGTTGGCCCCGACGACCGAGTCCTTGTGCGCCAGCATGGCGGGAAGATTCAGCTTCGGCGCGCCGACCTCGATGCCGAAGGCGGCGAAGTCGTGGCCTGCCGCTTCGAACAGCTCGGAGGTGTGAAGCAGCGCCTTGGACGGGATGCAGCCGACATTCAGGCAGGTGCCGCCGAAGGTCGCATCCTTCTCGACCACGGCGACGGAGAGGCCAAGCTCGGCGGCGCGGATGGCGCAGACATAGCCGCCGGGACCGCTGCCGATGACGGCGAGATCGTAGGTCATGAAAACTCCGAAGCTGGTTCAGCTGGCAAGCGCGGTCAGCGCGGCCCGTTTATCGGCCCTTTCCCGAAATGCCAGGACCGGCCGAAGATCGACGACGGCGCGTCGTCGTCCCGGACGATCCCCGGAACGAGCACGACCGGTTCGCTCGACACGATTCGTGGCGGTGTCCCATTCATTCTCATGCGTCCTGAAGGCGATGCGCGCGACGTGCCGCTCCGTCACAGATCGAGTACCAGCCGTTCCGGATCCTCGAGCACTTCCTTGACGCGAACCAGGAAGGTGACGGCTTCCTTGCCGTCGACGATGCGGTGATCATAGGAGAGGGCGAGATACATCATCGGCCGTGCTTCGATCTTGCCGTCGATCACCACCGGCCGCTCCTGGATCTTGTGCATCCCGAGGATGCCCGACTGCGGCGCGTTGAGGATCGGCGTCGACATGAGCGAGCCGTAGATGCCGCCGTTGGTGATGGTGAAGGTGCCGCCCTGCATGTCCTCGATGCCGAGCGAGCCGTCGCGGGCGCGCTTGGCGAGGTCGGCAATCGCCTTCTCGACGCCGGCGAGCGACAGGGCGTCCGCGTCGCGTACCACCGGCACGACCAGCCCGCGCTCGGTCGAGACCGCGACGCCGATGTGATAGTAGTTCTTGTAGACGATGTCGGTGCCGTCGATCTCGGCGTTGACCGCCGGGATCTCCTTGAGCGCCTGCACGCAGGCCTTCACGAAGAAGCCCATGAAGCCGAGCTTGATCCCGTGCTTCTTCTCGAAGAGATCGCGGTAGCGCGTCCTGAGCCCCATCACCGCCGTCATGTCCACCTCGTTGACGGTGGTGAGCATGGCGGCGGTCTCCTGAGCCTCCTTGAGGCGGCGGGCGATCGTCTGGCGGAGCCGCGACATCCGCACCCGCTCCTCGCGGGCCGCATCGTCGGGGGCGGAGGGAGCGCGAGGCGCGACCGGCTTCGGCGCTTCCGCCTTCGCCGACAGCGCGTCGGCCTTGATGATGCGGCCGTCCTTGCCGGTACCGGCGACGGTTTCGGCCGCGATGCCCTTCTCGGCGAGGATCTTGGCCGCCGACGGCGCGGTGCCGGCCGGCGCCGCCGGTTTTGGCGGAGCCGCCGCCGCGGCTGCGGCGACGGGAGCCGCGGGTTCCCGCGGCTTCAGCGGCTCGGGCCCGGCGCCGATCGGCCTCGTCGTCTCGGTCTTCTGATCGGGCTTGCCGGTCGGCGCGGGAGTCGCCTTGCCGTCGGCGGCGATCGAACCGAGGACGGCGCCCACGCCCACGGTGCTCCCCGCCTCTACCGCGATCGACTCGATCACGCCGCCTGATGGCGCGGGCACTTCGAGCGTAACCTTGTCGGTCTCGAGCTCGACCAGCGGCTCGTCGGCCGTGACCACGTCGCCGACCTTCTTGAACCACTGGCCGACCGTCGCCTCGGTCACCGATTCGCCTAGGGTCGGCACCCGGATTTCCATCGCCCACGTCTCCCTTGAGCGTCCTCAGGCGGCGAGCGCCTCGTCGAGGAACGCGTGCAACTGCTGCAGATGCTTCGACATGAGCCCGGTCGCGGTCGCCGCCGAAGCGGCGCGGCCCACGTAGCGCGGACGCCGGCTCTTGCCGCCGACCTGCTCCAGCACCCATTCGAGATAAGGCTCGGCAAACGACCAGGCGCCCATGTTCTTGGGCTCTTCCTGGCACCACACGATATCGGCGTTCTTGAACCGCGACAGTTCGGTGATCAGCGCCTTGGCCGGAAACGGATAGAGCTGCTCCAGGCGGAGCAGGTAGATGTCGTCGATGCCGCGCTTCTCCCGCTCCTCGTAGAGGTCGTAGTAGACCTTGCCCGAGCAGAGGACGACGCGGCGGATCTTGTCGTCAGCGACGAGCTTGGTCTTCTCGCCCGGCCGGCACTCGGCATCGTCCCAGAGCAGGCGGTGGAAGGTCGACTCCGGCCCCATCTCGTCGAGCCGCGACACGGCACGCTTGTGGCGAAGCAGCGACTTCGGCGTCATCAGCACCAGCGGCTTGCGGAATTCGCGCTTCAACTGGCGGCGGAGGATATGGAAATAATTGGCCGGCGTCGTGCAGTTGGCGACCTGCATGTTGTCTTCGGCGCAGAGCTGGAGGAATCGCTCGAGCCGCGCCGAGGAGTGCTCCGGCCCCTGGCCCTCGTAGCCATGGGGAAGAAGGAGCACCAGGGCGGACATGCGTAGCCACTTCCGTTCGCCGGAGGAGATGAACTGATCGACGACCACCTGGGCGCCGTTGGCGAAGTCGCCGAACTGGGCTTCCCAGAGGACAAGCGCATTCGGCTCGGACAGCGAATAGCCGTACTCGAAGCCGAGCACGGCCTCCTCCGACAGCATCGAGTTGATCACCTCGAAGCGCGCCTGGCCGGGGGAGAGATGGTTGAGCGGGATATAGCGCTGCTCGGTCTGCTGATCGTAGAGCACCGAATGGCGCTGCGAGAACGTGCCGCGCTCTGAGTCCTGTCCCGAAAGGCGGACGCGATGGCCCTCCTCGAGGAGCGCGCCGAAGGCGAGCGACTCGGCCGTCGCCCA
>DASSPO010000485.1:0-2196 GCA_035699585.1 Bauldia sp.
CTCGCGATGAATCCCACCGCGTCCTCGACGCCAGCCGCGTCGACCCCCGGCGCGGCGAGCGCGTTGACCGCGCCGAGACCCAAGCCGAGGAACACCGCGGCGTGGCGCCGCCGCAGCTCGGCGAGGGTGAAGTCGCGACCGAGCCGCGCCCCGACGCGCACCTCGATTCCGCCGACGCCAAGGATGTAGGCGGCCTCGCGGGCCGCGAAGTCGTCGACCGTCTTGTAGGCGGCGACGCCATATTCGTTGAGGCCGGCGAGCTTCGGTCTCGACTCGTAGACGGTGACCGCATGGCCAAGACGCGCGAGCGCATGCGCGCAGCTCAGGCCGGCCGGTCCGCCGCCCACGACGCCGACGCTCAATCCGGTCGCGGGACCCTGACGGAAAATCTGCTCGCCTGCTGCGAAGAGCCGGTCAGTAGCGTAGCGCTGCAGGCGGCCGATTTCGACCGGCTTGCCTTCGGCGGTCTGGCGCACGCAGACCTCCTCGCAGAGCGTCTCGGTCGGGCAGACGCGGCCGCACATGCCGCCGAGGATGTTCTGCGCGAAGATGGTCTCCGCCGCGCCCTTGGGATTGCCGGTCAGGATCTCGCGGATGAAGAGCGGGATGTCGATAGAGGTCGGGCAGGCGGTGACGCACGGCGCGTCGAAGCAGAAGTAGCAGCGGTCGGCCTCGACATAGGCCTGGTGCTGGTCGAGCGGCGGGTGGAGGTCGGCAAAGTTCCGGGCGTAGTCCTCCCGGCTGAGCCGGCCTCGGGCGATGTCGGGCGTCCGCTCGGCAGACATATCGTCTCTGATCCTCACCGTGCCGCGCGTTTAGAACAACTCTTGATCATTTGGACAAATTTTCGGGGAAGCGTCAAGCGGCGTGGCGGCCGGGTCAATCCCGCGCCGCAGCGAAGATGGCGCTGAGCTTGGCGATCACCTCGTCGTGGAGCGCGGTCGACTTCTCGATGTTGAGGTGGTCGATCTCCTCGCGGTCGCTCAGGTCGATGTTCTGGAGCCTGCCCTTGAAGCCCGGCGCGGCCTCGACCAGTTGTCCCCAGCCGTCCGCCTTGTAGTAGTTGACGACCTCCTCGACGCCGCGCGCCACCGTGTGGCCGTCGTGGACGCCGTCGAAGGCCACCACCAGCCGGACCGGCACGCCGTTTTCGGCCAGGAAGTTCGCCATGTTGACCGCGCCGTCGGCACCGAGCGAGTGGCCGATGATCACCACCGGCACGACACTCTTGTTGGTGCGGTATTCCTCCACCAGTCCCGGCGCGATGTCGCGCCACCGGGTGTAATTGATCACCCGGACGGGGATGTCCTTCGCCCTGAGCTTTCGCGCCAGCGTGTCCATGCCGAGGGAGAAGACGTTCATCAGCCCGCGAAGCAGGAAGACGTTGCCGCGGGTCTCCGCGACCGGCCGCGTCGCGGCCTGCGGCGCGGCGGCGGGCTTGGTCGCGGCCGCCGGCACCGCGGCCGCTGCCGGCGCGATGACCTTCGGCCGCGGCACGGGCGTGGGGACATCCTGCGCCGAGGCCGGACCGAAGACCAGCCCGGCAAGGGCCAAGGCCACGACGGTCGATCTAGGCAACACCCGTTTCCCTCATCGCTTGGGTGATCCGGCTGTCGAGCCGTGAGTGTGATCAACCCAGCCCCTTCGGGCAAGTGCGCTGCGGGGGTGAGGCTTGGCAAAGCTCCGGCCTCCTCGCGCTGTCGGCGGAGGAGGATCAGGCCCGTTTCCTGATGCAGTTCCGGCCTGAATTCTTGGCCTCGTAAAGCGCCTCGTCGGCGAGCCGGATGCCGGTTTCGAGATCCACGGCGGCGGGATCGACCGTCGCAATCCCGAAACTCGCGGTGACGGAGATTTCGCCCTTGATGGTCGTGGCCCGGCTCTCGGCAATGCCCTTGTGAAGGCGGCGAGCGATCCCCTCCGCCTCCTCGATCAGTGCGTCGACCAGGATGATGAACTCCTCGCCGCCGAAGCGAGCGAGAACATCAATGCTGCGAATCTGCTTCCGGCAGGTATTGGCAACCGCAGCCAGAATCATGTCTCCCGCCGCGTGCCCGAAGTTGTCGTTGACGGCCTTAAAGTGATCGATGTCGATCATGATCAGCGTCAGCAGCTGGCCGTTCCGGCGGCTCCGATTGAACTCGCGCTCGGCCAGCCGCAAGAAGCCGCGGCGATTGAAGGTGTCCGTCAGGACGTCGG
>DASSPO010000486.1:0-2446 GCA_035699585.1 Bauldia sp.
ACTTACTCCTGTTGATGCTGATGGGAGACGCTACGAGCGCAGCGCCTCATGGTGGCGGATGACTTCCTTGACGATGAAGGAGAAGAATTTCTCGGCGAAGTCGGGGTCGAGATCGGCTTCCTGGGCGAGCCGGCGGAGCCGCGCGATCTGCACCTTCTCCCGTGCGGGGTCGGCGGGCGGAAGCCCGTGCGCCGCCTTGTAGAGCCCTACCTTCTTGGTGAGCTTGAAGCGCTCGGCAAGGGCGTGGACGAGCACCGCATCGATGTTGTCGATGCTCGCGCGCATCTCGGTGAGCTCGGCCGAGGGCGGCGCCGTCGAATTCTGGTCCATGAACGTCCGTCCCCCGCTATTTCTTCTTGGGCAGTCCGGGCAGGCCCGGCAGCCCGCCACCCAGTCCACCGGGAAGGCCCGGCAGACCTCCCGGCATGCCGCCGGGCAGCCCAGGCAGGCCACCGCCGCGGGCGAGCTGCTGGAGCGCGGCCGGATCGACGGGGGGCATGCCGCCCATTCCCGCCATCGCGCCCATCTTGCCGAAAACGCCCTTCCCCTTGCCCATGGCCTTCATCATGTCGGCCATCTGCCGGTGCATCTTGAGAAGCTTGTTGATTTCCTCGACCCTGGTTCCGGAGCCGGCGGCGATCCGCTTCTTGCGGGACGCCTTGAGGATGTCGGGGTTCTTGCGCTCGGCCCTGGTCATCGACGAGATGATCGCCCGCTGCCGCCGGAAGATGGAATCGTCGATGCCAAGCGCGTCGATCTGGCGCTTCATCTTGCCGACGCCGGGGAGCATCCCCATCACGCCGGACATGCCGCCGATCTTCTGCATCTGGGCGAGCTGCTCGGCCAGGTCGTCGAGATCGAAGACGCCCTTGCGCATGCGCTCGGCGGCCTTCGCCGCCTTCTCCGCGTCGAGGTTCGCCGCCGCCTTTTCGACCAGGCCGACGATGTCGCCCATGCCGAGGATGCGGCCGGCGATCCGCTCCGGGTCGAAGTCCTCGAGCCCGTCGAGCCGCTCGCCGGTGCCGATCAGCTTGATCGGCTTGCCGGTGACGGCGCGCATCGAAAGCGCCGCACCGCCGCGGCCGTCGCCGTCGACGCGGGTGAGCACGATGCCCGTGACTCCGACCCGCTGGTCGAAGGACTTGGCGAGGTTGACCGCGTCCTGGCCGGTGAGGGCGTCGGCGACGAGCAGGATCTCGTGCGGATTGGCGTCGCGCTTGATCTCGGCCATCTCGGCCATGAGCGATTCGTCGATATGGGTGCGGCCGGCGGTGTCGAGGATCACCACGTCGTAGCCGCCGAGACGTGCCGCGGTGAGCGCCCGGCGGCCGATCTCCACCGGCATCTGGCCCGGCACGATGGGAAGGGTATCGATGCCGGCCTGCTGGCCGAGGACACGGAGCTGCTCCTGCGCGGCCGGGCGGCGCGTATCGAGGGAGGCCATCAGCACCTTACGCTTCTCGCGCTCGGCAAGGCGCTTGGCGATCTTCGCCGCGGTGGTGGTCTTGCCCGAACCCTGGAGGCCGACCAGCATCAGCGCCACCGGCGCCGGCGCATTGAGATCGATCGGCTGCGCGTCCGCCCCGAGCATCGTCACGAGCTCGTCGTGGACGATCTTCACCACCATCTGGCCCGGCGTAACGGAACGGATCACGTCCTGGCCGACCGCCTTGGTGCGCACCTTGTCGGTGAACGAGCGCACCACGTCGAGCGCGACGTCCGCCTCGATGAGGGCGCGGCGCACCTCGCGCATCGCCTCGGTCACGTCGGCCTCCGACAACGCGCCGCGCCGGGTCAGCCGGTCGAGGACCGAGCCGATGCGTTCAGAAAGGGTCTCGAACATGCGTTCCGCTCATCTTTGCCGTCAGGGTGACGGAGATGTAAGTCTCCGACCGGCCGCCGCCAAACAAGCACCGATGGCGCCCGCGGGCGCATCGCGCTGGCGGACGGTGACCTCCGGGATCCTTGCCCCGGTCGGCGGCTCGAAGCTTCAAGCTCGTCGAATTGGCTCGGACCCTAGGCAGGATCGGCAGGCAAAGTCAAGGAAATGGGCGGCGGTGATGCACCGCCGGCTCGGTCGCATTCGACTTCGCCAAGCTTGTGTCCGACGACGGCGGTTCGTAGTTTGCCTGTGCCATGCGCGGGCTGCGGTCAGTCTCGATAAGGCGATTGCGCCCCGAAAGCCGGCGCAGGTATCCGATCGTCCTCCGTTTGAATGAAGCGGCCGGCGCCTTGATGCGCCCGAGCGGGCCGGAAGACATTGTCGACTTCGCCCGTCCGCCCGGCGAGGCGGCGCTGCTCCCGCCGGATTCCGTCTCCTGGCGCCTGTTCAGGAGCCCCGTGACCCTCTTCGTCGGCGGCGTCGCGGCCGTCATCCTGCAGCTCGCCGAACCGCGGATTCTCGGCGGCTGGCACCACACGCGGTTTCGCGCCGACCCCGTCGGCC
>DASSPO010000487.1:0-3725 GCA_035699585.1 Bauldia sp.
GCCTCGGCCTCTGGCCGGAGCTCATCTTTCCGACGGCTTGGGCAGAATCAAACGCCTCCTTCACCGTCATCAACGCCTGGGACCGCGCCGCGATGACCTTTGGCTTCATCCAACTCGCGGCCCACACCGGCGATGATTTTCTGCCGTTCTTCCGACGGTTGTTCGTCGAACTTCGTACCGAGGCTAGGCAATGGTATCCCGAGCTCGATGTCGTTGACGGGCGGCTCTGCTTCGTCAGAGGCGGCGAATACCGGACGCTTGAGAATACCGTGCCGCCGCCGGACGGCGGATACAGCGCCGCGTACTACCACGGCGACCTGATGGCGTTCTTCAATCCTGATCGCTACCACAAGACAAACCCAAGGCCCGACCCGGAGGAACTGCACTCCGCCGGCCGTTGGCTGGCGTGGACGTTGACCTCGCCGCGAATGCGGGAGCTTCAGGTTGCGGCGTCGATCGACAACATGAAATCATCGTTGATGCGGCTGCATCAGAAGATGCTCGCGACGCCAGCCGTGCGGCAGAAATACCCCAACGGCGTCGACGGCATGCGTTGCGACCTGCTCGCCGTCGCCATCGCGGTGCCGCACCTCAGCGAAAGCAAGATTCCGGTCGTTCTCGAAGCGCTCCTCACCAGCAATCCGATCGAGTCGATCCGGACATCCGGCTACGGGCCCGGCGGCCGGGCGCAGAACGTCCACGACGGGATGAAGCAACGCCCGATCCTCAGGGACCTCGTCTACGATCTCGGTTCCCAGGCGCCGGTCTGACCGCCGAGTTCATCCCTCGACGCCGACAAAGGCGACCCGGAGCATGTTGGTGGCGCCCGGCCTGCCGAGCGGTACGCCGGCGGTAACGATGATCCGCTCATCCGGCCTGGCGAAGCCTTCGCGGAGCGCCACGGCGCAGGCGTGGCGGATCATGTCCTCGAGATTGTCGGGCTCGGGGCCCGCCACGCAGTGGAGACCCCAAACCAGCGACAGCCGCCGAGCGGTCGCAAGGACCGGCGACAGCGCGATGATCGGCGTCTGCGGCCGTTCGCGGGCCGCCCGCATCGCGGTCGCGCCCGAGGACGTGTAGCAACAGATCGCGGCGAGATGCAGGGTCTCCGCGATCTGCCGCGCCGCCGCCGAGATCGCATCGGCGCCGGTCGCCTGCGGCTCGGTGCGCTGCGCGTGCATGATGTTCTTGTAGTTCGGGTCGCGCTCCACTTCGGTCGCAATGCGGTGCATGGTGGCGACCGCCTCGACCGGAAAGTCGCCGGAGGCCGACTCGGCGGAGAGCATCACGGCGTCGGCACCCTCGAACACCGCCGTCGCCACGTCCGACACCTCGGCGCGGGTGGGTACCGGGGCATGAATCATCGATTCGAGCATCTGGGTGGCAACCACCACCGGCTTGCCGGCGCGGCGCGCGGCGCGGGTGATGCGCTTCTGAATGCCGGGAACCTGCTCGAGCGGCATCTCGACGCCAAGATCGCCCCGGGCCACCATCAGCGCATCGGCGAAATCGATGATCGATTCGAGCCGCTCCACGGCCTGCGGCTTCTCGATCTTGGCCATCACGGCGGCGCGGCCGCGCGCGACTTTCTTGACCTCGGCCAGGTCTTCGGGACGCTGGATGAAGGAGAGCGCGATCCAGTCGACGCCTGCATTGAGCGCTGCCTCGAGATCCGAACGGTCCTTGTCGGTCAGCGCGCCGAAATCGATGGTCGAGTCCGGAACGCTGACGCCCTTGCGGTCCGATAGCCGGGAGCCGGCCTCCACCGTTGCCGTCGCCTTGGTGCGCGAGGCCTGGGTGACACGGAGGCGAACCTTGCCATCGTCGAGCAGGAGGCGGTGGCCGGGTTCGAGCGCGGCGAGGATCTCCGGGTGCGGCAACTCGACCCGTTTTTTCGTCCCCGGAGTGGACTTCGAATCGAGCACGAAGACATCGCCCGGCGCGATCTCGACCTCGCCTTCGGCGAAGGAGCCGATCCGGAGCTTGGGCCCCTGCAGGTCGGCGAGGATGCCGATCGGCCGCCCGACCTCCTCCTCGACCTCGCGGATGAGACTGACGAACTTGCGGAGCTTCGGGTGGTCGGTGTGGCTCATGTTGATGCGGAAGATGTCCGCACCCGCCTCGAAGAGGCTCCTTATCGTCGCCTTTTCGGAAGAAGCGGGGCCGAGGGTCGCAAGGATTTTGACCTTGCGCGAACGCCTCATCGGCCGCCCGTACCCGTCTCACCGGGTTCGGTGAGCTGCACCGTCCAACTCGGCTGTTCGCCGGTATCGACCTCGAAGAAGCCGCTGCGATCGAATCCGCGGGCGACGCAATCCTCGATGCCGTGGATCGTAAACATCTTGTCGCGGGTGCAAAGCATCGCGTTCCCGCCCCACACGCCGCCCTGGTCGTAGTCGACGGCGTAGATGTAGTAGAACCGCGATACGAGCGGTCCCGCCATCAGCGTCTCGCAGCTCGACGCCGCGATGTTCCACCAGCCCTCGGTGGTCCAGCGCTGCCCTTCCTTGTAGCCGATCGCGACGCCGACGCGGCTCGTGGTCTTGTTGCAGAGGCGCAAGCCTCCCGCGCTGCCTTCCGCCGTCAGCGCCCCGCTGACGCCCGCGGGCGTCGCACCGGCTTCCAGCAGCCGCACCTCGGCCGACCCCTGATTCTGGTTGATGAGAAGGAAGGCCCCGCCGGCGACAGCCGCAAGCAGGACGACGCTGGCGGCAACCACCGCCTTTCGGTACCAGGATTTGGGTGTGCGCGATGGCATCGGGTCGGTAAACGCGAACCGGCTCGTCCAGGTCATCCAGTCCCGCACTTATGGCGCGGCTGGTTTCACCCTGTCAACGATTGTGCTTTGCATTTTCATGATCTTTTGCCCTCCCGGAAATCGCCGATCTGCCCCTGATTCGCGCTTTCGACCATCGGCCCTGAACGCGGCGGCATCATGGCCTCGGACGCCGCATCCTGCACCTCCGCCAGAGTGCCGCTCGCCTGTGGCAGGCGCATGACTGAGCCGGTAACATCCGGCGATGGACATGATTTCCAGGGCCTCGGAGGCCGAAACCGGCGATCCGCCGTTCACGATTTTGGACGGTGACCCGGCAAACGGCCTGATCCTGATCTGCGACCATGCCGAGAACCGCCTGCCGTCCCGTTATGGGACGCTGGGCCTTCCCCCGGCAGCGCTCGAGCGGCATATCGCTTGGGATCCGGGCGCTCGCGACGTGACGCATTCGCTGGCGCGACGGCTCGGCGCGCCGGCGGTGCTTTCCCGGTTCAGCCGGCTCCTCATCGACCCGAACCGCGGTCGCGACGATCCCACCCTCATCATGCGGCTCTCCGACCGGGCGGTGATTCCCGGAAATCTCGGCGTCGACGAAGCCGAGCGGAACGAGCGGATCGCCCGCTATTACGCCCCTTATGACGAGGCGATACGACGCACGATCGATGCCGCCTTCGCCGCCGGCGTTGTTCCGGCCGTGGTCTCGATCCACAGCTTCACCCCGGTCTGGCGGGGCCGCGGCCGGCCCTGGCAGGTCGGCATCCTTTGGGATGCCGACCCGCGGCTGCCGGAGCCCCTGATCCGCCGCCTCCGCGCCGATGCCGACCTCGTGGTCGGTGACAACGAGCCGTACTCGGGGGCGCTCGCCGGCGACACGCTTTACCGGCATGCGACGCGGCGCGGCCTTGCCCACGCTCTGGTCGAGATCCGTCAGGACCTCATCTCCGATCCC
>DASSPO010000488.1:0-3700 GCA_035699585.1 Bauldia sp.
CACAGCAATCTTAAAGAGCATCAGTGGTATACGACACGCATAAATAGATGTACCCCTCTTTTGGCGTGTAGAGAATCGTTTTTTCTCTTCCCGCCCAGGTAGTTTTGAGGTCACAATTGTCTCAGGGGCGCGCGGCCAAGACGGGAGCCGCGCGGACGGTGCGTCCTGCGGGGGGGACGGGTGGCGCGAGGCAGTCGGGGCGAGGCGCCGGCAGCGCTTTTCGGCGTCGGGGGCGCCGAGAGCAAGATTTTCCGCGAGCGCGCGCGCCGGCTTGGCTTGAGCTTCGTTCCCCATTTTCAACTCGGTTCCGACGCCATTACCGACATTAACGCTGTCACATGCGGCAAAGCCGCCCTTTCCGCGGGGGGCGATCTTTACATCGCTCCCGACGAAGAGACCATGCCGGAAGTCATCCACCGCCTCAATTCGATCCCGTCGGCGCGGCCGCGTGTATTCGTAACCACACCCACCGCCATCCGCGCCGCGCTGCGCGAGGCCGGCGCGGACCGCTTTCTCCACGAGGCGGTCGGTCGTCTCGAAGCCGTCGATCCCACCAACTCAGCCCGACGCCGGGTGACCCTGAGCCAGGGGATCACCGGCGTGGTCCTGATCGTCGCAGCGATCGCCGCATTCGCTCTTTCACCGCTTGCGGCGCTGACCTTCCTCGAACTCGCCGCTGCCATCTTTTTCGCCGGCGTCGCCGCGATCCGCTTCACCGCGGCGGGTCTCGCCCCGGAAAGACTGCCGATCCCGGAGATGCCGCGACCGGGAGAGGTGCTGCCGATCTATACCGTGCTCGTGCCGCTCCGCGACGAGGCGCACATGCTCCTCCAGCTTCGCGCAGGGCTTGACCGCCTGAGATGGCCGCGAGACCGGCTCGACATCAAGCTGGTGATCGACGCAGACGACGTGGCGACCCTCCGGGCGGCGCGCGCGCTCCTGCGCGAAGCGCCGTATGAGATCGTGGTCGTTCCTCCGGGCGGCCCCCGGACCAAGCCCATGGCCCTGCAATATGCGCTTACCTTCGCTCGCGGCGAGTTCGTGACCGTCTATGACGCCGAGGATCGCCCGCACCCGTATCAGCTCGCCGAAGCCTACGCGACGTTCCGATGCGGCCCGTTGCACCTTGCCTGCCTGCAGGCGCCACTCGTGATCGACAATGCGGGAAAGAGCCGCCTCGCGTCCCTCTTCGCGGTCGAATACGCCGCCCTGTTCGACGGTCTGCTTCCCGCGCTCGTCAAGCTCAAGCTGCCGACGCCGCTCGGCGGCACCTCCAACCACTTCCGGCGAAGCGCTCTCGAACACGTCGGCGGCTGGGACCCCTGGAACGTGACCGAGGATGCCGATCTAGGCGTGCGTCTTGTGCGCTTCGGCTATGAGACGGCGACGATCACGCTCCCCACCCTCGAAGAGGCGCCGGAGACGCTTGGTCCGTGGATGCGCCAGCGTACACGCTGGCTCAAGGGTTGGCTGCAGACCTGGCTCGTCCACATGCGGCACCCGCGGCGACTTTGGAAGTCGCTCGGCAGGCGACGCTTCCTTGGGTTCAACGCCCTCGGCCTTGGAATGATCATTTCCGCCGTTGCCCACCCGCTCTTCCTCGCGACGCCTTTTCTCCTGCTCGCCAACCCGCAGCGGCTCTGGAGCGAGGGCGATCTCGTCATCGCGGCGCTCGCGGGTCTCAGCATCTTCAACCTGGCGGCCGGCTACGCGGCGATGTGGGCGCTCGCGGCGAAATCGCTGGCGCTTCGGGGCCGGCACAGCCTGCTGCGGACTATCAAGCTTCTCCCGCTCTATTGGCTGCTCATGGGCGTGGCTTGCGTTAAGGCGTTGGCACAGCTCGCGTCGCGGCCGCACCACTGGGACAAGACCCCCCACGTCGGTCGGCCTCTCCTGACGAGAGCCGTGACCGGAGCGGTGCGCGAAGCGCCGTCGCGGCTCACCTCCGCGGAACCGTCGCGGGTCCGCCGCCGCGCCTAGCGGTCGGCACGGCCGAGCACTTCCATGAGTTCCGCAACCTTCCGGCGCTGGGCATCCGGGCTTCCGCTCCGGATCGCTTCCGCCACGCAATGGGCGACGTGGTCCTCGAGCACCGCCTCCTCGATCTTGCGTAGGGCCGCCCGTACCGCGGCGATCTGGGTAACGATGTCGATGCAATAGCGGTCTTCGTCGACCATGCGCGCGAGACCGCGAACCTGGCCCTCGACTCGACTCAGCCGCTTCTTCACCGATGTCTTCGTTGCGTCTTGCATTTCTGGCCCAACTGTATATACCCTATAGGGGTATTATAGGCATCGCAGCCAATAATGTCTACCGAGTGCCTAGAGCGCGCTCGGCATTACGCTTTCGGCGAGGGTCAACGCAGATCCAGGCCGGTTCCCTGTCGCCGACGGCAGCTGCCGGTAGGGACGGACGTGTCCCGCCTCAACCTCTCGACTCTCGGTCACGCAGCGAGCATGGGGGAAAGGTCGTCCCAATGCGGATTGACGCTTTCGACCAGTTCGACCTTCCAGCGGCGCTGCCAAGTCCTGAGCTGCCGCTCTCGGTGGATGGCATCGCCGAGGGTCGGATAGAACTCATAGTAGACCAGTCGTTGCGAGTGGTCGGCCGGACGGCGAGCGCCTTCCGCATCAGCGCCGACACCCGAACCAACCGGAACCACGCGGGTCCTTCCGATACGCAACGCACCCCGCGGACCGCGGGCGATGAACACAACATGACTCACGCCGCATTCTCCCTCATCGACGCCCCCACAGCGCCCACGAATCCTGAGCCCGCTCGGTACCGCGAACGCGGTTTCGGGCTGTCTCCGTCGCCTCACCCCCTACTCGGCGGCAATCGGGAGCGGCAGCGGCCCCCGCATGGCGCTCGTCACGGCAACCACCTGTGGCCTGGCCTCCTCCCGCTTCACCCGGAACCAGAGCGCATAGAGCGCCGGTACGAGGAGAAGTGTCAGGATCGTCGCCACGAACAGGCCGCCCATGATGGTGATCGCCATCGGCCCCCAGAACACGCTCGTCGAGAGCGGCACCATGCCGAGAATGGCGGCGGCCGCGGTGAGCACGACGGGCCGCGCGCGGCGGACGGTGGCATCGACGATGGCGCGATAGCGGTCGTGCCCGGCGGCAATATCGCTGTCGATCTGATCGACGAGGATGACGGTGTTCCGCATGATCATGCCGGCGAGCGCGATCAGCCCAAGGAGCGCGACGAAGCCGAACGGCCGGCCGGCGATAAGCAGCGCCATGGTGGCGCCGATCATGCCGAGGGGCGCGGTGACGAACACCAGCGCCAGCCGGGTGAAACTCTGGAGCTGAACCATAAGGATGCTGAGCATCGCCACGGCCATGATCGGGAATACGGCGGCGAGCGCGGCGTTGGCTTTGACGCTCTCCTCGACGGAACCGCCCGCCTCGATGCGGTAGCCCGCCGGCAACGCCTTGATGATCGGCTCGAGCCTCGGGAGGATCTCGTTGCTCACGTCGGGCGCCTGGACACCGTCGACGATGTCGGCGCGCGCGGTGAGCACGAGGTCGCGGTCACGCCGCCAGAGGATCGGCTCCTCGTACTCGTAGGAAAACCGCGCGATTTGCGCGAGCGGCACCGGCACGCCGTTGCGGCTGGCGACGGTGAGGCACGGCAGCCGGTCGAGGTCCAGCCGCTCCTCGGGCACGGCGCGGGCGACGACATCGATCTGCTC
>DASSPO010000489.1:0-3172 GCA_035699585.1 Bauldia sp.
CAGGAAGCCGTACCGATTCAGCGACGAGGAGTTGATCGGGAACGTCCGCCTGTTTGAGGCTCTCGTCACATCCTCACGCCGCGGCGGCGAGCCGCAGAAGCTCGTCTAGGCAAGGTCCCATGGCGAAGACCGCATCGAGACAGGCGTCGAAATCCGAAGCGCGGCACGACGCGATCCGCAACGACGATATCGGCGAAGAACTCAGGCTGCACATGTTCCGTTTGCAGTTCGTTATCCGCCAAGCCGAACAACGCGCCTACGACCTCTTTCTCCAGAATCTCGTCAAGGGCACAAGCCATCTCTCGCTCGGCCAGGAGGCCATCGCTGCCGGTTTCGCTCAGGCGATGAAGCCGAACGATCTCTCCTTCTGCACCTACCGCGGCCATGCCCACACGCTCGCCCGGGGCGTGCCCGTCGAGAAGGTACTGGGCGAGCTGATGCAGCGGGACAACGGCCTGATGCGCGGCAAGGGCGGCTCGATGCATCTTACCTCGGCCGAGCACGGCGTGATGGGATCCTACGCCATCATCGGCGCGCATCTGCCCATCGCCTGCGGGGCCGCGTGGCGCGCGCAATACAAGGGCGACGACGATGTCTCGGTCTGCTTCTTCGGCGACGGCACAACCAACATCGGGGCATTTCACGAGGCACTGAACTTCGCCGCCGTGTGGAAGCTTCCCGTAGTCTTCGTCTGCGAAAACAACCTTTACATGGAATACACGCCGATCCGGAGCGTGACCGCCGTCGAGCACCCCGCCGCGGATCGCGCCGCGGCCTACGGTCTGGAACGGATAGTCATCGACGGCAACGACGCCGATGTGGTGTACCGCGCCGCCTACGCCGCCTATGCGCGGGCAAGGGCGGGGAAAGGGCCGTCGCTGATCGAGTGCCTGACCTACCGCCACAGCGGCCACTCGCGTGCCGACCCCGCCAAGTACCGGCCGCCGGGCGAGCTGGAGGAGTGGCTAAAGCGCGACCCGATCAGGATCTATCGCGAACGGTTGAGGCAGTTCGGCGTTAGGGACGAGGCTGTCGCCGCGATCGAGGCCGAGGTCAACCGTGAGGTCGACGACGCCACCGAAGCCTGCAAGACAGCGCCGTCACCGCCAGCCGATATCCTCCACACCGACGTCTTTGCCGACGGGAGCTGGTCATGGCGGAACTGACCTATCGTGAGGCGGTCGCCCGCGGCATTGCGCAAGAGATGGCGCGCGACCCCGACGTCGTGTTCCTCGGCGAGGACGTCGCCGCTGCCGGTGGAGTGTTCAAGGCGACTGTCGGCCTCCTCGATCAGTTTGGACCGACGCGTGTACGCGATACGCCGATCTCGGAGCAGGCGATCCTCGGCGCGGCGATGGGTGCGGCGATGACCGGCCTGAAGCCGATCGCTGAGATCATGTTCTCCGACTTCCTCGCCGTCTGCTTCGACTACATCGCCAACGAGTTCCCGAAGAGCAGGTACATGACCAACGGTCAGCTCCGCTGCCCGTTGGTCGTGCGCACCGGAAACGGCGCCGGGTCGCGCTTCGGCGCCCAGCATTCGCAAAGCGTCGAGAACTGGTGCATGATGATCCCCGGCCTCAAGGTCGTGGCGCCGTCCACTCCGCGCGACGTGATCGGCTTGATGGCCGCCGCGGTACGAGATCCCGACCCGGTGATCTTTTTCGAGCACAAGTCGCTCTATCCGACCAAGGGGTATGTGCCCGACGGCGAGATCGTCGATACGCTCGGCACCGCGAACATTGTGCGACCAGGCAAGGACGCCACGGTCCTGGCCCTGGCGTTGATGGTACCGCGCGCGCTTGCCGCGGCTGAACGCTTGCGAGCGGAGGCGGGGATCGACTGCGAGGTCATCGACGTTCGCTCGCTGGTGCCACTCGACATGCAGACGATCCTGGCTTCGGTGGCCCGAACGCACCGGTTGTTCACGGTCGAGGAGAATCCGCGGCTGTGCGGCTGGGGCGCCGAGATCGTGTCGATTGTCGCTGAGGAAGCCTTCTACGACCTCGACGGCCCGCCCATCCGCATCACCACGCCACACATTCCGCTGCCCGCCGCCGATGTGCTTGAAGACATGATCCTGCCCTCGACAGACCGCATCGCGGAACACGTGAAACGCTCCCTAGAGAGCTGAACTCCCGGCCCAAAACCGCTCTCGGCAAATTGCGAACCTTCCGAGAGGAGCTGAGAAGATGCCTACCACGACCTCCTCGCTGGCTGGGCGCGGCATCAGACAGGGTGCGGTTCAAGGTGATCGATCCGGGACACCGAGGCGCGCGGGAGGGGCACGGAACGGGGCGACCGGCGGGCAGGGTTTCCACTACCCGCGACCATCCTCACCCATGCCTGACGATGCGAAGAATGACGTACTAGGGGACGAGCGACGATGGACGTGCTGATGCCGCAGCTCGGCGAAACGGTGGCCGAGGGGAAGATCGTCAAATGGTTCAAGTCGGTTGGCGACCGGGTGGCCGTCGGCGACAACCTTTGCGAGATCGAAACCGACAAGGTGACCGTAGAAGTGCCAGCGATCAGCGCCGGGATCCTCAGCGCGATCAATGTCGGCGAGGGCACGGCTGCTCCGGTCGGTGCGGTGATCGCCGTGGTGTCGGGGACAGGTCCGCAGGCGGCGGTCGCGCCGGCCGCTTTTGCGGTCGACGCGAGGACTGCGGCGCCTGCCCCGGTCGCGGTCCCTCACGCTATGCATCTCACACCGCGACCAAAGGAGCTCGACCCGTTCCGTGAGGTCAACACGCCTGCCCGGAACTTCGGCCCGGCGAGGCGAAACGGCGTTCCGGTTACGCCGTTTGCCCGCCGTCTCGCCGCGAGCGCCGGCTTGGACCTGGGGTCTGTCGCCGGCACCGGCCCCCGCGGCCGGATCACCGGCAAGGACGTCGAAACGGCGATCCGGGAGAGGTCGACGCCGCAGCCGTCACTCGCCCGGGCCGAATATTTCGACGAAATGATCGGCGATATCCACCGCGCGCGCCCGCATGTGGTCACGCCGGTATCGACCATGCGCCAGACGATCGCCACGCGCCTTGTCAGATCGAAGTCGACCATCCCTCACTTCTATCTCGCCGCGCATGTCAACATCGATCGCCTGATGGCCCTCAGGGAGGAGATCAATTCGGGATCACCGAAAGATGCCGACGGCAGCCCGGTCCATCGT
>DASSPO010000490.1:0-41085 GCA_035699585.1 Bauldia sp.
TGAAATGACGGCCGAGCTCGAACGCGACATATTGGACGGGGCCTATTGGATGAGGCGGCCCGGACCGAATGCCGAGGTGGTCGTCGCCTATAGCGGCGCGGTGGCGCCGGAAGCGATCGAAGCCGTGGGCCTGATGGCAGAGGACCGTCGCGACATTGGCCTCCTCGCCGTCACGTCGGCCGATCGGCTAAACGCCGGTTGGACCGCGGCGGCGCGCGCGCGGGAACGCGGCCTGTCGCACGCGCGAAGCCATATCGAACGGCTCTTCGCAGGCCTTCCGCGCCACTGCAACCTCGTCACGGTGCTTGACGGTCATCCGGCGGCGCTCGGCTGGCTGGGCGCGGTCGCCGGACATCGCACGCGCTCGCTCGGCGTCGAGCATTTCGGCCAGACCGGGACCATTCCCGATCTCTACCGCCACTACGGCATCGACGCCCAGGCAATCATCGCAGCGGCAGAAGCGATCGCCCCCGCACGGCCCATACGGCACCTGCGGACACTACCCTGAACTCAGGGCTGCGGGTCGGCACCCATCACGGAGGGGACAAGCCCCAGGACTTGGACGAAGGCGGCGTGCGCACCGTCCACCACGCGCTCGTCCCCGTCGGGAGCGGCGGGGATCTCACGACTCCGGGAAGGGCCGGGTTAGATCGAGACCTTGGCGCAGCGTGAGGCCGAAGCCCGGACGGTCGCCGATCATGAGCTTCCCGTCCTTGGGCAGGTCCTCGCCCTCGAACAGCGCGCCGAAGACCGGCGCGATGCTCCGTCCGTCGGCACTCATGTTGACGTACTCGGAAAAGGGAATGTGGGGCTGGGAGATGACGAAGTGATAGGAGTAGGCGCCGGACGCGTGCGGCACGACGGGGATGTCGTAGGCCGCCGCCATCGCGCTCACCCGGAGCGCCTCGGTGAGCCCGCCGATCCACATCACGTCCGGTTGGAGGATGTCCACGGCTCTGCCCTCGATCAGCGAACGGAAGCCGTAGCGGGTGTATTCGTGCTCGCCGGTGGTCCAGCGCGTCGTCGGGCAGCGCTCTTTCAGCAAGCGGTGGCCGGCGACGTCGTCGGGCGAAAGCGGCTCCTCGATCCAGTAGATGCCGACGGGCTTCAGTGCCTCGGCAAGGGCTACGGCATAGCCGACATCGAGCGACATGTAGCAGTCGACCATCAGGGGAAAATCGGGACCGACCAAGTCGCGATGCGCGGCGAGGTATTCGACGTTCTTGCGAAGCCCTTCCGCGCCGTCGGCTGGACCGTGGGGCAGCGGCACCTTGGCGCCGAGAAACCCCTGAGCCTTGTAGGTTTCCGGCTGCGGGCCCGTGCAGTAGAGGTCGAGCCGGTCGCGGGTCGCGCCGCCGATCATGGCGAAAACCGGCTCGCCACGGATCTGGCCCAGAAGATCCCAGAGCGCGAGATCGACCACCGAAATGGCGGCGACGGTGATGCCCTTACGGCCATAGGGGAGGCTCGCGCGGTACATCTGGTCCCAGAGCAGGTTGAGGCTGCGTGGGTCGGCGCCGATCAGGAAGCGGCGGAAGTGCCTCTCGATCATGAAGCAGGCCGGCGGCCCGCCGAGGCCGGTGGCGACGCCGATCCTTCCGCCCCGGGTCTCGACCTCGACCACCAGCGAGCCGAGCACGGCGATGCCCCAGCTCGTACGCGATGCCTTGTATTGGGAGTAGCGGGACATGGGGTTGGCGATGAGCGAGTCGACCAGCCAGTGGCCCTTCTCACGGTCGTGGTAGTCGCCTCCTGCCCCTTCGCCGACAACGAACGCGCGAACGTCAACGATCTCGTCGCGGTGCATCAGACCCTCTCCACCCGACCGCTCGCGACCGAGCGGTACATTGCGTCGAGTACTTCCACGGCGCGCGCGCCGACGATCCCATCGGCCGGATTGTCGACGGGCTTGCCGTTGCAGATGTCGACGAACATGCGAAGCGGCGACTCGCACTCATAGGCACCATCGCCGGGCCGCAAAGGAACCACCTCGTCGCGCCCGTCGCGGCGGCGGAGCTCGACCCGCTCGCGCTCGATGTCGAGGAGGAGCATGCCCTCCGAGCCGAAGATGCGGAGGTCGATTTGCACTGGACGGCCTTTGGGCAGCGTCGCCGCGCCCGAGATGGCGCCGGTCGCGCCGCCGGAGAAACGGACCGCGGCTGCGTCGTAGTAATCGACGCCGGCCTTTGACGCGCCGGTCATGGCAAAGACCTCGGTCGGCTCAAGGTCGGCGACGCGAAACATCAAGCCGAGGGCGTGGACGAGCTGGCCCCAGCCGAAGCCGCCCGCGCGCTTGGGGTCGGCCCAGGTCGACGGCGGTGGCCGGAACATCGCACCTTCGGTCTCCTTCATCGGCTCACCGGCAAAGAGGTCGTCCAGAGCATTTGCCATCTGGAGCACCACGTGCTCGATCCTGCCGACGCCGGCCGCAAGACGCCGGGCTTCCGCGGTGAACGGGCGGAAGTTCCAGCCATAGGGGACGATGATCTCTTTTCCTCTCTCTTTCGCCAGCGCAACAAGAGCGCGCGCTTCGGCGGCACTGGTGGCAAGTGGCTTCTCGACGAGGACGTGGCTGCTCTTTTCCAGCGCGGCTTTGGCATGCTCGAAGTGGAGGACATGAGGCGAGGAAATGACGACCCCGTCCATCGGCACCTCGGCAAGCATCTGCCGGTAGTCCTCGTAGCCCAACGGAATCGCGAATTTTTCGGTCACCGCCTTGAGTTCGTCCGTACCAAGCCGGTTGACCGCCACCACTTCGCAAGCCGGCAACGTCCTGAGAACCGGAATGTGGTTGACGACGGCCCACCATCCCGCCCCGATCACGCCGATACGCGCCCTGCCGCTCACTTGGCCTTCTCCATCGCGACCCTGGTCGATTCGTGCACGTTGCGAATATGGGTCTCCATCGCCGCAGCCGCGGCGTCCGGGTCGCGGGCAGCGAGCGCCTTGACAATCGCGGCATGGTCCTCGCGCGATTGCCTGAGCACGCCGGGCAGGTCGGAGGCTATGCGACGATACTCGGTGCCGAGCACGTAGAGGGAGTGCGAGACGCGGACAAGGAAGGGATTGGCGGTCGCTTCCGCGATGGTGCGATGGAACTCGAGGTCGGAGACGCGAAAACCGATCGGGTCGGACAAGAGCTTCTTCTGCACGGTGACGATCGCTGAGAGACGGGCGACGTCCTCGTCCGAGATCAGCCGCGTTGCCAGGCGAGCGACACCGCCGTCGATCATCACGCGCGCCTGGTAGAGGGCCTCGATATTCTGGGCGTTGAGGGTGATGAGCACCTGGAGCGGGCCGAGGAGGTCTGCCGCATCGAGCGAAGAGATGTAGGCGCCGCCGCCCTGGCGCGTCTTGACGACGCCGAGAATTTGCAGCCCGCGGAGCGCCTCGCGGACGCTCGGCCGGCTAACCTGAAGCATCTGCGAGAGGTCGCGCTCAGTGGGCAGTTGGTCGCCGGGTTTGAGGTTTCCCGTCCGCACGAGGTCAAGGATCTTTTTCGCCACCTGGTCGGCCACCGAATGCCGCTCCACCGGCGAGATGACCTGGGCGACGTCGGCGGTCATGGCGTGGAACCGGCCGTAGTCGCGACCGCCCCGCCCATCGGAAGAGAAAAGCGAGAGCTGCTCCGTACGGAAGCGGAGCGAAGGCAGGAGGCTGCGCGAGCCCGCTGAGGCGTCAGTCGTTTCCGCTGGCCCGAACCCTCAACGGCGCGCCCTTCACCAACGTTGGCCATGTGCGCCCTCAGGCCCCCGAGGCTTCTCCTCCACTCCGAACGGAAGAGGAGGCGTCTTGGACCGGCGAAGCAGAGAGCGGGGGCACCCATCTCTATTCCCCGAGCGCACGGGTGCGGATCTGGTCGAGACTGACGGCAAGCATGAGCACCACGCCCTTCGTCACGTCCTGCCAGAAGCTCGACACGTCGTTCAAAGTGAGGCCGTTGTTCAGCGTGCCGAGGATGAGGACGGCCAGAAGCGTGCCCCAGACGCTACCGCGGCCGCCATAGAGACTCGTGCCGCCAAGGATGATCGCGGCAATGACGGTGAGGAGGTGCGGCGCGGCGGCGGCAGGGGCGGCGGCGCCGAGCATCGCCGCAAGCATCAGGCCGGCGACCGCGCCTGAAACGCCGGAAAGTACGTAGAGCGTCATTTGCACGCGCTCGACCGGGAGGCCGATCAGCCGGCTCGCTTCCGGATTGCCGCCGACGGCATAGACGAAGCGGCCGAACCGCGTGCGGCGGAGCACGATCGAGAGCACGATGAAGATGATGATCATCAGGATCGGCGGGAAGGGAATGTCGAGGATGCGCCCCTGTCCGATCCAGTTGAAGCCCGGCACCATCAGCGGCTTGGTGAGGCCGCCCGTGAGGATGAGCGCCGCGCCCGAGACGATGCTCATCATCCCCAAGGTGACGATCAATGGGTTGAGCCGGAGCCGGGTGCAGAACAGGCCGTTGACCGCGCCGATCGCGGCGCCGAGGAGGACGGCCAGCGCCGCGGCCAGCCAGATGTTCCAGCCGTAGTCACCGTTGAGCACGGCGATCAGGACGCCAACGAGCCCGGCGATGGCAGCGACGGAAAGATCGAGGCCGCCGGCGATGATGAGCGGCGTGCCGGCGGCGGCCATCAGGCCGATGAAGGCGATGTTTGATCCGATCGCCATCATGTTCCGCGTCGTCATGAAGAACGGCGAGATCAGCGAAAAGACGACGAGGAGCAGGATGTAGAAGGCGAACAGCATGACTACGCCCGATTCCGGGCGGCCTAGAAATCTAAGGAATGGGCCCCGCCCCGGACCGGCGACGGGGGCGGGACGATCGGCGGCGGTGGTCATGAAATCGGTCCGTCGTTCATGCGGCGCGGAAGGCGGGGTCGTTGGCCGTCGCAGCCATCAGTGTTGCGGGCGGCGTGCCCTTGTCGAAGCGACCGACGACCCGACCGCGGTCGAGGACGATCGCGTGGTCGCTGATGCCGGCGACCTCCTCCACGTCGGAGGAGAGCACCAGGACGGCAAGGCCGCGGTCGGCAAGGGCCCGGAGCTCGAGATAGATCTCGTGACGCGCGCCGACGTCGACGCCGCGGGTCGGTTCCTCGAGAATCAGAAGCTTGACGCTGTCCACCAGCCAGCGCGAGACGCAGACCTTCTGTTGATTGCCGCCCGACAAAGTACGCATCACCTGCTCCGGGCCGCGGGTGCGGATGCCGAGAAGCTCGATCCAGCGCCGGGCCTGCTCCGTCTCGGCCGCCTTCGACACGAACAGGCCCCGGACGTATCGGTCCTGGAACGGGGCTACCATGTTTTCACGTACGGTCAGATCGCCGATGATCCCTTCACGCTTCCTGTCGGCGGCGACGAAGCCAATGCCACGCGCCTTGCCGACTCGCGCCGATTCCGGTCGGTAGGTCGTGCCGGCAACGAGCACCGTCCCGGTCGTGGCTGGTCCGAGGGCACCGTAGATAGCTCGGCCCAGCGTCTCGATGCCGGAGCCGATCAGGCCGAAGACGCCGACGATTTCACCGGATCGCACGGCAAGGTCGACGCCATCGAGCCTACCCGGAACGGAAAGGCCAGTGACGGTGAGGATCTCGTCCCCCGCCGCGCCACTGCCAGCGATGTCGTAGAGATCGTCGGCGACGCGGCCGAGCATCGCCGCAAGCACATCGCCGCGCGAGGCGGAACGCGTCTCGAACAGGCCGGCGTTCCGGCCGTCGCGGAGAACGGCGATGCGATCGGAGATTTCGAAGACCTCGTTGAGGTAGTGCGAGATGTAGATGACCGCGACCTGCTGTTCTTTGAGGCGCTCGATGATGCGGAAGATAAGCCGCGCCTCCTGCTCGGTAAGCGCGGCGGTCGGCTCGTCCATGACCAGGACGCGCGCCTTGCCGGCCAGGGCACGCGCGATCTCGACGATCCGCTGTTCAGCAACCGACAGGCGCTTCACCAGTGCCTTCGTATCGATCGAAACGAAGCCAAGCTGGTCGAGAAGAGCCCGCGATCTCTCCCGCATGACGCGATCGTCGACCACCGGAAAGCCCGGCCCGCGCTTTAAGGGGAGATCGGCAAGCGCGATGTTCTCGGCGACGGTCATGTCGCCCATCACCGAGATTTCCTGAGGGAGGAGCCGCACGCCGGCGGCGACCGCGGCGCGCGGATCGGGGAAGACAACTTCATCCCCGTCGAGGCGCACCGTGCCGCCGTCGCGGGTGTAGACCCCGGTAAGGATCTTGACCAACGTCGACTTGCCGGCGCCGTTCGAACCGAGCAGCGCCATAACCTCGCCGGGTTGGACGACGAGGTCGACGTCGCTGAGCACGGCCACGCCGCCGAATGACTTCCCGATCCCGCGCATCTCGAGGCGGGGAAGGGAAGGGGATGCTGACGTGGTTACCGACACCGTTTGGTACTCTGGTCCGGAAACGGGGTCTTGTTGCGCGACGCCGGCCGCTCGTCCCCGCGGAAGCAGGGATCCAAGGGGCTGAAGGCGGCACTCACAGGCATCAAGAAATAACGAGGATTCGAATCCGCGGGCCGCGATGCGGCCGCGAATGCCAGGTCCCGGCTTGCGCGGGGACGAACGGGCGAAGAAGAGCGCACGAAGATGGGTCCAGCGATGGGAACCCCCGGGCGATCCGGGGGCTCCCGTTTGCAGCTTGATCTTACTCCGTCGGGATCAGGTCGACCGAGCCCTGCAGCTCCGGCAACTTGCGGATTGCGGCGAGGTGCTCGACGAACTTGTCCTGCGGGAAGGTCATTTCCATGCCGAGGGAGGCATCGCACTTGTAGTCGGGGTAGTAGTTGCAGATGTTGCCCTTATCGACCATCACATGGGTCATGAGCACTGTCGGCGGCAGGTCGATGCCGGCAAGCTCGGCAAGCGCCATCGGGATCAGGAAATTGCCGTAGCGCTCGGGGAAATAGCCGACCGAGGCAACGAAGGTCGGCTCGCTCATCATGGTCGCAAGTTCGTCGGCGCCCATGCCGACCGCGATGAGATCGGCCTCGCGCCCCGCCTGCTTGACGGCGCGGATGATGCCGGTGGTCGACTGGTCGTTGATCGCCGTCGCCATGATCGGTACGCCTGCCGGGATGCGGCCAAGCACGTTGTTGGTCTGGGCGAAGCTTTCCTCGAGCGTGTTCTTGGTGTCGATTGTGATGACGTGGTCCTCGGGGAAGCCCTCGACCGCGGCGAGGAAGCCGGCGAGCTGGCCGCCAGTCCGCATTGCGGGAACCGCCCCCGACTGCGGCAGGTCGCCGAGGATGAAATAGCCCTCCTTGACCTTATCGACGCCGAACTTCTTGATCGCCGCCTGACCTAGATAGACGCCGCCCATGTAGCCGGACTTCGGGTTGTTGGCGCCGAAGAAGGTCGCGCCCGGCATCGGGATGTCGATTGCCGTCACTTTGATCCCCGCATCATTCATCTTCTGCATGATGGTGGCGCCGAAATTGGCGTCGGTCTGGAATTCGATGACGTAATCGACATTCCGGTTGATGAAGCTCTCGGCATTGGTCAGCGCGGTGGCGCCATCGAGATTGTTGTCGGCCACGACCAGTTCGATCCCCGCCGCCTCGGCATTCTTGATGATGCCTTCCTCGACCTTGGCGCAGAACGAGATGCCACGGTCGAGATTGGCGAAGGCGATGACGTACTTTTCGCCGTTCCGTGGCGGCGTCGTCTTCATCGCGTCGACGACGGCCGCGGCGAGCGCATCGGCGGAGAGTTGTTCGCCCGAAAAGCCCGTTGGCGTGAAGCCGTGGAAGTCCTGAGCCGGAGCAACGGCCGTCATCAGCGCCAAAGCGGCGCCGGACAAGAGCATTCGGAACGCGGACAAGCGCATGGACCTTCCTCCCATGTGATGCCGACCTTGGAATTGGTCAGGCCAATTAACTTTGCAACACCATAGTCGGAGAATGCGCCCCTGCCAAGAGCGCGATCGTCCGTGCGCGACTGACGGACCGCCATCGTTCAGTGCTTGGCTTCCTCGCCTACTCGACCGAACCCGTGTCTGCCTTCGTGAGCCCCAAGAGAAGAGACGTAGAGACTAATCCGGTTGGGTGTCGCCCGCCGATTTCGGAGTGCTTCTTCTCTCCTGCTCCAACTTCGGCACGCCAAGCAGAAGCGTCATGATTGTGTCGAAGACGAGCGGAAACTTCATCAAAAGGTCGCCGCGCGGCCAAAAAAAAATCAATGAGGCCCGATACAGGCGACAACTTGTTGGTCGCCGTCGTGTTTGCTAAGCGTTGTGCTACGATCGCCAAGCAAAAGAGTGTCGGACGCCTTCAACTTCGCAAAGTCTGGTCCCCATGGAGGAATACAAATGAATTCGACAAAGGAAACCAAAGAGATTCGCGCCGAGAAGGCTCATAGCCGGCGGAGCTTCCTGCGTCTTGGCACGCTTGGCGCAGCAGCGGCAATCGCCGGCAGTGTGCTGCCCGGCACGGAAGCTCGGGCCCAGCAGACCCGCTCCATGCGGAAGGCCGCCGGTGTCCGTAGCCAGGGTACCGGCCACACGGCCACCGAGGGCCGCCAGACCCGCGCACTCCGCAAACTCCGCTCGAAGGGCGAATATGCCCAGGCCGGCGAAAAGGCCCAGAGCCAGGACGGCCAGCGGAGCCGCCGCTCGCGTTCCGCCGCGCGCCGCTCTTCGCCCAAGGCGACCCTGTCGACCAAGACCGCAAAGGCGGAAGGGGGCGGGACGCGTTCGGCCACCAAGGTTAATCGCATGGCCGGGCAGCGTGCCGGCATGCGCTCGATGAAGCACACGAAGCAGGCCAAGAAGATGAAGTCGTAAGCTCCCGTCGCGAGCTTACTCCTCCTCCCGACCCGGGTTTTGCGCTTGACGCGAGTGGTCCGTGAGTCCGTTGCTTAATGCCGCACTTGAGAGCGCGGTGGCAGAGATGGATTTGCGGCCCACTCGCGCGAGATTGCCGGATCCGGTCTCGCTCCTTCGCGAGCGGGTAATCTCGGCAATCGCCGACGTCCCTTTCTATTCCGATCTCTACCGGCCGTACGGCGAGCCGCCGTCGGACGCGAGGGACTTCATGCTCTGGTATGCGGAGCTTCCGGTGATCAGCCGCGCGGACTTCGAGGATGTCGCAGACGAGGAGCGCGTGAGCCGCGCCCATGTCTCGGAACCCTTGGTGAGAAAGCAGACCAGCGGCAGCACCGGGGTGCCCTTCGTTCTCTATATCGACGAACGGGTTGCCTCGTTCAGGAGCTGGCGGTTCCGCAAGCCGCACTTCGAATCGGGCGAAATATCGCCGCATAATCTCGAGTTCCTCTTCCCCGAACGCTTCCGCCGCGACCGTCAGGTCCGCGTCGTTGGGGGCAAGGCGATCAGGGGCAATGGCGGCCGTGCCGGGGATGCCCGGCGCAAGGTGGCGACACGCACCGAGAAGTCCTACTCGACGCTGACCGACGCACTGAAGACGCCCGACCTCATGTATGCCGAGCTGTCGGCCAAGGGTCCCAGTACGCTGATCGGCTACGCGAGTTCTATCGTCTCGCTCGCCTCATGGATGGCCAGCGAGGGGCGGCAATTGCCGTCGGTGAAGCGGATCTGGACCACCTCCGAGATGCTGACGCCGGAGGGCAGGGAAGCGATCCGTGGCGCCTTCGGGTTCGAGGCGCGCGAGGCCTATGCCAGCGTTGAGTTCGGATTCATGGGCTGGCAGGAAGAGCCCGGCGGTGCCTATCGCCTCGAGACCGATCGGCTGGTCTTTGAGGGAGTCTCACTCGCCTCCCGGCGTTCCGCGATGGCTGGCGAAGACTGCCGGGTGGTGGTCTCCGACCTCCTCAACGATGCTACGCCGCTCCTCCGCTACGAAATCGGTGACATCGCGGTCATGGGCTCCCCGATGGACTATGCGCCATCTTGCTACGGCTCGATAGCCGAGCTCCGCGGCAAGACCAACGACTCGATCCACGATGCCGAGGGGCGGCGCATCGAGCCTTTCGCGCTGCTCGGTTGCCTCAAGGAGACGCTCGGCGCGGCCCAGTATCGCCTGATCTGCGTCGAGCGGGGGCTGTTCGTTCTCCAGTACCGCCCTGCACGGACCGCGGAGGTGAGGCTGGATGCCGCGGTCACGGGATTGCGCGAGATTGTCGGCGAACCGGTTCGGATCGTCACCCAGCAGGTGCCGAAGATCGAACGCGAGCACTCAGGCAAGCTAAGGCCGATCATCGACTTGAGTGCTGTCGCCGGGAAGGGCCGCGAGCGGCTCCTCAAGGATCTTAACCTCGCCGACCTTCCAAACGTCACGGCGTGAGATCCGGCCCTCGGCCGGCTCCGGACAGAGAGAAAGAGCCTTGGAACACGAAGCCAGGAAGTTCAGGGGGGCGCGCCATCGCGGCCAGTCCGGCGCGAGCGCCAAGCCCGCCACTACGCAGAGGGCGCGTCGCAAGAAGCTCGACCGGCCGCCGACGAATCCGGCGGCGAACGCGCTTGCCTCGGTAATTGCCGAGGTCCTGCCCCGCCACGATCCCGAGAATCCGCCACCCGAGTCGGCTGAGCTCTACTCCGACCTGTTCATCGATTCACGGCGCTTCCTGATGATCATCAGGGGCCTCGAGAGGGTATTGGGCGTCGAGATCGATGACGAGGACCTCTTAGGCGTCGACCTCATCACCTATGGCGATCTCCTCCGTTTTGTCGGCCAGGTCGCCGCCAAGGAAGGCAGGAAAACGGAATGAACGAGATGGCGTTGCCGGTGAACGCCACGTCGGGCGTCACCTCGTGGTGCAACTTTCTGTACGACTTCCCGGAATATTACCGGGAGTCCACAGTGACCCCCGACCACTTTGCCGATGTTGCCGGCGTCAATGTGCTGCCGCAGCAGCCGCTGTCGCTGATGAAGCAATCCAATGACACGAGCCGCGCCGACGTCGAGATTCCCGCGCCGGTGCGCGATCTCTACGCGACCTATCGGCCGACCCTGCTCCGCCGCGCCCACCGGCTCGAGGAGCGACTCGGCACAACCGCGCGCATCTATTTCAAGTATGAGGGCGCCAACGTCTCCGGCAGCCACAAGCTCAACAGTGCCATCGCACAGGCCCACTACTACAAGAAGGCTGGCGTGAAGCACCTCATCACCGGGACGGGGGCAGGCCAGTGGGGAACGGCGCTGTCCTATGCCTGCAAGCAGTTCGGCCTTCGGTGCACGGTATTCATGGTTGGCATCAGCTACCGCCAGAAGCCGCAGCGCCGCACCATTGTCGAGCTGTTCGGCGGCGAGATCCACGAAAGCCCTAGTCCGATGACCCGAACTGGGCGCGAGGCGATGGAGCGCGACCCCGAACGGATCGGATCGCTCGCAGTGGCCACCGGTGAAGCGATCGAGATGGCGCGCGAACTCAAGGACTCCGCGCGCTTCGCAGTGGGAAGCGGTGAAACCTGCGTCCTCCTCCATCAGACCGTGATCGGCAACGAGGCAGTGCGGCAGATGACGGCACTCGGGGACTTTCCGGACTATGTCGTTGCCTGCATGGGCGCGGGCAGCAACTTCGCGGGCGTCGGCATGCCATTTCTCCGCGCCGCCAAGGCGACGGGGCGAAGGACGGAACTGGTCGCTGCCGAGCCGGTAGCCTGCCCGAAGCTCACGCGCGGCGACTATCTCTTCGACATCAACGATTTCTCCGGCACGACGCCGGTCACGCGAATGTACACGCTCGGGAGCCGCTACCTTGCTCCGCCGATTCACGCCGGCGGGCTCCGCTACCACGGCACCTCGGCGTTTCTGAGCGCGCTTTACGCCCACGGCGTGTTCTCGGCGCGCGCCATCGCGCAGACCGATGCCCTTGGCGCCGGTATCCTTTTTGCCGACTGCGAGGGCATCATCCCGGCACCTGAGTCCGCTCACGCCATCGCGGCGGCGATGGAGATCGCGCGCGAGCACAAGACCGGACCGGGGCGCGCCATCCTGATAAACATCAGCGGCCATGGCCTGTTCGACCTTGCCGGCTACGAAGAAGCAAAGCGCGGCGCGCTCAAGGACGACAGGCCGGAAGAGTCGCTGATCGCGGCAAGCCTCGGCGCCGCCCGCGCCAGGAATGATGACGTGGCAAAGGCGTTAGCCGCCGATGTCCGAGCCTGACCCGGATGCGATCCTCTACGAGTCGCCGATCCATGAACAGGGACGGAAGCTCGGCGGGGAACTCGCTGCGGCCTTCACCGTAGCCGACCATCTGTTTTTTCGCGAGATCGCCCGCTGGGCGCCGCTCAGCGACCTTCTTCACGGCACGGTGGGCGACCCGGATGCGACGGTCGATGCGCTGCTCGGGCTTGGCGAAGGATGCCCCAGCGGAAGCATGCTCCTGTCCTTCGGCGCCCACGCCTTTGCCGCCGCCGGCGCAGTGGCGAGGTTCGCCGAGGCGAGGACGCGCGCCACGTTCCTGCCGCAGCTCGCTTCAGGGGCAATGATCGGCGCCTTCGCCGCAACCGAGTCGAGGGCGGGTTCCGACGTCATGGCGATGGAGACCCGCTATGCGGAGACGCGAAGCGGATATGTGCTCAACGGCGAGAAGGCGTGGATCACCAACGCGACGCAGGCCGACCTCTTCGTCGTTTTCGCCACCAAGGATCCCCGCCTCCATTCGCGCGGCGTGAGCGCCTTTCTGGTCGAGCGATCGACGCCTGGCCTGAGCGCGACGGCAGCGCAGGTCCAGGGGTCTCCGGGAAGCACGTCGCTCGGCAGCGTCACGCTGACAGAGGTTCACGTCGGCCGCGACTCGCTCATCGGCAGGGTCAATGGCGGCGCGCAGGTCTTCCGCCATGCAATCGTGCAGGAACGCATTCTGCTCTCGGCCTTCCTTGTCGGCTCCATCCGCCGCGCCCTGACCCGTTCGATCGACTATGCCAGGAACCGCCAGCAGTTCGGTGTCCCGATTGCCGGCAACCAATATGTCAGCGGGAGGATCGTCGACGCCTACCGGCGCTACGCCACGACGAAGCTGCTCCTCCAATATGCCGTCAACCGCCTGCGGCTCGGCGTCGCCACCGAGGCCGATGCAAGCCTCGTCAAGCTCCAGTGCTCCGAGGCTGCGGTCGAAAGCAACCTCGATGCCTTCCGTATCCAGGGCGCCAAGGGCTTCGAAGCAGCGGGCAGCGAGGGGCTGCTCGACGTCCTGTCGAGCCTCACCTATTCCGGCACCTCGGACCTGCAGAAGGTCATCATTGCGGCATCGCTCGGGCTGCAGCCATGACCACCCGCCACCTCGCGTCCTACCTCCTCGAAGCAGCGAGGCGCGGCGGCGACCGCCTCGCCTACGGCGACTCGGCCGGAACGCGGACCTATGACGAGTACCTCAGGGAAAGCTTGAGGGTTGCAGGGCTGCTTCGCGATGCGGGGGCCGGCCGCGGCGACCGGATATGCATCGCCTTGCCCAAGAGCTTTCCGCTTTATGTCACGATCCATGCCGCGCTCTTCCTCAACGCCTGCTATGTGCCGATCGACTACACGACGCCGGTCGAGCGCGGCCGAAACATCCTTGCCGATGCGAAAGCGGCGGTTTTGATCACCACGGAACGGAATCTCGCACGGCTCCTCGGCGACGCCGCCGGCGAAGACAAGGCTGGTGACGCCATCGTCATCGCTGCCCTTGGCGGGGACGCCCGCCACCTCCTTGTCAGGTCGAAAACGAACTGGAGCGAATTGCCCCGTTCGCCGCACCCATTGTTGGCCCCCCTCGAACCCACGTCGGAAGCTTACATACTCTACACATCCGGCTCGACCGGCATCCCAAAGGGGGTCGTGCAGAGCCAGCGAAGCGCCACCGCCTTCGTCGAGTGGGCGGTGAAGGAGCTGGGACTCACCCGCGATGACGTGGTGCCTCAAGTCGCCTCTGTTACCTTCGATCTCTCGGTCTTCGACCTGTTCGCCGCGACTCGTGCAGGTGCCTGTCTCGTGCCGATACACGAAAGCGCGATGATGTCGCCGGTCACCTTCTGCCGCGCGGTGGCGAAAGCAGGCGCGACGGTGGTCTATTGCGTGCCAAGTTTGATCCTTCGCGAAACCAAGGGCCAGACGCTCGGATGGGCCGAACTCCGAAAAGGCCGGCTTCGGCACATCGTCTTTGCCGGCGAGCCGATCGACAAGCCGGCGCTTCGCCGATTCTGGCCGCTGCTCCCGGCAGTCCCGATCCACAACTGGTTCGGCCCCACGGAAACCAACGTCTGCGCCTTCCACCGGATCACCGATGAGGACCTCGCCGAGGAAGGACCGATTCCCATCGGGCGGCCATGCCCCTACGCACGTTTCGACTACTCTTGGGACGCGACCGCCGACGACCGCCGGCGAACGGGCGAGCTGCTCGTTGCCGGCGACACGGTTCTCACGGGATACTGGAACCGGCGGGAGGAGACCGCCGCTGCCATCGTCGAGAACGATGGCGCGCGCTACTACCGCACCGGAGACTACGTGCATTTCAATGCGCGCGGCGAACTCGTCTTCATTGGCCGACGCGACCGACAGGTCAAGATTCACGGGCGTCGCATCCAGCTCGACGAGATCGAAGCAGCGTTCCGGAAGCATTTCCCCGACTTCGAAGTAGCCTGCGCGCTGCTCAAGCGAAACGGCGCTGAGCCGGTGATCGCCGCGGCGGTAGTCGGTGAGCCGACGCCCGATACCGACGCGGTCCGCGAAGCGGCCGCCGATTCGCTCCCGTTGTTCATGATGCCTGAACGGATCGTGGCGATGCCCAACTTGCCGCGCAACGAGCGTGGCAAGGTCGACTACCCGCGATTGACCCGGATGCTCTCCGAGGCGATGTCGTGAGTAGCGCGACAACCACGACCGTTCTCGGCGGCCAGGACTTCGGTCACGACTCCAAAGTCCTCGGGCGCGGGAAGGTGGCGTATGTGTTGCCAGCGCGAACGGGCGGTACGGATACACCGGTGCTGATACTGCTCCATCCCTTTGCCGGCAATCGAACCTCGTGGTTGCGCCACGCGCCGGAACTCCTTGAGGACATCGCCCGCGACGCGCTGATCATACTGCCGGAATGTGGGCGGAGGTGGTTCATCGACGATCATGCCGGCGCGCGCTACGAGAGCTATGTCACGGATGAGCTCCTGCCCCTCGTTCGGCGCGCATATGGCGTGGACGGCCCGGCAACGGTGGGCGGGTTTTCGGCCGGAGGGGCAGCGGCCTTCTTCCTCGCTCTCCGCCATCCGGACCTCTTTAGTTCGGCGCTCGCCGTGGCGGGAGCGTTTACTGCCGGGAACCGTCGCGGCGATCCCTACAAGCAGGTTCGTTCCGACGACCTGATGATTCCGACCGAGGAGGAGCACGACCGGGTGTGGGGCCCGCCGGGCAGCAGGACGCGCGCGACCTACGCTCCCGCCGCACTTGTCTCGGCGCTTCCGCAGTCCGGGCTGCTGCCACGCTTCCACCTCGAGGTGGGTACCGCGGATTTTCGGCGCATGATCGCGGCGAGTGAGACAATGGCCCGGCTCCTCGATGCGGCCGGGCTCGCGTGCAGTTTCTCCAGCGCCACCGGCGGCGACCATAGCTGGACCTACGCGGCGCAAGCGATGACCCGGCTGGTCGGGCAGTGGCGGACGGGGACGCTGTGAGCGCCGGATCCTTGCGGCGGGTGAGGGTGTCGCCGACACTTGCCGCGCCGTACCAGGTCGCCTTCGATTTCGTTTCGGAGTTTGGTCGCTGCGTCGGAGTGCACCTCGCGGAAGCGCAAGCAGCGGACGCCGTGGCCCTCCGTGCGTCACTGCATCCCTCCGAACGCCCGCTAACCAACGCCATGCGCGGCTTGCGCCTTGTCGAGTTCGTCGGCGGTCGGCTAGCGGCGCGGCTTGCGGGGGCCGGCTTCGGAGGCGACGATCCCATCCGTATCGGGGCCGGAGGCATTCCGGTGCCTCCATGCGGCAGGAGCCTTAGCATCAGTCACAACCGATGCTACGCCGTTGCCCTAGTGCGGGTCGGCGTGATGCCGAACGTCGGGATCGATATCGAGGCGCTGGATGAGGTTGGAAGCGCCGATCTCCTTCAGGAGCGAATCCTGTCGAAACCGGAACTAGGGATGCCGGCCGACGGCACGCCGCTCGATATTCTTCGTCGGTTCTCGCTCAAGGAGGCGGCCTACAAGGCGCTTTTCCCGAAGCATGGCCACGTCCCGCTGCGCCAAATCACCGTTCTCCCGCGCGATTCCAATGACCCGGGCTTTCAGCTCGTGGCGACGGAGCGCCGCATCCACGTGAGGGCCGCATCACAGGACTTCGACGGGCATGTCCTGAGCCTCGCGATCGTCCTCTGACGCTCGTCCCGCTCCGTATCACGCGGCGACACGCCCTAAAGTACGCGGTCGGACAGAAGTAGATAGACCAACACGTAGAGCGCCGCTCCCAGAATCGCCGCCGCCAGAATCCACTTCATGATGATCACCCCAAACCATCACCAAACGTTCCGGTCCCAAGCGAATGGACCGAACCAGGGCGTTCGATCGGTCGCCCGAGGTTCTCCGCCGATCTGTTCTCGGAGTGCCCTTTCGATCTGATCCGACGCGGACGGACGAGATACGAAATCACGGTGTGGGGCGTGGTCTGGGTGAGCCTTCGACCGGCGCATGCAACGAGCTTCACCTCGTTCAGGTGCGCGATCTCGTCTTCCGAAACGCCGACGCGCGCGTCGGCTGATGGTCGCCTCGGATGAAGCCTGGGGGTTGAAGCGGACGGTGTTCCCGGCCACCGTGCGGGCGAACAGCCCGTCGGAATGCGGCAGGTGCCCGACATGACGTCCGGAGCCATTCGGGGAAAAACCGAGCAACCGACGATGATTTCGCGAGCCGGACGCAGCAAACCGCAGTCCCTCGAAGAGGGGCTGGGAGTAAAACGAACGCTCAGAAAGTCGAGCGGCGGCGCTTTGCTATGAAGGATCGGAAATGGGCCTGCGGCGGCGGGATTCCGACGCCAATCTCGATCTCAACTTACGCCATACCAAACTTCCGGCGTCCTCTCCCCCGAAGCCCAACGCCGCATCTAGAAAAAAGGTTAGGACAAGCCTAAGGGATTGTAAAGATGTCCTTTCCTCTGCGCGCTGCCTGTCGAGGGCAATGTACCAGGCAAGCAAAAAAGAAAACCGATCAAACCGATGACAGTCAGAGATCGGCCAGATGGCTGGTCAGTCGAGCCGGGCATGAGGTGTTAGTCGAACCATGTCTTCACTCGAAGACAATGAAGTCCTTCATACTATTGTCGGCGCGTCCCGGCACCAGCACTGGGTCGCTTCGGGTCAGTTAGGCAGTCCGTTCCTAGCGAAGTCCGATCTCGCCTTAGACAAGCGCGAGAAGGGACCGGTCATGAAGCGGCGGTCACGTCGTTTGCCCTTGGCCAGTGGTCGACAAACTGGGATCGGAGCTGGATAGTCGACAGCGGTTTGGCGAGGGCCGACCCTTGAAGTTCGTCGCATCCCATTGCGACAACGAGGGTTCTTTCTTGCTGGGTAGCAATCCCATCCGCAGCGACAACCTTGTTCAACGACTTGGCGACTGACACGAGGGCGCGAGCAATGGCTTGGCACTCCGGTGAAGCCTCAAGCTGATTGACCAGACTGCGGTCGATCTTCACCTTATCCACCGGATATCGCCTCAGATGGTTCAACGAGGAATAGCCGGTCCCGAAATCCTCGAGGGTGATCGTCGCACCGCTGGCCCGTAGAAAATCGAGATTCGCCGTTGTCACGGCGTCATCGGCCAAGAGGGCCGGTTCCTTGATTTCGAACTGCAATCGCCGTGGGTCGACGTCAAATCTCTGCAGTGTGGCGAGCAGACTTTCGGCAAAACCTTCACTGCGCAACTGAACTGATGAGAGGTTCACCGCAACCCAAGGCAGCGAACTCTCATTCAGGAGGCGGCAAGCGCTTTGCAGGACCCGTTCACCGATCGGTTCAATCAAACCGCGCTCCTCGGCAATGGAAATGATCAGATCAGGGGGAAGATCGCCGTGTATGGGATGCTGCCAGCGCATGAACGCTTCTGCTCCCAGAACCTTTTGCAGGTCCCGATCGAATACCGGCTGATAGGCCGCAGTGATCGACCCGTCCTCCAACGCCTGGCGCAAATCCTGTTCGATCAGTCGTCGGCGCAGGACGATCTCGCTCAGTTCGGGGAAGAAGACCTGGTGACGCCTGCGGCCTTTCGATTTCGCTTCGTAGAGGGCGATGTCGGCTTTTCGCAGCAGGTCCGAGGCATCCCGCTCTTCGGGTTCGGCTACCGCGGTCCCAATGCTCACACCGGAGATGACCTGCTCTCCATTAAGGACGAATGGGCGGCGCATCTCTCTCAGGATGCGCTCTGCGATCGTTTCGGCGGCACTTGCGCTTTCCACGTGGCTCAAGATGACCGCGAACTCGTCCCCACCCAGTCGGGCAAGCGTGCCGGCATCGGCAGTTGCTTCCCGCAGGCGCTCCCCGACTTGCCTGATCAATTCATCCCCGGCTGGGTGCCCGAGCGTGTCGTTGATGTTTTTGAAGCGGTCGAGGTCAATCATCATCACCGCGACCGAGCCACCCGGGCGCCCTGCCTCCCCGAGGGCGCTGCGAAGGCGGATATTGAACGAGGTTCGATTCGGCAACGCCGTCAGTGAATCGTGAAAGGCCAAGAACCGTAGGCGTTGGGTCGCACGCCAGAGATGACGCACTAACCACACCAGAAGAACTGCCACGGGAATTGAAGCGACAGCTATCGTCGGCCCGAGCTTCTCAATCAGGCTAAGACCGGGACGGTAGGGCTCCCAAACGAGATATCCCAGTGTTTCCCCCGACCGATTGGTTAGGGGAATCGAGCTGTCCGGCACCGGCGTTCCCTTGGGAGCAATGCGCGCGCCGGAAAGCTGATATCTTTCGGCGATCTCATCGACGAACGACTCGTCGAGAAACCGCACCGCGACATGCAGATACTCGCTACCGGGCCGCTGGGTGAGCGCGTCGGTATCCGGAATGATCGGTTTGATGCTGACGATGGCCGGGGTCCCGTCCAGAAGGACGAAGTCCTGGACCCCGATATCGCCAATCGCGCCCGTTGAGTCGTCGAGGCCCGAGGCTGCCTGGCCGATTTGTCGGCGCAGTTCGTGAACGAAAGGCTCTACGGCCGCCCGCTCGTCCTTGAAAGCTTCAGTGGCAGGCTTTGTGACGCCATCCTCCATGGCATGGATCGGGGCATTGCTCGCATCGAGAACGAAGATCCGGTTATGTCCGAAATACGAACCCATCCATTCACCGAGGTTCGACCTCATCCAGGCCTGATCGCCGGCCTTCACCCTCCTGACCGCTTCGTCCCAGATCACCGAGCTCTCCTGCTCGACCGGGATTCGTGAGTAGCCTTCCAACAACCCCCGCTGCGCAAAGCTTACTTCGCGGTCCAACGAACCACGGTCGACGGTGGTCATGGCCAACCACCCCAGGAGTATGATGAGAAACGCCGAGGAGAGGGAAACCGTCGCTACGACCAGCGACACCCTCCACGGCAGGCGGTGCTCATCAAATTGCGGAGTAAACCAATGTTTCAGCATCGAAGGCCACATGAGTCGATCCAGACTAGTACACCGATATCTCCTTATGACGGACATAGTGGCACCATCGTTTACGGAACCTAGCCTTTTCGCTGGCCATGTGAGGGGCAGTGAATCCGAGCCTTCCGGGCGAGGTCTGGTGGGATTTCGCCATCGGCGCCGGACCGCAGCGATGGTCTCTCTTGCCGACAGTTACTCTGACGTGGCCTTCCTTTGATGCGGTCGGCTCCTGGGGCAAAGACGAATGTGCCGGGGAAAGGCTATTGGGCCATATCGTCGACGCTGTCGGCGGTGTGGACGAGGCGGAGATGGCGGGAGGAACGGAAGGAGAGGCGATCGGCGCGGTCTGGCACAGCCGGCGACGTTCCATGCCGGGGAAGCATGTCCCTGAAGTTCTCGGCGAGACGCCGGTGCTCTGCCAGCCGATAAGCCCGGCGAAGACGGTACTTGAGCTCGCTTTCACGCTGGCGGATCATGTATGCGGCGATCCGGTCGAAGTACGGAACGGCTTGGTTACAGCCCTCCTCGACTCGGCTCGAAACAACCTCTTCGGGCCGCAAAGCTACGCCCGGCAAGAACGGCAACAACCCTCAGTCCCTCCGAAGAGGGGCCAGGAAGGGAAAGAAACGATCGGATATGGCCTGGTAACGGTGGAGAGTAAGTCGATCGTCCGGTCGAGAAAGGGCCACGCGTAGCTCAAGTGCTACGCCATTCCCGCCTACCGATACGCTACCAAACCTTGCCGGCGTACTCCTCCTGAGGCCCTATCGCCGCATCAGGCAATTACTGAGCACAGCACTCATCTTCTGTAAAGTCGATTCCATTTGATGCAACTTACAAGGTAAATACGTATCGGAATCGTCAGTTGAATCAGAGGATTGACGATTCCGGCACTCGCAAGGTCGACAGGGTCTCCGATTCCGTCCAGCCGTTTCGTTCTTTGGAGCAGGTTGGCGGAAGGGCAGCAGGGCTGTTCGAGAGAGCGCTCACTTCCGGGGCGGCGCGGTCGCCGAAAACGCGACGAGCGTGTTCTTCTGTCCTTACCCAAATCCTGACCACGGGTAGGGACGCCGGCGACGCCAAGGTAAGGCGTCAAGCTCAGTACATCATGTACCAATAGATCATGGCGTGGGAATCGTCTTCCTGGGGCTGCATCGACTTCTGCCATTCGTGGAAGCGTTCGCGAAGGCCGCGCTTCGCGGGGTCCATCGCCGCCATTTTCTCGTTCATCTGCCTCAGCCGGCGCACCAGAGTCTTCATGAAGAGCGCAGCACGTTCCGGGTCGTTCTGGATCGCGTCGTTGAACTCGTCGTAGGTCGTGGTGACGCACTCGGTGTCGACAACGGCTTTCACCGTCGCCGACCGCGGTCCCGGATCAATCAAGCTCATTTCGCCGAACACCTCACCGGCCTTGAGCACACCCACGTTCTTCGCTTTGGCGCCCGCGCCCACGGTCACCTCGACCGAACCGTCGACGATCAAAAAGGCTGTATCGCCCTGCTCGCCCTCGGTGAGGATAGTGTCGCCGCCCTTGAACTTCACCGTACGCATCGACCAGCCCCCTATTGTGTTTGAAGCTCGCGCGGACGATAGCCGAGGCCAGAGCGACGCGGTAGGCCACGCCGCATCGAGGGGAAAAGAAAAGTGAATGCAGTGAACGCTGCCGACTTCGTCATTGCGCCGCCACCCCTGCCGACCCTCCCGGTCGTCGGCACGGACCGGCTCTTTCCGGTTCATCGAATCTATTGCGTCGGCCGGAACTACGCGGCCCACGCGGTCGAGATGGGCGGCGACCCGAACCGGGAGCCACCCTTCTTCTTCCAGAAGAACCCGGACAACCTCGATCTCACCGGCGCATTTCCCTATCCCCCGGCATCGAACGATGTGCATTTCGAGGTCGAGCTGGTGGTCGCGCTTTCAAAGGGAGGGGTGGACATCCCTCCCGAGCGCGCGCTCGACCATGTCTTCGGATACGCCGTTGGCCTCGACATGACTCGCCGCGACCTCCAGGCGAAGGCAAAGGAGCTGCAACGGCCGTGGGAGGTGGCGAAGGCGTTCGAGGCTTCCGCGCCCTGCTCGCCGCTCGTGCCATCATCCAAGATCGGACACCCGTCGGAAGGGGCGATCTGGCTCGACGTGAACGGCGGGCGCCGCCAGACCGGCAACCTCAACCAAATGATCTGGAAGGTGCCGGAGATCGTGAGCCATCTTTCCGGCTTGTTCACGCTGAAGCCGGGCGACCTCATCTTCACCGGCACGCCATCGGGCGTCGGTGCCGTTCTGCGCGGCGACGTGATGACCGGCCATATCGATCACGTCGGCGACCTCGAAGTGCGGGTGCTGTGATCCGCGGCTATTTCGCGACCGCGGTGCCGCCGCGGTTCCAGCCGCGGCCGCTGTCGCCGAAGGCCTCCCAGCCGGTCTCGGTCACCGCCACCGTGTCTTCGATTTTGATGTAGCCGCGGCGGGGGTGTGGAAGTGTCGTCTCGATCGAGAGCACCATCCCCGCCTCGAGCGGCTGGTCGGCATCATCACCGGGATATGGCACCGGGCCGGAGCCGGTGAGGCGCGGCGCCTCATGCGAAATGAGGCCCATGCCGTGGGCGACGAAATCGAGGAGATTGCCATTGGGAGAACTGCGGAGGACCTCACCCGCCGCCGCGAAGATGTCGCCGCCGCGGGCGCCGGCGCGGATCGGCTTCCGCGCCGCCTGCTGTATCGCGTCGATCTCAAGGAGCAGATCCTGGAGCTCCGTATCGGGCTCGCCGAGGATCGCCATGCGGCAAAGGTCGCCGATGTAGCCCTTATAGTTGCCGCCAGAGTCGATCGACATGGGGTCGCCTTCCCGCCAGACCTGATCGGACGGTGCGCGGTTAAGACTGGTGCCGGCGGTAATCAGGCAATACTCGAAGGTGAGGCCACGGGCGACCTCTTCACGCCGGAGGGTTTCGACCACGTCCTGCTTGGTGCTGCCGGGGCCGTGCACCGCGATGGTGGCGAGCATCGATTCGACAACGAGTTCGGAAGCGAGGCGGAGATTGTGGAGCTCCTCCGGCGTCTTCCTGGCACGCAGCCGTTCAAGCGGAACGGTCGCATCGACGATCCGCGCCGACTGCAGCTCGCGCCGCAGCACCTCCTCGGCATCGGCAGGGAGGAAAGCACGTTCGACGCCGATCGTGGCGTCTTGGCGACGGAGACGCCAAAGCCGTTCGACGACCGAAGCCATGGCGCCTTGCGAGCCCCAGGCGGGGACGAATTCCGGCATCCAGAACTTGCCGAGCGAGCGCTCGTAGTTCTCCATCGGGTTACCGACATAGGTGGCGTCTTCCGGACTGCCACGGACGTAGACGAGGAGCGGCAGGTAGCGGCTCAGCCCGATCGCATCGAAATGCTCGAAGAAGAAGAATCGATAGGCGCCGCCGACCAGGTACTGGATATTGTGCTTGGAGGAGACGACGAGCACGTCGATGCCCGCCCGCTCGAGCAACGCGTCGAGAAGTTCCCGATCGAACGGAATCGTCGCCGGTGCCCCGGCTCCGGTTGCCTTTTCGCCGCGGGCCTCCATGATGCGCCTCCCCTTGTCGGATTTTCGTCAGTATAGCTACTAAATCGCCCGGCATCACGAGGTCGACCGGCCACCGCACAATAGCGCGTTGCCACGGTTCGAGGGAGGAAGAATGGACACGATCATCGAACGGGTGGCGCGCGGCGACGGCGACGCACCGGCCATCCTCGCGCCGGACCGCGCTCAATTGACCCATGGCGACCTCCGCCGCCTGATGGCGGACACCGTGGTTCGGCTCAACCGCCTCGGTATCGGGCGCGGCGACCGGGTGGCGATCGTGCTTCCCAATGGCCCAGAGATGGCGACCGCCTTTGTCTCGGTCGCGGCTGCCGCGACCACGGCGCCGCTCAACCCTGCCTACCGCGAGGACGAGTTCGACTTCTACCTCTCCGACATCCGCGCCAAGGCCCTGGTCGTGGCGCCGGAGGAGGCTGGCCCGGCGGTAGCCGTGGCGGAGCGGCGCGGCATTGCCGTGCTCCGCCTCGTCCCGGACGCGGAAGGTCCCGCCGGACGATTCACGCTGGAGGGCGCCGGAACGGGCACCGCGGCGAAGCCCGGCGTCGCAGAAGCCGGGGATACCGCCCTTCTCCTCCACACCTCCGGTACCACCTCGCGGCCGAAGCTCGTGCCCCTCACCCATGCCAATCTCGCCGCGTCCGCGGCCCACATCGGCGCCACGCTTGAACTGACCGCCAGCGACCGCTGCCTTAACATCATGCCGCTCTTCCACATCCACGGACTGGTCGCGGCGGTGCTGGCATCGCTTGCCGCGGGCGGCAGTACCTACTGCTCGCCGGGCTTCAATGCCCTCCGCTTCTTCGCCTGGCTCGCCGATGCAACGCCCACCTGGTATACGGCGGTACCCACGATGCATCAGGCGATCCTCGCCCGCGCGGCACGCAACCCGGAGGCGGTCGCGGCGGCGAAGCTCCGCTTCATCCGCTCTTCGTCCGCATCGCTGCCCCCGCAAGTGATGGCCGAACTCGAGGCGCTCTTCTCCTGCCCGGTCATCGAGTCCTACGGGATGACGGAAGCCGCCCACCAGATGACGTCCAATCCCCTGCCGCCGGCCGTACGCAAGCCCGGTAGCGTCGGCATCGCCGCCGGACCAGAAGTCGCGATCATGACCGAGGACGGGGCGATGCTCGGCCCGGATACGACCGGAGAGATCGTCATCCGCGGGCCGAACGTGACGGCCGGCTACGAAAGCAACCCGGCGGCCAACGAGACGGCCTTCGCGCATGGCTGGTTCCACACCGGCGATCAGGGGACGATGGACAGCGAGGGCTATCTCCGCGTGACTGGAAGGCTAAAGGAGATCATCAACCGGGGCGGCGAAAAGATTTCGCCGCGCGAGGTCGACGAGGTCCTGATGGATCATCCGGCGATCGCGCAGGCGGTTACCTTTGCCATACCGCACGACAAGCTCGGCGAAGAGGTGGCGGCCGCGATCGTGCTTCGCGAGGGCAAGACCGCGACCGACGGCGAGATCCGCGATTTCTGCGCAACCCGTCTCGCCGATTTCAAGGTGCCGCGGAAGGTCGTCTTCCTCGACGAGATCCCGAAGGGGGCGACCGGCAAGCTGCAGCGGATCGGCCTCGCCCAGAAGCTCGGTCTGGCGTGATGCGCGTCGCGGTCTTCGGTGCGGGCGCAATCGGGGGATATCTCGCGGCAAAGCTCGCCGCGACCGGGCGGACCGAGCTTTCGCTCGTCGCCAGGGGCGAGCATCTCGCCGCGCTTCGCGAGAGGGGCCTTCGTCTGATCGAGGGCGAATCAGACCGGACCGTCCCGGTGAGGGCAAGCGATGATGCGGCATCACTCGGCCCACAGGACTACGTCGTCCTCACCATGAAGGCGCATTCCGTTCCGGCGGCGCTGCCCTCGATCGCGCCGCTCATCGGACCGGACACCGCCGTGGTCACCATGCAGAACGGCATCCCGTGGTGGTACTTCTATCGGCAGGGCGGGCCGCATGAAGGCAAACGCATCGAGGCGGTCGATCCCGGCGGCGTCATCTCAGCGTCGCTCGGACCGGAACGCGCAATCGGCACGGCGGTCTATGTTGCGGCGGAGGTCGAAGCACCGGGCGTTGTCCGCCATACTTACGGCACCCGCATCTCGCTCGGCGAGCCGTCGGGGGAGAAGAGCCAACGCGCCACGCGCCTCGCGGAGGAAATGATCGCCGCGGGAATGCAGGCGCCGGTCCGCACCGACATCCGGAGCGAGATCTGGGTGAAGCTCTGGGGAAACCTCTCCTTCAACCCGATCTCCGCGCTGACCGACAGCACGCTTGCCGACATCGTCGCCGACGAGGGGACTCGCGCCGTCGCCCGCACCATGATGCTCGAGGCCCAGACCATCGCCGAGGCTCTGGGCGTGAGGTTTCCCATCGATGTCGACAAGCGAATTGCCGGGGCGGCCGGCGTCGGCGCGCACCGGACCTCCATGCTCCAGGATCTCGAGCGCCGGCGGCCGATGGAGATCGACGCGCTGGTCACGGCAGTGCAGGAGCTTGGCCGGTTGACCGGCACCCCTACGCCAACCATCGACATGGTGCTGGCGCTGGTGAGACGGCTCGCCGTCTCGCGCGGCTGCTATGCCCGATGAGCTATCCCGTCCAGGCGGAGAGCAATGCCTCCGCGGTGGTGAGCTCGACCTGGAGGCTGAAGCGCGTGCTGAACAGCGTCATCAGCGCGTCATGGCCGGCATCGGACGAGCTGCAAACCGCATCGGTGACAAGGAGGACCCGGTAACCGGAGTCCACCGCCCCGAGCACCGTCGCAAGCACGCAGACATCCGTCTCGCCGCCGGTTACAACCAGAGCATCGGCACCGCGCTCCGACAGAAGCCGGCGTAGTCGGTCGCCGTGGAAGGCGGAATACACCGGCTTGTCGATGACGACCGCCGGAGGAACGAGGGCCGCGAGCGGCGGCACAAGCTCGAGCATCTCCGGATCAAGATGCTCCCCCGTAACCTCGCGCCAGCGGCGATAATAGTCGCGCCACGCACCCGGCATATGTTCGGGTTTCTCCGGCGGAATGAAACGGGTGAAGACGGTCCTGGCGGCATGCGCCGTGGCGATCGCGGTCATCGCGGGCAGGACGCGTTCCATCCAGGGCGTCGGCCACGGGCCGCCAGGTGCAAACAGCCGCTGCATGTCAACGCAGAGATGAACTGTTCGGTCGGTGAGGTGCGCGGGGGCTACGGTTGTGGGTTTTGCCATCTGGCAAGAATGCAAGATCGGCGGAGTCGGTTCCGGCTCTACCCGCCCGTCCGGCTTTGGAGTAGCGTTGCCTCCCAGGTTCGGGGTCGATCGGTGGCATCGTGGATTGGGGATAGGGGCGGCGGCTGATGACCAAGCCGCAAGTCGCGGTCGTGACAGGGGATTTCGAGGAGCGCGAGCGCGAGCGGATGCTCGCCGCCCTGAAGGCATCGCGCTGCGGCACCTGGCGCTGGAACATCGCGGAAGACCGCGTCGAATGGGACGAGGCGCTGTGCGACGTCTACGGATTGCCGCCGGAGCGGGCACCGCGCACCTCCGGCGAGTTCCTTTCCCTCATCCACCCCGACGACCGCGAGCACGCCTGGTCGAAGATCCGGGCCTGCATCGAGGAGGGGACCGACGCCGACTATCAGTTCCGCGCCGTCGTCAATGGCGAGATGCGGTGGATCTATGACCGCAGCGCGCTGGTCCGGACTCCCGACGGCGCCCCCGCGTACATGCTCGGCGCCTGCCTCGACGTCACCGAGCGGCGGCGCGCACAGGAGGAACGCGACGCCGCGCTTGAGAAGCAGAGGCTTCTTCTCAGGGAACTCGGCCACCGGGTGAAGAACCACCTCGGCATGATCGCGAGCCTGCTTCGCCTCAAGCAGTCGCGACAGACCGACACGCGAGCGGCAGAGGATTTCGCCCGCGCCATCGAACGGGTCAACACCATCGCCTACCTGCACGATCGGCTGTACCGGTCCGGCGAACTGCAGAGTGTCGATGTCGAGGAATACCTCGCCGACATCTGCGACAACCTTCAGGCTTCGCTTCTTGCGGACACCAGGATCCGGATCGTGCGCGACATCGAGGCATTCAGACTTCACGTCGACAAAGCCGTACCCATAGGCCTGATCGTCAACGAAGTGATCACCAACGCCTTCAAGTACGCTTTTCGGCCGGGTGAAGAGGGGCGAATCACCGTCCGCCTTCGTGTCCGCGGCGACCGGGCGACCTTGACGATTTCCGACAACGGCCGCGGGTTCGGCGCGGGGCAAGCCCAGGGCGTCGGCACCCGGCTGGTGCGCGGGCTAGCCGCGCAGATCGGGGCCCGGCTTCGCGTCGTAAGCCGCCGTGGCGTCACCTATTCGCTGACGTTTTCGGCAAGACCGGTCGATTCAAGCCCCGGGTAACCGGACTGTCCCGAACACAGCCGCAAGCGCCGCCTCCGGTGGCGTCGCCTCCAGCCGCTACCGGAAACGGCCGAGCGCCGCCCGCAGATTCCCGCCGTACTCGGCGAGGATGCTTTCCGCCTCCTCCGGCGAGTGCCCTTTAAGGACAAGGACCGCCGGCTTGATCCGGCCCCCGCAGCGACCAAGGGCGTCCGCTGCCGCCTCCTCGCTGCTGCCGGTGATATGGCGGAGGATGCGGATGGCGCGGCCGCGAAGCTTAAGATTATCGGCGCGGAGGCTCACCATCAGTCCGTCATACACATGACCGAGCCGGATCATGGTCAGGGTCGAGATGAGGTTGAGCGCTACCTTCTGGGCCGTGCCTGCTCCCATCCGCGTCGAACCGACGATCATTTCCGGCCCTGAGTCGAGAAGAATCGGAACGTCGGCGGCGCGCAGCAGCGGCGTTTCCGCATTGCTGGCGATGCCGACGGTGAGCGCGCCGAAGCCCCCCGCGGTCTCGATCGCGGCGAGCGTGTAGGGGGTCGTGCCGCTCGCCGCCACCGCGATCACCGCGTCGCCTGGCCCCAGGCCAAGGGCAGCCATGGCGCTCCGGGCGGCATGCGCGTCATCCTCCTCGCCGCCGGCAAACGGGGCGAGCCGGTCGCCCGAGGCGAGCACGAAGGCGACGCGCTCTTCCGGCCAGCCGAAGGTGCCGAGGAGCTCGATGCCGTCGAGGGCGGCGATCACCCCCGAGGAGCCGGCCCCGGCGTAGACGATGCGGCCGGTCCCTGCCGCCATGCGGCCGGCAATCGCGGTTGCGGCCGCGGCCAGCATCGGCTTTGCTGAGTCGACCGCGGCAATCGCGCGCCGCTGGCCGTCGAGCAGGGCATCGAGGATATTCTCATCGCTCCAGGTGTCGAGGCCGATGTGGCGCCGGTCGATCGACTCGGTGGTACTCATCGTTTCAGCGGTCCCTCACGCCGGGTTGGCACAGCAGCAGCGCTATACTATTCCAGGCGCGGAAAATCGGCGGGGAGACGATGGGGGAGTCACTTTTCATCGGCGTTGACGGCGGCGCCACCAAATGCATCGCGCGGCTCAGGGATTCGTCCGGGCGCATGCTTGGCGAGGGCATGGGCGGGCCGGCCAACGCGCGGGCGGGCGCCGCGGCTTTCGCCGAGGTGATGAAGGCGTGCCTGGCAGCCGCCAATGCCGCCGGACTGAAGCCGGACGACCTCAAACGAGTCCACGCGGGCTTCGGACTCGCCGGAACCGCGCAGAAGCCCGACCTCGATTTCATCCTGGCGCAACCGCATCCTTTCGCCTCGGTGGTCGTGGATACTGACGCCTACGCAGCCTATATGGGCGCCTTCAACGGCCGCGATGGCGCAATTCTCATCGTTGGCACCGGCACCGCCGGTCTCGCCGTGGTCGACGGCAAGCGCGTAAATGTTGGTGGCTGGGGCCATCAGATCGGCGACGAGGGTAGCGGCATGATGATCGGCCGCACCGTCGTTCGCCGCGCGCTATGGGCGCAGGAAGGAATGGCGCCGATGACTCCGCTCGCCGAGGCCGTGCTCGACCGGTTCGATCACGATCCTGCGGTCGCGGTGACCTGGGCGGACCGTGCCGCTCCGAAGGACTTCGGGGAATTCGCCCCCTTGGTCTTCGAGCACGCCGACCGTCGCGACGCACTCGGGATGCCGATCATCGAGGAGGCGGCAAGGGACGTCTCGCGACTGATCAGCCGGCTGCTCGATGTCGGTGCGCCGCAAGTCGCGATGATCGGCAGCGTCTTTCCGCGGCTCCTGCCGTGGCTGCCGCCGCCGCTGGCGGCGGCCTGCATCCCCGCGGAGCGTGACGCCGCCGATGGCGCTATCCGCATGGCGGAACGTTCACTGGCCGCAAGGACGGGACGATGAGCGGCAACCCACTACCATCGTCCAGTCTCATGCTTCGGGAGACCGCGGAAGCACCGGATGTGGTGGCGCGGCTACTCGACGCCAATGCCGCCGCCTGCGGGGTCCTCGGCGAACGCCTCCGGCGGAAGCCCCCTGCTTTCGCCGTAACCTGCGCCCGCGGCAGCTCCGACAGTGCCGCCACCTACGCCAAGTATCTGATCGAGATCTGCCTCGGTCCGGTCGTCGCCTCGGTCGGCCCGTCGGTGAGCTCCGTCTACGGCCGGCGGCCGAAGATGCGCGGCGCCCTGTTCATCGCGATCTCCCAGTCGGGACGGAGCCCGGACATTCTCACCCTCGCCGAGGCCGCCCGCGACGACGATGCGCTCACCGTGGCGATCGTAAACGACATGACCTCGCCTCTCGCCGGTCTTTGCCAGGTGGCCCTCCCGCTCCACGCCGGTCCCGAGACCAGCGTCGCGGCGACGAAATCATATATCGCCTCACTTGCCGCCGTGCTCCAGCTGGTGGCGCTGTGGAGCGGCGACCCGGCGCTCGACCGTGCGGTGAGACGGCTCCCCGACGACCTCGACGATGCATTACGCCGGAGCTGGCTCCCGGCCGTGTCCAGAGTTGCCGCGGTTGAAAGCCTCTACGTCGTCGGCCGTGGTCCAAGTTTCGGAGCAGCTCAGGAAGCGGCGTTAAAATTCAAGGAGACCGGCGGCCTCCACGCCGAGGCCCTGAGCTCGGCCGAACTTCGCCACGGTCCCCTGACACTCGCCGGTCCCCGCTTTCCGGTCCTTCTCTTCAGCCAAAACGATGCCGCGCTCTCCGATCTTGCCGGACTCGGCTCCGAGCTTACCGGCCGCGGCGTGCCGGTGATCACGGCCGGACCCGTTTCCGTGCCTGGCGCGCTCACCCTGCCGACAGCGTCGGGGATCGATCCTTTCGCGCAGCCGATCGCCCTCGTCCAGAGCTTCTACCCGCTCGCCGAAGCTGTGGCCCGCGAACGCGGCCGGGATCCCGACCGTCCGCCCCACCTCAAGAAGGTGACGGAGACCCGCTGATGACTGCCTTCGCCCTTGTCGGCGCCCGCGTCTTCGATGGCGCGCAGCTCCGTGAAGGCGAGGCCGTGATCGTCGAGGGCAGCCACATCCGCGCGGTGGTGAAGGAAGGCGACGTGCCAAGCACCGTGGCGCGCGTCCCGGTCGAAGGATTCCTGGCGCCCGGCTTCATCGACGTTCAGGTGAACGGTGGCGGCGGCACGCTCCTGAACCACGAACCGACCGTTTCCGGCGTCCGGGCGATAGCGAAAGCCCATCGCCGCTATGGGACCACCGGCCTCCTGCCGACTCTGATCACCGATACGCGCGAACGCATGGCGGAGGCGATCGCGGCCGTCCGCTCGGCGATCGACGCGGGCGTGCCGGGCGTCCTCGGCATCCACCTCGAAGGCCCCTACCTGAATCCCGAGCGGAAGGGCGTTCACGAAGCCTCCCTGATGCGGCGGATCGAGGACGAGGACGTGGCCCTGGTCGCCTCGCTCGGTCGCGGCCGTACGCTCCTCACACTTGCACCGGAGCGCACAACGCCGGAAACGATCCGGCGGATCGCCGCGTCGGGAGTCGTCCTTGCCGCGGGACACACGGTTGCGTCTTACGAGGAGATGATGGCGGCCAAGCGGGCGGGGCTCACCGGCATTACACATCTCTTCAACGCCATGCCGCCGCTCATGGGCCGCGATCCCGGCGTGGTCGGCGCGGCGCTCGACGATGCCGACTTCTATCCGAGCCTGATCGTCGATCTCTTCCACGTGTCCGCCGCGAGCCTCCGCATCGCCATTGCGGCGCGGGGCTGGGAGCGGACGCTGCTTGTGACAGACGCAATGTCCACCGTCGGCTCGGAACTCCGGAGCTTCGAATTCAACGGGCGAACGATCACGCGGTCGAACGGCCGCCTGACGACCGCCGACGGAACGATTGCCGGCTCAGACCTCGACATGGCGACGGCCGTGAGGAACACGGTCGACACGCTCGGTCTGCCGCTGGAAGCGGCGCTCCACATGGCGTCGCGCGCGCCGGCCGAGTTCCTCGGCCTCGGGCACGAGTTCGGGCGAATCGCACCGGGTTATCGCGCCGATCTCGTCCTGCTCGACGACGGGCTCCGGGTGCGCGAAACATGGATCGACGGGATTGCCGGTAGAGAGGACCCACGCCAATGAGCGAGCGACTCGCCGACCGCCTGCGCTTTGAGATCTGTGTGGATTCGATTGCCGGAGTGGTGGCCGCGCGCGAGGCCGGTGCCGACCGGGTCGAGCTCTGTGCGAGCCTCATTGAGGGCGGGATCACACCCAGCCTCGGCATGATTCGCCGGGCCCGCGAAGTGAAGGGAATCGGCCTTCACGTCATCATCAGGCCGCGGGGCGGCGACTTCCTCTATGGGCCGGAAGAGCTGGAGGTGATGGAGGCCGACATCGACGCGGCCAAGGCCGAGGGTGCCGACGGCATCGTCTTCGGGATGCTCGATGCCGACGGCAATGTCGACATTCCCGCGACGGAGCGACTGATCGCGCGGGCCCGCCCCGCCGCCGTCACGTTTCACCGCGCCTTCGACATGACGCCCGACCCGTTCGCGGCGCTCGAGACGCTGATCGCGCTCGGGGTCGAGCGCGTGCTCACCTCGGGGCAGGAGCCGTCAGTGCTTGAGGGCGCCGATACGATCGCCGCCCTGGTTGAAGCGGCCGGCGATCGGATCGTCGTCATGCCGGGCGGCGGCATCAATGCGCGGAATGCGGCGCGGATCGTGGCGATGACCGGCGCCCGCGAGCTTCACTTCGCGGCATTGGCCCCGGTCGAGAGCGGGATGCGCTTTCGCCGGCGGGACGTATTCATGGGCGGCACGCTTCGGCCGCCGGAATACGAGCGCCTCGACACCGCCGTCGGCGACATTGCGGCGGTGATCGCCGCGGCGCGGGGATGAATTCCCGGGTCCTACATCCCCTCGGGCAGGTAGCCGAAGCGGCGCATCAGCGGCTTGTGGGCGGTGACGATCTTGGCGACCTGCTCCTCGGTCAGCTTCTCGCGCCACTGCCCCGGCCTGCCGGCACGGAAGAACTGGTTGGTGGTATCCGGCCGTTCGACGAAACCGGCCACGGCTTCCTTCGCTCGGAGACGCTCGAAACCGGTAAGGTCGATCGCCTTGGCGAGCTGTTCGTCGGTCGGCGTCATCAGGAGGTGCCGCGCAACGCTGCCGAAGTGCTTCGCGGGGTCGGCGACCAGATCCTCGTAACGGACGACGAGAACCGCCGGATGCGGCCGTCCGGTCCAGCTCCCGACGTTCTCGCTCCATGACCCGGTGACGATGCGCACGTTTTCCCGGCTGGTGCGGACGCCCCAGCCGGGTGTCGCCATCGATTTGATGACCTGGTCGACGGTCGTGCCGCTGAAGGCAGCGAAGGAAATGGCAACGTCGAGCGGATTCCGAACGATGTACACGGCGCCGGCGCTCACCGCCATGTTGATGATCGGGAAGCCGTGGTCCATGGCGTTGGCATTGTGGGTCTTGATGAACACCGGCCGCCCAAGCGACTTGACGATCCCGGCCTGAACGCGCGGCCGCACAGCCGCTATCTCGGCATCGGTCGCACGGTGGGCCGGCTTGCCGAGGATCTGGGTATAGAGCTCCGCCTTGCTCTCCGCCGCGCTCCCCTCCTCGATCTTGTTGATGTCGATGTCGCCGAAGTTCGGGTCGCGGATGACGTGCCCCAAGGCGTTGATGAAAGCCCGCGTCCAGGTGTTGCCGGAGCGCGGGTAGGACGCGATCCAGATGATGCCTTTGGGATTGTTCCGGCTGAGGACGATCATGGGAGCCTAGTCCGGAAGGTAGCCGAAGCGGCGCATTTCATCGCCGTGGTGGACGACGATCCGCTCCACCTGCTCAGGGCTCAATGCCTCGCGCCACTGTCCGGCACGGCCGACGCGGAAAAAGCGCCCGACTCCCTCGGGGCGTTCGGCGAAGCCGCCCGAGATCTCCTCCCGCGAGACCCGCTCGAAGGACGAGGCTTCGACGGCCTCGCTTATCTCGGCCGGTGTCGCGCCGATCCGCAGGTGCTCGGCGATAGCGGCGAACTCCGCATTCGGATCGGCGAGGAGGTCCTCGTACCGCACGATCTTGATTACCGGTGGGGGGTCGACGGTCCAGCTCCGCACATTCTCGCTCCACGTACCCCAAATCTCGGGCGCAAGGCGCGGGGTGGGGGGCGGCGCCATCAGGGTTGCGCCCATGGTACGGATCGCCTCGTCGAGGGAGATCTTGAGATAGGGGGCGAGCGACAGCGCGATGTCGAGCGGATTGCGGACGACATAGACCGCGCCGACGGAAAAGCCGAGGCTGATCAGCGGAATGTCGAAGACGCGGCCGAGGAAGCTGTGCGTCTTGACCGGCAGGACGCCGCGTCCCGCCGCGTTCACCATGGCCTCCTGCACCTTGGGCCGCGCAACGACGATTTCTTTCATGTTTGCGTCGGTGACCGGCTTGCCAATGAACTGCTCGAACAGGGCGACCTGCCCGGCGATGCTCGGCGCCGTGTCGCCGAGCTTGTCGATCTCGCGCGCTTCGGCGGCGCGCCCCTTCTTCAGACGGATGAGATGATGCAAGAACAGCCGGACCCAGGTGTTTCCCGACTTCGGATACGAGGCTATCCATACGATCCCCCGCGGATCGTTGGCGTCTGCGGCGATCATGGCGGGACAGCGAACCTCAGGCGGCGGCTTCGCTGATGACCGCGACGATATCGTCGACGACCGCGGTCACCATCTTCGGATCGTCGCCCTCCGCCATCACGCGGATCACCGGCTCCGTGCCCGAGGCGCGGACGACGAGCCGGCCCTTGTCGCCTAGCCGGTCGTTGAGATCCTCGATGGCCTTGCGGACATTGCCGTTCTCGAGCGGCCGCTTGCCGCCGCCGGTCCGGACGCTTTTCAACACCTGCGGCAGCGGTTCGAAGAGGTGGCATACCTCGCTCACGGGTCTACCGAGCTTGCGCACCACCGCGAGGAGCTGCAGGGCCGCGACCAGGCCGTCGCCGGTGGTGGTATAGTCGGAAAGGATGATGTGGCCCGACTGCTCGCCGCCGAGATTGTATCCGTGCTCGCGCATTGCCTCTGCGACATGGCGGTCGCCGACCGGCGTTCGCAGCGTGACGAGGCCGAGCCCCGCGAGATAGCGTTCAAAACCAAGGTTGGACATGACCGTTACGACGACGCCGGGCTTGGAGAGAAGGCCTTCCTCCGCCCAGGACTTGGCGATCGCCGCCATCATCTGGTCGCCGTCGATGAGCTGGCCGCGCTCGTCGACGATCACGACGCGGTCGGCATCGCCGTCGAGCGCAATGCCGATGTCGGCCCGCACCTCGCGCACCTTGGCGGCAAGCGCGGCGGGAGCGGTTGATCCGACATCGCGGTTGATGTTGAAGCCGTCCGGATCGACGCCAATGGACACGACCTCGGCCCCCAGCTCCCACAGGGCCTCCGGTGCGACCCGGTATCCGGCACCGTTGGCACAGTCGACGACGACGCGGACGCCGTCGAGTGTGAGGGCGCGGGGGAGCGTGCGCTTGGCATACTCAATATAGCGGTCGGTCACGCTCTCGATTCTTTTGGCTCGGCCGAGGTCGGCGGGGCCGGCGAGCCGCCGGCCAAGGTCGGCGTCAATAAGTGCCTCGATCTCCGATTCGTGGGCGTCGGTAAGCTTGGCCCCGTCCGGACCGAACAGCTTGATGCCGTTGTCGTCATAGGGGTTGTGGGACGCCGAGATCATGACGCCCAGGTCGCAGCGCATCGAGCGGGTGAGCATGGCGATCCCGGGCGTCGGCACCGGGCCGGTCAGGAACACGTCGACTCCGACCGAAAGGAAACCGGCGGCGAGGGCATTCTCGATCATGTAGCTCGAAAGACGGGTGTCCTTGCCGATGACGACGCGGTGGCGATGGTCGCCGTGGGTGAAGACCAGTCCGGCGGCCATGCCGACCTTCATGGCAATGTCCGGCGTGATCGGCGGCCGATTGGCCGGTCCCCGGATCCCGTCGGTGCCAAAGTACTTTCCGCCCATCCTCATTCCTCTCGCGCCCATAAGCTGCGCAGGCCTTCTTACCGCGATCCTCGACCAGGCGTATTGAAAAATGACGAACTCGCGTAAGACGCCGCGATTATCGTGCTAGACGGCTGATAATCCAACATGTTTTCTGATCTGACCCACCCCAGGTCGGCGCCCCGCAAGGTCGTCCGTGCCGGGTCGCACGAAGCGGGGAAGGCGCGCTGAACCCGTGAGATCGCGCGCGGACCTAGCTGACTCCTCCGCGATGGGCCTTGCGCGCGATGCCGGCCTTGCCTAATTTCCGGTCCACTTCGGGGCGGAGTAGCTCAGCTGGTTAGAGCAGCGGAATCATAATCCGTGTGTCGGGGGTTCAAATCCCTCCTCCGCTACCACTAGCTCCCTTGTCCAGACCGGACCCATAGCAGAGCCCGATTGTCGGCGCCGACGGTCTTCCCGATCGCGGAAATCCGGCACGCCGTCGGATTGGCAGGGTGGAGACTTTCTTCCCGATCCGTGGTCACCCGGTTCACGTCTTGATAGGGTAGACGGGTGGCCAACGCCGTCGGATCGCATGACCCCTGATCGGATTGTCGGAGCATTTGTGTTCCCGGAGGCCTGGTCCGACTTGGCCGCGTTCCATCGGATGCTGGCCGAGTTGGGGCGACACGGCGTGAACGCCGTCGTGACGGAAAGCGATGCCTACGATCCGCTCGCCATCAAGGCGGTTCATGCTTCAGGAATGCGTTTCTATGCCGGGGTGGCCTGCTTCTCGGATCATGCTTCGAACTTCCAGACGCTCGCCGCCCGTCCCGAGTTGTGGCCGGTTCTGGAAAGCGGCGAGCGGCGGCCACAGATGGAATGGTACATCGGGATTACGCCGACCGACCGCGGCCACCAAGAGTCCGTCCTTCGCAAGATCGATGCGATCGCAACACGCTATGAAATCGACGGTCTCTTCCTCGATTTCGTGCGCTGGCCGCTGCATTGGGAGATCGAGCTGCGGCCGGGGCGGGACGCACCCCTCGATTCCAGCTTCGATGCCGCTACGCTCGCCGCCTTTGCGGCGGCGAGCGGGATCGAGCCTCCCTGGTCCGGTGGTTCGACCGCCGAGAGCGCCGCGTGGATCCTTCGGCACCACGCCCAAGAATGGGTGGACTTCAAGTGCCGCGTCATCGCCGACTTCGTCGCCGATGCGCGCGCCACGCTGCAGCGGGCGCGAAGCGCGCTGGGGCTCGGCGCCTTCCTGGTCCCCGACGGGGCGGTGGCAAGCGAGGCTCTCACCGGCCAGCGGCTGGAGGCCTTGGCACCTCTCCTCGACTGGGCGGCGCCCATGCTCTATCAGAACATCCTGCTGCAGCCGCCGAGCTGGATCGGCGCCATGGTCGACAAGACGGTCCGAGTCATGGGCCGGAAGACGCTTCCTGTTGTCCAGGCCGACTCCAACAACGATCCCGCCGCCGGCGGAGACTGGGGTCCTCCTATGGATGCTCTCGCATGGCAACGCGCGCTCGCCGAAATCGGGGGCCGAAGCGACATCGCCGGCTTCATCGTTTTTCCGGGCCAGAGTCTGTTGGACACGGCACGCGGCCGTGCATTGAGCGAGATCCTGGAAGGGAGGTAGTCGAGTAGCGCATGGGCGATGATCTGCTCCGCGCGACGGGGATCAAGAAGAGCTTCGGCGCCGTCGTCGCCCTGAAGGACGTCTCTCTGGCACTGCCTGCGGGCGAAGTTACTGGGCTGGTCGGTGACAACGGAGCCGGCAAGTCAACGCTGGTGAAGATCCTCAGCGGCGTAACGCGGCCCGACGCGGGCTCCATCCAGTTCGACGGCGCGACCGTTGATTTCAGCTCGCCGGCCGAGGCCCGCGCTCGCGGCATTGAGACCGTGTATCAGGATCTTGCGCTGGTCGGCACCATGCCCGTCTGGGCCAACGTCTATCTCGGTCGCGAGCTGCTGAGCGGTCCTCCCTTTCTCAACATCCTCAACAAGCGGAAAATGATCTCCAACGCTGGCGACATGCTTAGTCGCTTCGTCGGTCATGTCCCGCCGCTAAAGCAACCCGTCGATTCCCTGTCCGGCGGTCAGCGCCAGATCGTGGCGATTGCGCGCGCCGGGGCATGGGGCTCAAAGCTGATCATCATGGACGAGCCGACCGCGGCCCTCGGCGTGGCCGAAACGCGTGCCGTTGAGGAGGTCATTCATGGCCTTCGCGAGCGGGGGCTCACGATCCTCGTGATCAGCCACAACCTCGATCAGATCTTCCGGATTACGGACCGCATATGGGTCCTGCGGCGGGGCGACATGATCGGAACGCGCGAGACCAGGAGGACCCGGCCGGAAGAGATCGTCTCCATGATCACTGGCGCAGCGTCAGCAGACTGGAAGCAGGAATGAACGCATCTGTTTCGAGCAGTCACTGGACACTCAATTCGCTAGTCAGGCGCCACGGCCTGATTCTTGTCTTCTTCGCGGTCGTCTTAGCCATGCTGATCGCAAAGCCAACCTTCGGCACCTACCAGAACCTGGTCAACATCCTCCAGCAGAACGCGGTCATCGGGATCATCGCCTGCGGGATGACGTTCGCCATCATCTTGGGGGGCTTTGACCTCTCGGTCGGCTCGACGACGGCCCTCGCCAGCGTCGCCGGTGCCACCCTCATGATCGATATTCCCGACGTCGGTATACCCGTCGGCGTCGTTGCCGCATTCGTCGCTTGTCTTTTCGTCGGGGCAACGAACGGGGTTCTGATCGCCTATATCGGTGTCAATCCGTTTGTAGCGACCTTAGGGACGATGACGGTCGTCCGCGGCCTGATCTACGTCATGACCAATGCGTCGCCTCGGTTCGGCGTGCCCTATGCCTTCACCGAAGTCGGATTGGGTTACATCGCCGGAATCCCGATCCCGGCGATCATCTTCGGTTTGATTGCGACCCTGCTCGGCTTCGTCCTCCACAAGACCCGCTTCGGGCACTACGTCTATGCCGTGGGCGGCAACGTGGTGGCGGCGGCCGAGATGGGCATCAATGCCAGGCTGGTCAAGTTCGCCGTATACGTGCTCGTCTCGGCATGCGCCGCGCTCTCCGGCATCATCCTGATTGGCCAGACGGCAAGTGCCACGCCCCAGGCAGCGCTGGGCTATGAGCTGACAGCGATCGCCGCCGTGATCGTCGGTGGGGCTTCACTGGGCGGCGGCCGCGGGCGGATGGTGGGGACCATCATTGGTGTCTTTCTTCTTGGCGTCGTGGCCAATGCGCTCAATCTCTTCGGGGTCTCCGCGTTCTGGCAGCCCGTGGCGACCGGACTTATCCTGATCTTCGCCGTCGCAATGGACGGCTTCTCCAAGCGCGGAACTTTCGCCTTTTCGCGGTGAGCGCCTGGCCGAATACCCCGGCCACTTTCGTAGCGCGCGGCATTCTCAGTCGCGCCACCTTGCTCTAAGCTCCAGGCGCGGCGCGGCATTGCCCGTCGACCGAATGGGCCTCGTGACCCGACGGTTGCGGGTCCAGAATCAACAGGGAGAGAAAAAATGAAGCGTCACGTCGGGTGTGTTGTAAAGGACGGTGCGTCTCGGAGCTTATACGCCGCTGCACTCCTTGCTGCGGCTTTCTCCGGGCTTTCAACATCGACCGCCTTCGCAGAGGAGTTGACCTGCCTGCCACCGGTGCGGATAGAGGCCCCTGAGGGCATCGCCCCGGCCAACAAGAAGATCGGAGTGAGCGTCGCCTACCTCAAGGTGCCGTTCTATGCCAACTTCAAGACCGGACTACAGGACGGCGCCGAACACTACGGTTTCACCTACGATCTGGTTGATGGAAACAGCGGCGATGTCGCGACCGAACTAGCCAACCTGCAGAATTTCATCGCCCAGAAGTATGACCTGATCATCCTCACACCATCCGGGGAAGGCATCATTCCCGGGATCAAACTTGTGAACGACGCCGGCACCCCCCTCATCGAGGCGAACAACAAGGCCGGCTTCGGCCGCGAGGAAGTCGCCGTCCTGACCTACGTCGGTGCCGACGACGTCGCGTTCGGACGCCTGCAGGGCGATCTCCTGACAAAGGCGTTCGACGGCAAGGCGGCCAAGGTCGCTTACATCATGGGATTCCCGGGAAGCCCGGCTCAGGTGCTGCGCGCCAAGGGCTGGGACGAATTCATGGCAGCCAACCCGCAATATACCGAAGTCGCCCGCATGACCGACGACTTCGACGGCGCCAAGGCGCTGGCCGTTGTGCAGGACCTGCTCAGCCGCTTCCCCAAGGGCGAGTTGGACGCAATCGTGATGCAGGGTCCCGAGGCGAGCGCTGCCGTCGACTACGCAGTCCGCAGCGGCCGCGATGAGGTTGTCTTCATCGTCGGTGACTATCCCGCCGACGTCCGCCAGTTGATCCACGACGGCAAGATCTTCGGCACAGTCAATCAGGATCCCTACCCGCAGGCCTACCATGCCATGCGGATGGCCTGGCTGCACTTCAATGGGAAGGACAGCGAGATTCCGAAGCCCAACTTCCTCGACCTCCCGCTCATTACCAAGGAGAACGCGAAGGACGTGCCCCCCGCCTGGGGCTGCTAGCCCTTCCCACTGGAGCGTGGTGCTTTTCGGCTTCTGCAGGAAAGCACCACCGTTCAGCCCGCGGCGCCGAGGTCTTCAGCGAGCGCCCTGATTCCCTCCCTGGGCGAATGCACGAGATCCCATGAGATGAAAGCGCCCGCTGCATCGGCCGCGCGGCCGGCGTTGACCATAGCCTTCACCAGTTGCGGCGTGATCTCGATGACGCCGGGGTGGCTGACGAGTTCGAGACCGAAGTAGACGGGAACCGGGCTCGCAAGTCGAACCGCCTCCTTGATCTCGTTAGTGATGATCGTAAGCGGCACGGCGCTCTTGCGCGTCTCGTTCAGGGTGTCGCTCGTAAAGCCTGGGATGCTGTCGACGGCCCAGCGAATGATTTCCGCTTCGCCGGCACCGAACATCCGGGAAATGCCGTCAACCAGCGCCGGAATCTCCAAGCGCAGACCGGCCGGGCCCTCGGCGACGCGGTAGGACATCGGCTTGATCCAAGCCGCGAGGCGCGACAGCGCCGCATAGTCCTGACCGACCAGCGGAGCCAGGCCGGGCGAAAACAGGTCGAAGCCGATCTCTGCGCCGTGGCGTTTGACAAGGTCGTGTGCCTCCGCCGCCAGTCCGGTAATGACGTCCATCCGAAACCTGAGGAACCGTGACAGCAAAGGCTGTCCCGCAACGGCGGTCCAGAGCCACTCCGACGGAAACCCCTGCCGGGCGGGTACCGCGGCCATCGCACGTCCATCTTCCAGAAGATGGGCGACGGCATCGAGGTCGAGGCCCGCTTCTCGCGCCGCTTGGCGGCAATGAACGCAGAAGCACGAAGCGACCTCCTCAAGGCCGTTTGCGGGTGAGGGAAACCGGATCTTGTCGAGAAAAACGCCGGTGAAAGGGTAACGCGCCAATAACTCCGCAAGGCGCGCCAGGGTCTTTGCCCTCACCTCAGGATTGCTCGGGCAGGCGAAGCGAAATGTCTCGGCGACTTCAGCCTTGTTCTCGGCCCATCCTCCCCAGCCGCGGCTGCGTTCGCCGCGCCAGTTCACCACAAGGTCCGAATCCTCCATCCCTTC
>DASSPO010000491.1:0-2800 GCA_035699585.1 Bauldia sp.
GCCTGGATCGAACAGAAGGACGGGCGGCGCGTCCCCGCCTCCCGCCCGGGCGGCAAGAAGTTCAGGACCATCGAGCCGGCCCCGGGGAGCTACGTTCGGGTGAAGGCGTAGACCTTCTTGTGCATGTCGGGCGGATCTTTCATGACGATCGAAAGCCCGTTCTGCGCGCCGTGTCCCAATACCCATCACGGCGTGAGCGAGGCGGCGGACGGGCCGAGCTGGTAGACAACCAGCGAATCCGCCATTTCCTCGATGTCGCTCCGGAGCGCATCGAAACGCTCCTTGCTGGCTGACAGCGTGACCAGGATGCCGACATGCGAGGTCACGGTGGCGAGGTAGTAGGTGTAGAAGGACTCGATCTCCGAGCCCGAATGAAGGCTCTCCACCCACTCATAGCCGCCGAGCATTCTTCGCCCGATCTTCTCGACGGTCGATGGCTGCTCCGAGCCCGACGGCTGTTGCGGCGCGCGAAGATGCGCCTCGTAGGCATCGAGCGTGTCGCCGGCGTTGCGATACTTCATGGCGATGATGGCGATGGAATCGTGCGGCGGCGGGCCGGGCGGATTGCAGACGTGCTCGGTCCCCTCCTGCGCGCAGTTCCAGCCATCGGCGAGCGACATTTCGAAGGCGGCGGTCATCAGCCGCTTCGGCGGCGGCGTGATCAGCGCCGTAGACACGGCCCAGCCCGCTCCCGCCAGCACGGCCAGCGTCGCGATGAAGGCGCCGAGAAGGGCCAGCCAGAAGCGCGTCATTTGACCAGCGTCTCGCGGCTCGAGACCTGGCTGCCGGACAGCGCGTCGAACTCCCGCCGAAGCGATGCGAGTTGCTCCCGCTGCTCGTCGCTGAGGTCGCCCAACCCGGCGATCGCATCGAGCTCATCCAGAATCCGCTCGAGGGACGCGTCCGTGGCCGCCTCCCCATGTGGCTCGATGGCGGCGAGCCGGAGCCGCGTGTCCACCGTCGCAAATCTTCCGTCGACCCGCCGCTCATCGGCGTCCAGCCCTTCCACCGCGGCAATGGACCGGCGATAGGCGTCGGCAGCCTTGTCCGGTCGCTTCGCTTCCTCGTGGCCAAGCCCGATCCAGCGCAGAATGTGCGACTGCCGTTCGACATAGTCGGGAACGACGTCGACGGATTCATCCGCCGCCGCGGCGTAGCGTTCGACCGCCGTCTCGGCAGCGGCGATCGCGGCATCGGGATCGCCGCTTGTGGTAAGCGCATCGGCGAGGTTGGCGTTCGCTTCGGCGGCGCGAGCAAGAAGCTCCGGATTTTGGAGGGTCGCGCCGATCGCCGCGAGCCGATCGGCGAGCTGCGCGAGTGCTTCCTGATTGGCCTGTGGTTGCTTTCGCGCCGCAGCCGTGTCGGCAATCGCCTGCCAGGCCGCGGCAAGCGAATAGGCGTCGGACTGCGTCGGCTCGACCGCAAGCGCCGCCTCGGCGAGGGCGACCGCATCCTGAAGCAACGCATCGGCGGCAGCGGTCTCGCTCTGCATCTCGTGTCCGCGGGCCCTCTCGATGAGGCAGGTCACGCGCGAGTCGGTCGGCGCCGCGACGCTCGCCTCGCGCCCGAGCCGATCGATGAGGTCGCAGACCTGATTGAGGAAGTTGCCGCGCGTCTCGCCGGCCGAATCCGGATCGAGCGCGCTCGCCGCCGAGACCATGCGGCCCGCGCTCTGGAGGCTCGTGTCCAGCGCCTGCTGCGCGCGGAATCGGCTCTCCAGGGCGAACACCGACAGGCCCGCCACCGCCACCAGCACGGCAAGGGTGGCGCCGGAGGCAAGCCCGAGTCGAACCTGTTGGGCGCGTTCCTCCTCCTGGCGGAGGATCGGCATGTCACCTGGCGGGAGGTCGATCAGCGGCGCGATGAGCTTGAGCTTCTCGGCACTGAAGCGCGCGGCGCGCGTCGGGTGCAGGAACCAGAAGCGCCCGACGCCGCGAAGGTCGACGATCTCGATGTTCGGGAAGCGCGTCGCGAGATCGCCGGGAAGCGGGTCTCCGTCGCCACCCGCGGCGCGAACGACCATCACATTCGCGCCGTTCGGGCCGGAACAGAAGTCGTCGATCTCGCGGGCGATCCAGTCCTCGGCCCCACCCGCCCGGCGCATGGCGGCCGGGGTGGCGAGGACGATCAGGTGGCGCGAGGCAAGAAGGGCGGGCCTGATGGTGCCGAGATAGAAGTCGCTGGTGCCCCGCTCATAGGCGGTGTCGAGATAGACCTTGATCCGCCGCTCGCGAAGCGCGACGAGACGCCTGGGGGCGCGAAACCGCTCCAGCTCCCGCCGCAGCCAGTGCGCCGCCCTGCCGCCGTCGGAGCGGCGGTAGGAAATGAAGGCGTCATATTCCATGCGCCGGGCGCTCCCCGCGCGTCAGTCGCCGCAATCGCAGATTGCCATGCCCGGCTGATTTTGCCCAGCTTCGGTGCGCTCTACCTTTGCGCGGCCGGTGGCCGCGACGGGCGACGGGCGCCCCGACATGGCGCCGCCTCGACCGGAAAGAAGAGACCTGTCCGAGCCCGCTCGGTGAGCCATATTTCCATGACGGCGAAATCGGAAGGCGGGCGAGGTGACGACATGACGATCGCAATCATCGGCACCGGCCGCATGGCCGAGGGACTTGGCGGGCGGCTCGTGAGGGGCGGCGAGACCGTGACGATTCTCGGCCGCGACGAGAAGAAGACGGCGGCGCTCGCCGCGCGTCTCGGAGCCGCGGCGGGGCCGGTTTCGGATGCGGCGAAGGCGGAGGTCGTCGTCCTCGCCGTCCCCCACCGCGCGGCCGGCGACGCGCTCAAGGCGGCCGGCGAT
>DASSPO010000492.1:0-7331 GCA_035699585.1 Bauldia sp.
GCATCCTCGCCTCGAGATCATGGCGGTAACGGACGGCGATCGTGGCGCCGTGGTGCATACCCGGGACGGGTCGGTGTCGGTCGAGGCATTCCCGGTGGCGGTGGTCGATACCGTCGGCTGCGGCGATGCCTTCATGGCATCGCTGCTCGTCGGGATCCTGGAGACGAACATGGGCGGGATCGATCGCATGGCGATCGAGCGCATCGCGCGCCGCGCCAGCGCGGCCGGAGCGGTGATAGCAACCCGGGCCGGCGGGATGATGCACATGCCGCGGCCGGAGGAAATCGACGCGATGATCGCGACGAAGGTCACGGAGGCGACATGAAAGAGGGGCGCCTGCTTCGGGTCGGGGTCTTGGGAGCAGGGCAGATCGCCCAGGCAGCCCACTTCGAGGCCTGCGTCAAGGCGCGGAACGCCGAGCTTTACGCCATCTGCGACGTGGCCGAGGATCTCCGCGAGCGGATGGCGGTCGCTCACGACGCGCGGCGGACGTTCGCCGACTATGACGCGATGCTGGGCGATCCCGCGGTCGAGGCAGTGATCATCGCCACCGCCGATGCCTTCCATGTAGACGCCTCGATCAGGGCACTGGAGGCGGGCAAGCATGTGCTCTGCGAGAAGCCGATGGCAACCTCGGTGGAGGACGCCGAACGGCTCCGCGCCGCGGTAGCCAAGAGCGGCCGCGTGCTCCATGTCGGCCACATGAAACGCTATGACGGAGGAATCGAGGCGGCAAAGGACTTCATCGACCGCGACATGGGCACGATGTTGTCGCTCAAAGCGTGGTACTGCGACTCGACGCATCGCTACGCGATGACCGACGCGGTTCAGCCCGCCATCGTCACCAGCACCGCGTCGCGGCGTCCGGCCGGCGATCCGAAGGCCGACCGGCAGCGCTATCTGATGCTCGCCCACGGCAGTCATCTCGTCGATCTCGCCCGGTTCCTTGGTGGCGGGATCGACACAGTAGAGGCCCGATTTCGGGAGGCTTACGGCGCACGGTGCTGGTTCGTCGACGTTGGTTTCGCAAGCGGTGCCATCGGCCATCTCGACCTCACGGTCGCGGTGCGGATGGACTGGCACGAGGGCTTCGAGGTGCAGGGCGAACGGGGCGGGGTGCTCGCGAAGACCTATAACCCCTGGTACCTCAGGTCGAGCGACGTCGAGATTTTCCATGAGAGCGACGCCACATGGCGGCGGCCGCTTGTCGCCGACGGGCACTTCTACCGGCGCCAGATCGAAGGTTTTGCCGACGCGGCCCTCGCGGGCCGAACCGTGCGCGGTGCTACAATCGACGATGGCGTCGCCTCAGTTCGGGCGATGGTGGCGATCGCGCAGTCGATCCGGCAAGGACGGCCGGTCACCCTGGCCGAGGCGACAGGGCCGGTGTGATGGAGCTCGGAATCTTCGCCAAGACTTTTTCCGGAAGCGATCCCGATACGGTTCTCGCCGCCGTGGCGAACGCTGGATTCCGTATTACACAATACAACATGGGCTGCTCGGGACTCGACCCATTGCCCGACGTCATCCCCGAGAATGCAACAACGGCAGTGCGCGCCGCGTCGGCCGCATCGGGCGTCGGGATCGCCGCTGTCTCCGGCACCTTCAACATGATCCATCCGGACCCGGCCGTGCGGGCCGACGGGCTGCGGCGGCTCGCGGCGCTCATCGCCGCGGCGCCGAAGATGGGAACGCGGCTGGTGACGCTCTGCACCGGCACGCGCGACCCGGCCGATCCCTGGCGGGCGCACCAGGACAACGGCACGGCGGAAGCCTGGTGCGACCTCGTCGCGAGCATGGCGAAGGCCGTGAGCGCCGCCGATGCAAGCGACGTGTATCTAGGCATCGAGCCTGAACTCGCCAACGTGGTGTCGTCGGCTACGGCGGCGCGGCGTCTCATCGACGAATTGGCGAGCCCGAGGCTCAGGATCGTCATCGATGCGGCCAACCTGTTCGAGACGGGGACCGTGGCCGAACAGCGGAATATCGTGTCCCGCGCGGTCGATCTGCTCGCCGATCGGATCGTCATGGCGCATGCCAAGGACCGGGCCGCCGACGGCGCTTTCGTCGCTGCCGGGAAGGGCGTCCTCGATTACCCGCACTACCTTGCCACGCTGCGCCGGGCCGGTTTCGACGGCCCGCTGGTCACCCACGGGTTGACCGCGGGGGAGGCACCGGAAGTCGGCGCTTTCCTTCGCCGGATCCTGGCGCGCGTTGAGAGCCAAGCATGAGCTTCGCGCATTTCGAGCGCGCCGGCGTCGCACTCCGATACGAGGTTGTGGGCAAGGGGCCGCCGGTCATCTTCCAGCACGGCCTCGGCGGCGACGCCGCACAGGTGGCGGAAGTCTTCCCCTCCGCGCCGCGCGTACGCCGGATCACGCTCGAGTGCCGCGCCCATGGCGGGTCGCAATCGGGGTCGCTGTCGAAGTTGTCGATTGGCACCTTCACCGAGGACGTCGCGGCGCTTGCCGACCGGCTCAGGCTCAAGCGCTCAGTCGCCGGCGGCATCTCGATGGGCGCGGCGATCGCCTTCCGGCTTGCGGTGAAGCGGCCGGACCTTGTGTACGCCCTGGTGCTGAGCCGACCGGCGTGGCTGTTTGCGCCGGCGCCGGACAACATGCAGCCGATCGCGCTGGTCGCGGACCTGCTCCGCAAGCATGCGCTACCGATCGCGCGCGAGATCTTCGAACAGTCGGATGTGGCGAAGCGGCTCGCCCGCGATGCGCCCAATAACCTCGTCTCGCTCCGCGGGTTCTTCGCCAATCACGACCCGGCGACGCGGGCGGCGCTGCTTGGGTCGATCGTCCGCGATGGCCCCGGCGTCACCGAATCCGAGGCCCGGAGCATCGCTGTCCCGACGCTGGTAATCGGCACCGCGGAGGACACCATACACCCGCTTTCATTTGCAGAGACGCTCGCCGGCATCATTCCCGGCGCGAGATTCGTCAGGATCACTTCGAAGTCGGCGGATCAGAGTCGTCACACGGCAGAATTCAGGGCGGCTCTGTCGGAATTCCTGCGCGAAGTTGCGGTTTAGGCGGCAATCCGGTCACCGGTCGCCGGGTCGAAAAGGCAGAGCTTGGCGCGGTCGACGGCGATACCGACCGCGGCGTCCACGGGGACATCGTAGTTCTTGTCCATTTTCACCACCGCCTGCGCCTTGGCCATCTGCAGGGTGACGATCGTCTCGTTACCGGTCAGCTCGCAGGCGTAGACCGTGGCGCGGAAGTCGGCGGTGGCGGGATCGACGATCCGCGCATCCTCCGGGCGGAAGCCGAAGACCACGGAGGAACGCGGGGCAAAGCCGCCGACCGGCACCTTGCCCTCGGGCGAGATGAAGGCGCCGTCGGCAATCGAACCTTCGAGCGTGTTCATCGGAGGCGAGCCGATGAAGCCGGCGACGAAGAGGTTCGCCGGGTTGTCGTAAATCTCACGGGGGGTGGCGATCTGCTGGACCACGCCCTTGTTCATAACGGCGACGCGGTGGGCGAGGGTCGTCGCCTCGATCTGGTCGTGGGTGACGTAAATGGTGGTAACCCCAAGGTCGCCCTGAAGGCGCTTCAGCTCGGCGCGCATGTAACTGCGAAGCTTGGCATCGAGGTTGGAAAGCGGCTCGTCCATAAGGAAGACGCTCGGCCGCCGCACAATGGCGCGGGCGAGCGCCACGCGTTGGCGCTGGCCGCCGGAAAGCTGGCGCGGGTAGCGGTCGAGATAGTCCTCGAGGTGGACCTTGGCGGCCGCAGCGCGGATCTGGACGTCCTGCTCGGCCTGGGAGACGCCGCGAAGCTTCAGCGGATAGCCGATGTTCTTCGCCACCGTCATGTGCGGGTACAGCGCGTAGGACTGGAAAACCATCGCCACGTCGCGATACTTGGGCAAGACCTCGGTCACGTCGCGCGGGCCGATGGCGATCCGCCCCGACGTCACCGATTCGAGCCCGGCCACCATCCGGAGCGCCGTGGTCTTTCCGCAACCGGACGGCCCGAGAAGCACCAGGAATTCGCCGTCCTCGATCTCGAGGTTGAGGCCCTTCACCACCTCCACTTGGCCGAAGGACTTGTAGATGTCGGTAAGCGTGACGCGCATCGAATGGCTAGCCCTTGACCGCGCCGACCAGGAGGCCGCGCGCGATGTGCTTCTGGAGGAAGGTGGCGATGATGACAACCGGCGCGATCATCACCACGATCAGCACCGACATGTTCCACCATTGCGGCCCGCGCGTCGTGTTCTGGGCCGAAACCAGTACCGGCATCGTCTGGGCATCGGCGTTGGTGAGGAAGAGAGCAAGCAGATACTCATTCCAGGCGAGGATCAAGACAAGGAGGAACGTCGCCACAAGGCCCGAACGGACCAAGGGAAGGGCTATGGTGAAGAAGACCCGAAGCTTAGAGGCGCCGTCGATCTCGGCGCTTTCCTCGAGATCGAGAGGGATCGCGGCGAAGAAATCCCGGGTGAGCCAGACGACGATCGGCAGGTTGACCGCAGTGTAGGTGGCGATCAGTGCGAACTGCGTGTCGAGGAGCTGGAGCTGCTGGAACATGATGTAGATCGGCAACACGGCGACGATCGGCGGCATGATCCGGTTGGAGATGATCCAGAATTCGATATCGTTGTTGCCGACTGCAGCCTTCGTCCGGCGCGACAGCGTGAACAGCGCAATCAGAAACAGTGCGATCGCCGCCGCAAGTGCGACCTGCCAGGGAACCCGGAACGTCACTACAGCAACGATCGTTGCGACAAGGAGGAGCAGGAAGATCGCCACCATCGCAAGCTTCACCCGGAAACGGATGCGGACCAGGGCGTAGGCGGCGAGCGAGCCCACGAGGACAGCGATGCAGGTGCTCCCCAGTGCCACGACTACCGAGTTGAGGTAGGGCCCCAGGGTATTGTTGTGGACGAGCATGAAGTCCCAGGCGTGGAGCGTCGGCTGGAAGTCGACGAAGGGGATGTAGAACGGACCGTTCGCCACCGCGCCCTCGTTCTTGAAGGACGTGATCAAGACCCAGTAGAGCGGCACCAGCACGACCAGCGACCAGAAGAATAGGAGCGCATAGGTGATGACGCGCGTCACCGGAGCCTGACGCTCAAGGGACGCCGGCTCGAAGAGACGCTGGGCGAGAGTGCGGCGGTGTTCGTTCATGACTCGAAGCGGCGCGCCGGCCGCACGACGAAGTTGAAAAACGATACGCAGACGATGGTCGAGACAAACAGGAGCAGGTAGCCGACCGCGGCCGAGCCCCCGAGGTCCTGTGTGCGCCAGGCGAGGAAAGAATGGAGGGTCATCGACTCGGTTGCGAGACCGGGCCCGCCACCGGTGAGGACGTTGGGAAGGTCGATGATCTTGAAGGCCTCGATCAGACGTATGAGGACAATCGTGGCGGCGATCGGGGCGATCGCCGGCCACGTGATGTCGCGGAAGATCTGAAAGCCGTTCGCGCCGTCGATCCGCGCCGCCTCGACCTGGTCGCGCGGCTGATTCTCGATGGCGGCCAAAAGGACGATGAACATGAATGGGGTCCACTGCCAGGTGTCGCCGACCAGCACCATCAGGCGCGCCGACCAGGCCTCGGTGGCCCACGACCACTCACTGATGCCAAACGCCTGAATGAGCGGGGCGAACGGGCCTTTCTGCATGTCGGCGAGCATGCGGAAGGTGTAGGCGATGCCGACAGGGGTCACCATCAGGGGCACGAAGAAGAGTACCCGAAAGAAGTTCCGCCCGCGGATTGCCTGGGCGCAAAGAAGGGCAAGCCCGAGGCCGAGCATGAACTGCACGGAAACGCCGATGATCACGTAGAGCAGGGTTGTGACCAGCGTGCCCGGCACACCACCGGCTACGATTGTCGCGGTCAACAGGAGGGCAAGCCCCATCGCGAGGCTCGCGGTGATCAGGCGGCCGACGAGGCCAAGAACCGTCACCCGGCCGCCCACCAGATAGCGGCCGAGGAGAAAGAGGATAAGGATCGCCGCGGCGGCGAGCACCGTCCACTCGGCGGCGCCGAACTCGCCGAAGGTGCCCAGGAAATGATACTGCTGGGAGCCGGTCAGCAGCTTGCGGAAATTGAGCAGCCCGACGAAATTGAGCGTGAAGCCCCCCGGCGCAAGCGCAAAGCGCGACAGGGACAGATAAGCGGAAATGATCAGTGGGAAGATCGCGAAGCAGAGAAGAATGATAACCGCCGGCAGCACCATCAAACGGCCGGCGTGACGGTCGAAGCGCTCGGCGAGACCCGCGCGCGGAACGACGTCAGGGGCGGCCACGGCGGCTGTCGTCATGCGTGTCGTGCCGGAACCGGAAAGGTATGTGCCTCGCGGAGAAAGTCCGGCGCGGGCGGAAGCCCGCGCCGGGCATGTCGCTTTGCCGACTAGTTGGCGCCGATCGTCGCCTTGTAGATCTCGAGCTGCTGATCGCGCCCGAGCTCGTCGGTGATCTCGTTCCAGCCGCTCTCGACCGCCGCGGCGGTCGCGTCGGCATCGATTTCGCCGGCCAGGAAGCGGGAGATCGCCTCATCGAGCACGACCTGCTGGTAGCGCTGGTTCTGCGGGATACGGAGATCGAGGATCATGTTCGGGCTGTTCATCGAGGCGTTGATGGCCCCGAGATAGATCTTCGCCTCTTCCTCGCCCATGCCCGCGTTCTTCCAGAGATCGCTATAGGTGAGCTGCGAGGTCCGGTAGGGGTTGAACCCGGTGCCACCGATGGTCACGTCCTGGTTCGACTGGGCCGGCTGGGTCATGTACGAGAAGAAGGCGTAGGCGGCGTCCTTCACCTTGGGGTCGGCCGCGGCGTTGATGCCCCCGCCCCATCCGCCGAAAGCCGCGTAGGGAGCGTGGTTCACGCCGTTGATGGCGTGCGGGCAGATCTCGGGCGTGCAGTCGACAAGCTTACCGGTCTCCCAGTCGAGGACCTGCTTCGACCCCGGCATGATCGCAGCGCCCCACTTGCCGATGACCTTGGAGTTGACGGGATCGATCGAGATCGTGCCAACGTCACCCCAGTCGAGGTTGAGCGCGCAACGGCCTGAGGCGAACAGGGGACGCGTGTCGGACACGTCAAGATTCAGTTCGTCCGGCGGACCATATTTCGTCGACTCCTTGAGGAACTCGAGAGCCTTGCGAAATGCCTCGTTGTCGACGAGCGGCGTCATGTCGTCGGTATCGAAGAAGGCGCCCTGGCTCGTACCTTTCGACTGGGTCATGGAACCGACGACGTCGGTCACGAACCAGTAGCTCTGAGCGTTGCGCTTCTTGGCGATGCACGAGCCGAAGTCGGGGGTGCCGTCGCCGTTCATGTCCTTGCCATGAAGTGCCTTGGCGACCGCGAGGTACTC
>DASSPO010000493.1:0-11353 GCA_035699585.1 Bauldia sp.
GGCATCGACGATCTCGCGGCGGCGGTCGCGATCCGATGGCGGGATATCGGCTTTGCCCTGAACACGGCGTCGAGCCCGGCTTGCGAGCTGCCGCGTCGCTTCCACGGAGCGCCCGAGAATCGGCGCGATTTCCTCGAAACGGAGGTCGAACATATCGTGGAGCACGAATGCTACCCGCTCGGCGGGCGTCAGAGCTTCAAGCACGACGAGGAGCGCGAGACCCACCGAATCGGCGACTGCCGTCTCCTCCTCGATGCCCCGGCCTTCGTTCGCGATCTGCTCGGTCGCGCGCTCGTCAATGACCTCTTCTCGCCGCGATTTCCTCGAACGAAGCATGTCGAGACAGACGCGGCCCACCACGGTCGTCAGCCACCCACGAAGGTTCGCAATGTCGCCGGCGCCAGAGCGGCTCAGCCGCAACCAGGCTTCCTGCACCGCGTCCTCTGCCTCGGCTCGCGACCCGAGCATTCGGTATGCCATCGCCTCAAGATGGCGTCGGTCGGCTTCGAATCGCTCCGCAAGAAGTGCCTGGTCGTCCACGGGTCACATTCCTTCTTCGCGTTTCGTCACGGCTATGACGAGCGGGGCCAGGCGGGTGTGACCGGACGACCTGACAGCACCACGCACGCCCTCCCCTGCTCCCGGAGGCGGTCTTCTAGGTCAGGGACGCCCGTGGCCACGTCATCGGCCCGATCCAGGGGCTGAGCGCGAGGGCCTACGCCGCGTAGAACGCCGGCCGGTCCTCGAGGCGAATGTCGGTTGGCCTACCGGTCCGGAGCGCGTCGAGGCAGGCTGCTGCGGTCGCAGTCGCGGCATAGCCGTCCCAAGCGCTGGCACCCGCGGCACCGTTATGGGTGAGGGCGTCGATCCATGCCTGGAGCTCGATGCGATAGGCGTCGGCAAAGCGGCCCCGCCAGTCGTCGCCGTGGACAATTCCTTCGCGGCCTGCATGGCGGAGCACCGTGTCGCTCCGCGGCTGAAGCGACACCGTCCCCTTCTCGCAGACAAGTTCGGCGCGAACGTCGTAGCCGTATTGCGCGTTGATGAAAATCTCGACCTCGACCACTGGTCCGCCGGCCATCTCGAGGATCAGGATCTGGGGGTCGCGGATGGTGGCGAGTCGGGTAGGCCTCGGGGCCACGACGACGGCGCGAGCAACTTCATCGTCCAGCAGCCAGCGGGAAATGTCGATCTCGTGAACGCCGGAATTGGCGATAAGCCCCTCCGAAGTCGAGTAGCCGGTCGACTGCTTGTTGCGGTGAACGCAGTGCAGGATAAGCGCCGCGCCGAGCTCGCCGCTCGCGAGCGCCCGCTTCATGCTCACGTATCCCGGATCGAAGCGCCGCATGAAACCGACCTGGATCATCCTGCGCCCGCCTGCGACCTCGCGCCGGACGATGTCGAGGCAGTCGGCCGGCGTGGCAGCGAGCGGCTTTTCGCACAACACCGGCTTCCCGGCCTCGAGGCAGGCGAGCGTGTACGCTCTGTGCGTCTCGTCTGGCGAGGCGACGATCACGGCATCGACGTCCGCGTCGCCGATCAATGCCGCCGGATCGGCATAGGATCGCTTCAGCGCGAGGTCCGCGGCGAGGCGCTCTCGGCGACCGGCGTCAGGGTCGGCGATGGCGACTAGCTCCGCCCCCGCCACGCTCGTCGATAGAATCCGCGCATGGTCGGCGCCCATGATGCCGGCGCCGATCACCCCGATCCTGATGGTCATTTGTTCCCCGCTTCCCGATGCCGGAGACCGATCTCGGCTTGGCGCGGGAGCATGCTTGCCGGCCGGGTCAGAGGTCAAGCGACACGATCCAGCTGATGGGATTCCACCAAGGTCGCCGTTGGCCGGGACGATCGCGGGGACCTAATAGGCTTGCGCAGGCGCGCGGAGACGAGCGCGACCTAAGCACGAGGAGGATCGACCATGGCCCATGCCGATGTGGAAGTTCGCGACCGCCGCGGCGACTGGCGTCCGCCGCGTATCAAATCTCCGCCGCTGTTCCACTTGCCGTTCCGCCCGCTCGCCGTGCTCAAATGGATCTTCGGATGGCAGGGTTACCTTCTTCCATGGAACGTTACCTACGCGGTCGTGGCTATTCTCACCTGGGTCTTCCTCACCCCGACCCTTCCTGCGATGCGGACCTTCGAATTTTGGTGGGTGGGGGTGATCTTCGCGCGCAACATGGCGCTGATTTTCCTGGTTGTCGGCGCCTGGCACCTTCGCCTTTACGTTCAGCAGGCACAGGGAACGCGGTTCAAATACACCAACCGCTGGCTCGCTCGGGACAACCCGACCTTCCTGTTCAAGAACCAGGTCCTGGACAACATGTTCTGGACGGTGGTCAGCGCCGTGCCGGTCTGGACCGCCTACGAGGTGCTGACCCTATGGATGATGGCGAACCGCTACATTCCGACCATCACCTTCGACTCGAACCCCGTCTGGTTCGTGCTGCTGATGTTCCTCATCCCCCTTTTCCGCGAGGTTCATTTCTACCTGATCCACCGGCTTATCCACTGGCCGCCGCTTTACCGGTCGGTCCATAGCCTTCACCACAAGAACGCCAACCCGGGGCCATGGTCGGGGCTCGCCATGCATCCCGTGGAGCACATCCTCTACTTCTCGGGCGTGCTTATTCATTGGATCCTGCCGTCCCACCCGATCCATGTCATCTTCCACCTGCAGCACCTCGCCTTTGCCCCGGCCCAGGGACATTCGGGCTTCGAGCGGGTGGAAATCACCGACAAGTTCGGGGTGAAGACGGGCGACTATTTTCACTACCTCCACCACAAGCATTTCGAGTGCAACTACGGCAACGAACTGATGCCGATAGATGAGTGGTTCGGCACGTTTCATGACGGCTCGAAGGAGGCGGAGGAGCGGATGAACGAGCGGTTCATGGCGCGGGCCCGCAATGCAGGGCGGGCGTGAAGTGCCGGGATAGCCAAGTGATGGAAATCCATCAGCTATCCGGCCGGCAAACCCGGGTCTGCGACGGTATTCGCGGTTGACACCCTGCAAATAGGGGTCACTTTAGGCGGCAAAGCGATGCTGGTTGCCTCATATTTGGCGCCGGCCTGCCTGGAGGATGACGATGGCGGTCGCTGAGATCACCAAGCGCGATTACAGTCTTGTCGGGCTCGACACCAAACGGGCCGAGGCCGAAGGTCTCGCCACGGCGGAGTGGTATCACACGCCGATCCCAAGAAAACGGCTAAAGGAGCTGATGCAGCGGACCGACGAGCACGCGATCCGCGACACGATCATCTGGATCGCAGCGTTCATCGTGACTGGCGTCGGCGGGTTCCTGACCTGGGGCACCTGGTGGAGCGTCCCCTTCTTCATCGCCTACGGCGCTCTCTACGGCTCTTCCTCCGACTCGCGCTGGCACGAATGCGGCCACCGCACAGCATTCCGCACCAAGTGGATGAACGACGTGATCTACAACGTCGCCTCCTTCATGATCATGCGCGAGCCGGAGGTCTGGCGTTGGAGCCACACGCGCCACCATACCGATACGATCATCGTCGGCCGCGACCCCGAGATTGCCGTGCCTCGCCCGCCGAAGCTTTGGGAGATCGCGCTCTCCTTTTTCGGCATCATGCAGGCAAAGGCGTATTTCTATAAGATCTTCCTGCATTCGACCGGGAGGTTGTCGCAGGAGGAGAAGACCTTCATCCCGGAATCGGAATGGGCGGGTGTCTACCGCACCGCTCGCATCCACCTTGCGATCTACGTCGCGGTGCTCGCACTCTCCCTCGCGACCTGGAGCATCATGCCGCTCATGTATGTCGGCCTGCCGTCATTCTATGGCGCGTGGCTCTACCTCACCACCGGCCTGACACAGCATGCCGGCCTTGCCGAGGACGTGCTTGACCACCGGCTGAATTGCCGCACCGTCTACATGAACCCGATCGTGCGGTTCCTCTATTGGGAGATGAACTACCACGTCGAGCACCACATGTTTCCGATGGTGCCATACTACAACCTCAAGCATCTCCACGCCGAGATGAAGTCCGACACACCCAAGCCCTACAGCGGGTTCTGGGAGGCCTATCAGGAAATCATCCCCGCGATCATCCGCCAAGCGAAGGACCCCTACTACTACGTCAAGCGCCAGCTTCCGCCGACGGCCCACCCCTTTACGCCGGGGGCACCGCAAGCGGCAGCAGCGGAATAGGGCGGCCTTTTCCTACGGGGCGAAGGCAAGGGCCCGCGGTCGCGGGCCCTTTCGATTCAGGGGGTGTAGAAGACGGGCTCCATCTTCGCCCACCACTCGCCCTCTTTTCTTGTCTCCAGCGGCTCCTGGAGTGGTCCGCAGACGTCCCACCAGCGACGGGTTTCCGGGTCGGCGGCCATCCGTTTCATGTCGGCTGCAAAATCGGCACCGTGATATTCCCAGTAGGCGAAGAGCAGGTTTTCCGGCTCTTTCAGGAAGATCGAGTAATTGCGGATGTTGCTGTTCGCGATCTGCCTCAGCACGCCGGGCCAGACCGCGGCGTGCAGCCGCTTGTATTCATCGACCGTACCCGGCTTTAACCGTATCACGTGACCCATCCGTTCCATGGTCGACACTTCCTTCCCTCGACTGCTTCCGCACTGGTTGCCGTTTTGAGTTTGCCCTGGAGCCCCGGCGGAGCACAGGTGATGCAATCCCCTCAAGTTTTTGGATGACCGCCGTCCATCGAGTTCTGAGAATCCGGGCCCGCGTATATCGCAGGTGGGCGAGGCCGTCACCTTGCCCATGAATTTGAACTGCCCTAATCGAACACCGGGCGTGGCGGGCGTGCACTTCCGATCAGCCGGGATGAATAGGCCAAGAAATGGGTCAGGCTCTGCGCGGTTCTTCGATGCTTGAGGCGGCTTTGCCCGCCTTGCCACCGCCTGGCTGAGGAGGAGCGCGTGGCCGAGTCCCGCGGCATGGTGATTGTCGGTGCCGGACACACCGGGGGCCGCGCGGCGCATGCCCTCCGCGACGCTGGCTGGAATGGGCCGATCACGCTCATCGGTGCCGAGCGGTACCCCCCCTACGAGCGGCCGCCACTCTCAAAAGGCATGCTTACCGGCGAGAAGACCTTCGCCGATGCGGCTCTTTACGAGTCCGACTCCTGGCGTCGTCAGGGAATCAACCATCTTGCGGGAACCACCGTCCGCGAAATCCGGCGCGCTTCCCGCGAGGTCATCCTCGCCGACGGCCGCGTGATACCGTACGAGCGGTTGCTGCTCGCAACGGGCGCCGCACCGCGCCGACTCGTTGTTCCGGGCGCCGATCTTTCCGGTGTCTTGTTCATGCGCGAGGTGGGAGATTCGGAAACGCTCCGTGCTCGTCTCGGCGAGGGCCGGCGACTCGTGGTCATCGGTGGCGGCTTCATCGGTCTCGAAGTAGCGTCCAACGCCGCGGCGCTGGGCACGCAGGTGACGGTGGTTGAGGCGGGCCCGCGGCTGATGACCCGGACTGTGCCGGCACGGATCGAGGAGCACATGCGCGCCCGCCATAAGGCGGCGGGGGTCGACCTTCGCCTCGCGCGCCAGGTCTCCGCTATTCTCGGCGATGGCTCGGTCAGCGCCGTCCGCCTCGATGACGGGAGCGAGATCGCTGCCGACGCGGTGCTCGTCTCGATCGGCGTCGCCCCGCGGGTTGAACTGGCCGAGGCGGCAGGCCTGGCCGTCGATAATGGCATCGTTGTAGATCGTACGCTCCGCACCGAGGACCCGCACATTTTCGCCGCAGGCGACGTCTGTTCGTTCGCCCACGATCTTTTCGGCGGTCGCATTCGCCTCGAGAGTTGGAAGAACGCCGAGGAGCAAGGTCCGATCGCGGCGCGTAACATGCTGGGCGGGAGTGAGGCTGCGGACGCTGTGCCGTGGATGTGGTCGGACCAGTACGAACTTACCATCCAGATCGCCGGCCTTTCCGACCGCGCCGCGACGACGGTGGAAAGGCGAGTCGAGCCCGGATCGATCATCCTGTTCCATCTCTCCGATGATGGACGGATCGTCGCCGCCAGCGGGGTGGGACCCAACGGCACGATCGGCCGGGCGGTGCGCCTCGGCCAGATGATGGTCGAGCGAAGCCTCTATCCCGATCCGCGGCTTCTTGCGGATCCCACGGTCAATCTCAAGACATTAATGCGGGAGCAGGCCGCCTGAGAACGAGCGGCTACGAGACAAAACAGAAAAAGGGAGCACGCCTTGCAGAAGTTACTTGTTTTCCAGGCCCTCTGGGCGATGGAGCGCCGCCACACCGACGGCTTCGAGCGGAGCCTCGAGGAGAACGTCAAGATGATCGCCGAGGCCGGGTTCGACGGCCTCTCCGGAGATTGGCGCGACCGCGACAAGTGCCGCCGGATGGCGGAGCTGATGAAGCACTACAACCTCACCGCCGAGGGTCAATGCTTTCCGAAGACCGTGGACGAGTTGAAGCCGGCGCTTGAGAACGCCACCGAGTTCCGTCTCCACCACCTCGACATCCAGCCCGACGTTCGCCCCCGTCGCCTCCAGGACTGCATCCCGTTGATTGAGGGCTGGCGCCGGTTGTCCGAGGAGGTCGACTTTCCGGTCTACATCGAGACGCACCGCGACCGGATGACCACCGACCTTTTCTTCGTTCTCGACCTGCTCGACTGCTTCCCCGACCTGAAGCTGCTCGCCGACCTCTCGCACTTCCTCGTTGGCCGCGAATTCGCTTGGCCGATCGACGAGACGAATCACGGCTACATCCACCAGATCCTCGACCATTCCTGGGCCTTCCACGGACGCGTGGCGAGCCGTGAGCAGGTGCAGATCGAGATTTCCTTCCCGCACCACAAAATGTGGCTCGATACGTTCCTCAAGTGGTGGGAGTACGGATTCCGGAGCTGGCGGAAGCGCGCCGGCCAGGATGACACCTGCGCCTTCACCTGCGAATTCGGGCCGAAGCCCTACGCGATCACCGGCCCGGACGGCAACGACACCACCGACCGCTGGAAAGAGGCGCTGATGCTCAAGGACCTCATCAAGGAGACCTGGGCGGCTTCGGGAAAGTAAGGGCCATGGTCCCGGAGACGCGATGACTCTGGTGCCGCTGGTCAGGCCTAGCCGTTCCGGAACAGGTAGCTGTAGCCGTTGATCGCCGGCACTCCGCCGAGGTGCACATAGAGCACCCTCGACCCTGCCGGGAGTTCGCCCCTCAGGATCATGTCGATCATGCCCTGCATTGATTTCCCCTCGTAGACCGGGTCGGTCATCATTCCTTCGAGCCGTGCCGCGAGCCGTATCGCCTCGAGCGTCTCCGCCGACGGCAAGCCGTATTCGGGATAGGCGTAGCGCGTGTCGAGCACGACGTCGGCCTCGGTGATTTGCCGGCCGAGATCAACGAGGTCGGCGGTCCGCTGCGCTATTCTGAGGATCTGCGCCTTCGTCACCTCCGGCGTAGCAGAACCGTCGATGCCGACGACGCGGTCGGCGCGGCCGTCGGCGGCGAATCCGACCACCATCCCCGCCTGAGTACTCCCGGTGACCGAGCAGGTGAAGATGTAGTCGAAGCGGAAGCCGAGGTTCTTCTCCTGGGCCCGGACTTCCTCGGCGAAACCCACGAAACCAAGACCGCCGAGCCTGTGGTCGGAGGCGCCGGCAGGTATCGCGTAGGGTTTGCCGCCCTTCCGGCGCACGTCATCGAGGGCGTTCTCCCAGCTCTCCTTGAAGCCGATTCCAAAGCCCTCGTCGACCAGCTCGACCTGTGCGCCGAGGATGCGCGACAGCAGGATGTTACCGACCCGGTCGTAAACCGCGTCGTGCCAGTTGACCCAGCTCTCCTGGACCAGCCGGCACTTCATGCCGAGCTTGGCGGCCACGGCGGCGACCTGCCGGGTGTGGTTCGACTGGACCCCGCCGATGGTCACCAGCGTGTCGCATCCTTCCGCCATCGCCTCGGGGACCAGGTATTCGAGCTTCCGCACCTTGTTGCCGCCGAAGGCGAGACCCGAGTTCATGTCTTCGCGCTTGGCATAGATCTCGACCTTGCCGCCGAGATGGGCCGAGAGCCGCGGGAGCGGCTCGATTGGCGTCGGGCCGAAAGTGAGCGGATGGCGGGGGAAGCGGGTGAGGTTCATCAGGATGGTCTCCGGCGCGGTTTCACGACCGGAATCATGCGGCGGTCGGCTCGGATGGGCAATTGCTTTATTGACGGCGATTGCCGAAGATAGCACGCTGATTTTACAGGTTTATGGGCTCTAGAGTGCGCCATATGTCAAAGAAACCGAAGAAAATTGCGTTGCCTGACGCCCGCGATCCGCCGCTCGACCGAACCGACCGCAGCATTCTTCGCGCCCTGCAAGTCGACGCCTCGATCACCAACGCGGCGCTTTCAGAGCGGGTTCATCTCAGCCCCGCCGCGACACTCCGCCGGGTCGAGAAGCTTCGTGCGGCGGGCTTCATTTCGCGGATCGTCGCCGTGCTTGATCCTGCCAAAGTGGAGATGACTGCGCTCGTCATCGTCGGCGTGGTGCTCGACCGGTCGACGCCGTCGAGCTTCGGCGAGTTCGAGGCGGCGGCGAAAGGCATTCCCGGTTGCCTTGAGTGTCACCTCGTCGCCGGCGAGTTCGACTACTTCCTCGTGCTCCGAACGAAGGACATCGCCCATTTCAATCGGCTCCACGCCGACGCAATCATCAGCCTGCCCGGCGTGCGTCAGATCCGCACCTTCTTCGTGCTGAAGGAAATCCTCTCGACGACGGCGCTGCCAATCTGACGCTGCCTATAAGGCCAATGTCGGATGGAGGACTGGGACCGAAGCTCTACCCGAAGGGATGCTGTACGCGAGAGCCAGGGGTCTTTCGGCGATCAGAGCTGACGGGCCGCGACCGGTCCTGGGCGCAGGGCGTCGTACGCGTTGATGTGGTCAGGTGGCCTGCGACGTCGACGACTCGCTTGTCACACGCGCATCGGCATCAGCACGTAGAGGGCGTCCTTCGAGGCATCGTCCTGGATGAGGGTCGGCGAACCGGGATCGGCGAAACGGAACTCGGCGGTATCGCTTTCAAGCTGGCCGGCCACGTCGAGCAGGTATTTCGAATTGAAGCCGATCTCGATCGGATCGGACGGATAGTCCACGCCGAGCTCCTCTGTGGCGCTACCGGAGTCGGGGTTATTGACCGAGAGCACCATTCGCCCATCGTTGAGGGCCATCTTGACCGCCCGTCCGCGTTCGCTGGAGACGGTCGAAACTCGATCGACGGCACTCGCAAACTCGCCCTTGTCCACCTTGAGGACCTTGTCGTTCCCCTGGGGGATCACGCGCACATAGTCGGGGAAAGTGCCGTCGATCAGCTTCGAGGTGAGCACGACGAGGCCGATTGTCACCCTGATCTTGGTATCGGAGATCTCCACCTCGACCTCGGCATCGGGGTCCTCGATAAGCTTCTGGATTTCGCCCACCGTCTTTCGCGGCACGATCACGCCGGCCATGCCCTTCGTGCCCTCGGGAGCCTGAAGTTGCGCCTGGGCAAGGCGGTGGCCGTCTGTGGCGACGGCGCGAAGCATCGGCTTATCGGCAACCGTGACGATGTGCAGATAGATGCCGTTCAGGTAATAGCGGGTCTCCTCGGTCGAGATCGCGAATTGCGTGCGGTCGATCAGTTTCTTGAGGTCGCTCGCCTTGAGGCGGAAACGGGTCGGAAAGTCTCCGGCGGTCAGGTCTGGGAAGTCCGCCTCTGGCAGGACCTGCAGCGCGAAGCGCGAGCGCCCGGACTTCACCGTCAGCTGGGACCCGTCGCCGGTGTCCAGGGATACTTCGGCGCCGTCGGGCAATTTCCGCACGATATCGTAAAGGATGTGGGCGGGCACGGTGGTGGCGCCCGCCTGACCGATCTCCGCCGGTACCGTTTCAGTCACCTCAAGATCGAGGTCGGTCGCCTTGAGCATGAGCTTCCCGCCATCGGCCTTGACGAGAACGTTGGAGAGGATCGGGATCGTGTTTCTCCGCTCGACCACGCGGTGAACGTGGCCGAGAGACTTGAGGAGATGCGATCGCTCGACGGTCGCGCGCATGAGAGTTGTCCGTCCTTAGAGAGGTGCCTGGAGGCGCGCCGTCCGCCCCCGGGGCAGGGATACCGGACTGACGAAACTGGCCTCAAAGGCCGGAAAGCGCAAGGGGCGCAAGGCCGCGGTCCACATCGAAGGATTCGGCTGCGATATGTGCCCCGCCCACTGAACCGAACCGGTCGCGGGGCTATGGCCGCCCCGGCCGGATCGGTCCGCCGCATTGGGCCGCTATGACCTACTCGTCGATCATCCGCTTGAGCAGCTCGATTTCGTCGGCGAGCGACTTGTCGCCCTCGATCAGCTCCTCGATCTTGCGGACGGCGTGGAGCACCGTGGTGTGGTCGCGCCCGCCGAAACGCCGGCCGATCTCGGGGAGCGACCGTGGCGTCAGCACCTTGGCGAGATACATGGCGATCTGACGGGGCCGAACGATGGTGCGCGTCCGTCGGCTCGACAGGAGATCGGCTTTTGACACGTTGAAGTGTCGAGCCACGACGCGCTGGATGTCCTCGATGCGCACACGTCGCGGCTCGCGCGCGCCGACGAGATCGCGGAGCGTGATCTCGGCCGAGGCCAGTGTCACCGTCTGGCCGGTGAACTGCCACTGGGCCACCAGCCGGTTGAGGGCGCCTTCGAGGTCCCGGCCGTTAGAGACAACCGACTGCGCGACGTATTCGAGCACCGGCTCCGGCACATCGAGGCCGGGGTGCTGTTCTTGCGCCGTCCTGTATCGCGTCGCGATGATGCGTCTGCGAAGTTCGAGGTCGGGCGCGCCGATTTCGAAGGCGACCCCGCCCTTCAGCCGCGACCGCACGCGCTCATCGAGCGTCTCGAGTTCCGCCGGAGGCCGGTCGGCGGCCACGACCACCTGCCTCGCGCCGTCGATCAGCGCGTTGAGCATATGGCAGAACTCCTGTTGCACCGACTTGCCCTGCAGGAACTGCATGTCATCGATGAGGAGCAGGTCGATGTCCCGAAGTGTCTCCTTTAGCTGGATCGCCGATTGGTTGCGGATCGCCGCTACCATGCGGAACATGAAGTATTCGGCTGTCAGATAGACCACCTTGCGGCTCGGGTCCGCACGCCGCGCCGCTCTGGTCGTGGCGTGAAGGAGGTGGGTCTTCCCGCGGCCGACGCCGGCATGGATGTAGAGTGGATTGTAGCGGTTGAGCGATCCGCCCTCCGCGACGGCTTGGGCGGCGGCAAATGCCACCCGGTTCGCGGCGCCGTCGCAGAAGCTTTCGAACGTATAGCGCGCGTCGAGCGGTGACCCGGGGAATTGGCCTTCCCCGTCGCCGTTCCGTCGCGGCGCCGGAGCAGGCGTTGCGGCCGTCGCCG
>DASSPO010000494.1:0-2477 GCA_035699585.1 Bauldia sp.
GCCCGAGACGGACAGTGCGGCTTTCGACCTGGGATACGCCCACTACTTCTACGCCGACAATACCTCGCCGGACTACGGCGCCATCTACGCCAGCGCCGAATACTACGCGACCGATGCTCTGACCCTCGGCGCCAACACCAACTACGCCCCCGACTACTCGCAGATGGGGGATTATTCGCTGTGGCTCGAGGGCGTTGCCGACTATGCGCTTCCCGCCGGATTTGGCGTGTCGGGAGGCCTCGGCTACCAGATTTACGCGGCTTCCCTCGATCTGCCCGACTACTGGACCTGGAATGCCGGCGTCTACTGGTCGTGGGAGGACACGCTGACGATCGACCTTCGTTATGTCGGCAGCGATCTCTCAAGGGGCGATTGCGCGCTGCTCATGTCCCGGAGCGCCTGCGGCCATCGCTTCGTGGCGACGCTCTCGATCGACACCGCCGTGTCGGCCCTGGTCAAGAAATAAGCGGGCTCCTCGCAGATGATTCGGCGGCACAGTCTCCGCGTGCCGTCACGGGCAACCCGGAACGGATGGCGCCGCAGGCCTTCCTCACCCGTTGTTGCAATACTGCTGCATACCCGCGGTGATCTGCTGCCTCAGCGTCGCGATGCGCTGGTGATAGGCGTTCCTGAGGCAGGCCACATCGGCGCCGCAGGCGGCGCGGGCCTCAAGAAACGCGCGCGCTTCGTCCTGCCGGTTGCCGGCCATTCCCATCAGGAACGGGATCTGGCTGTAGGCGAACCACAGGCCCCCCATCTCCGAGTCGAGCGCCGACAGGTCCGGGTTGGCGCAGATCGCGATTTCGTCCGGAGCGGCTGCCTTGCCGCAGTCGAAGCTCGCGGCGCCGGCGGGTGAGGCAAGGGCGGCGAGGCCGGCGGCAAGTGTCAGGGCAAGGACGATGATGTTGCGCATTGTGGGATCTCCTCCGCGTCGAGGCTTCAGCGCGGCGCGGCAAGCGCGGTCTCGATCGCGCCGACCAATACCGTGTCGCCGGGCGTCACGTCGGGATCGTAGCGGCCGACCACGCGTCCGTCGCGGCTCACCAGGAACTTTTCGAAGTTCCAGCGGACGTCGCCCTCGACCGGCTTCGGATTGGCGATCGCCGGGCTCAACTGACGCCTGGGCTGCGCCTCGGTCAGGACCTTGTAGAGCGGGTGCTGTCCCGGCCCCTTGACGTCGATCTTCGCAAACATCGGGAAGTCGACGCCATAGACCGTGCGGCAGAATTCGGCGATCTCGTCCTCGCTACCCGGCTCCTGCCCATCGAACTGGTTGCAGGGGAAACCGAGCACCGCGAAGCCATTGCCGCGCTTCTTCCTGTAGAGGGCCTCGAGCCCTTCGTATTGCGGCGTCTTCCCGCACTGCGAGGCGACGTTGACGATAAGGAGCACGTCGCCGGCATAGTCGCGCAGCGTCGCCGGTTTGCCGTCGATCCGGCGGAGCGGGATGTCGTAGATCCGGCTGGCCAATGTGCATCTCCTTCAGCCGCTTACGCCGAAAACCCGATGGAAGATCTCGTCGACATGGGCGACGTGCGGCTTGACGTCGAACAGGGCGGCGAGCTCATTTTCCGGAATCGCCTGAGTCACTTGCGGGTCCTTCTTGAGAAGCGACAGGAAGTCTCCCTTCCCCTCCCAGACCGGCATCGCGTTCCGCTGCACGATGGCGTAGGCGGCCTCGCGACTCAACCCTGCCTTGGTCAGCGCGAGCAGCACGCCTTGCGAATGGATGAGGCCGCCGAGCCGGTCGAGGTTTGCCTTCATGGCATCGGGATAGACGATGAGGTTGTCGATCAGCCCGGCGAGGCGATGGAGCGCGAAGTCGAGTGCGATGGTCGCGTCGGGGGCAATCACCCGCTCGACCGAGGAATGGGAGATGTCGCGCTCGTGCCAGAGCGCCACATCCTCCATTGCCGGCAGCGCCATGGAGCGAACCAGGCGGGCGAGGCCGGTCAGATTCTCCGAGAGCACCGGATTGCGCTTGTGCGGCATCGCCGACGAGCCCTTCTGGCCGGGCGAGAAGAATTCTTCGGCTTCGAGAACCTCGGTGCGCTGCAGATGGCGAATTTCAATCGCCAGCCGTTCGACCGACGACGCAACGACGCCGAGTGTGGCGAAGAACATCGCATGGCGGTCGCGCGGGATGATCTGCGTCGAGACCGGCTCGACCGTGAGTCCCATCGCCTTCGCCACGTGCTGCTCGACGCGCGGATCGACCTGCGCAAACGTGCCGACCGCCCCTGAAATGGCGCAGGTCGCGATTTCCTTGCGCGCGGCCTTGAGCCGCTCCTTGGCACGGGTGAATTCGGCGTACGCCACGGCGAGCTTGAGCCCGAACGTCGTCGGCTCGGCGTGGATGCCGTGGCTGCGGCCGATGGTCGGGGTCAGCTTGTGCTCCTCGGCGCGACGCTTGAGGACGGCGAGCAGATCGTCGAGGTCGGCGAGGAGCAGGTCGGCGGACTGCTTCAGCTGGACGG
>DASSPO010000495.1:0-3265 GCA_035699585.1 Bauldia sp.
GAGGCCAAGCGCAAGCTCGGCGTCTTTCCGGCCTTCCACCGGGTGGAGGGAAGACGGGTGGTCGTGGTCGGCGGCGGGCCGGAAGCGGCCGCCAAGGTCCGGCTGCTTGCCGAGACCAAGGCCGAGATTGTGGTCTATGCCGCGACTCTCGACAAGGAAACGGGTGTCGACCTGATCGCCGCTCATGCCGACTGGCGCGGGGCATGGCCGACCGTCACCGACCTTACGGGCGCGGCGCTGGTCTTTGCCGCCACCGGCGACGAGGAACGTGACCGCGAGATCCGGTCGCTCGCCCACCAGGCCGGCGTTCCCGTCAACATCGTTGATCGCCCTGAACTCTGCGACTTCTACACGCCGTCCATCGTCAATCGCGCACCGCTTGCCGTTGCCGTTGGCAGCGAGGGGGTGGCGCCGGTGTTGTCCCGACACGTCCGGGCGCGGATCGAGGCCCTCCTCGCACCCGCCTACGGCGATCTTTCCGGCCTCGCTGACCGGCTCCGCGAGCGCGTGGCCCGGGCCGTGCCTTCCGGCGGCCCCCGCCGACGCTTCTGGGCCCGGTTCTTTTCCGGACCGGTCGCTGAGAAAGTGTTCGCCGGCGATCTGGGCGCGGCCGAGGGCGAGGCGGTGCGCATGCTCGAGGTCGGCCCCAACCTCGCGGGTCACGTTTCTCTTGTCGGGGCCGGACCCGGTGCCGAGGACCTGCTCACGCTCCGCGCCCAGCGGGCGCTCCAGGAGGCCGACGTCATCGTCTACGACCGGCTGGTGCCGGAAGCGATTCTTGCGCAGGGCCGCCGCGACGCGCGGCGGTTCTATGTCGGCAAGGCGCCGGGCAATCACGCGCTCAGTCAGGAAGCGATCAACGCTCTCCTCGTCGAGGAGGCGAAGAGGGGCAACCGTGTCGTTCGCCTCAAGTCCGGTGATCCACTCATCTTCGGCCGTGCGGGGGAGGAGATGGCGGCACTCCGCGCGGCAGGCGTTTCCTTCGACGTGGTTCCCGGTATCACCGCGGCATTCGCCGCGGCGGCGGAGAACGAAATCCCGCTTACACTCCGTGACACCTCATCCGGACTCGTGTTCGCGACCGGTCAGGACGCCGATGGCGAGACGCTTCCGGGCTGGGCGGGGCTCGCCCTTTCCGGGGCGACGGTCGCGGTCTATATGGGGCATGCCGCGGCGGCCAAGGTGGCTGCGCGCCTGATGGAGGCCGGTGTCGCCGCGTCGACTCCTGTGGCGGTCATCGAGAACGCCTCGCGCCGCGATCGACGCGCCTACCAGGGTCGGCTGGATGAATTGGCCAGGATCGCGGCGCGGCCGGAGCTGACCGGGCCGGTACTGATCATCATCGGCGAGGTGGTGGCGCTCGGCGCGATCGAAGCCGAGCCGGCGGCGCTCGCCGGGTTGGCTGCCTGAGAAAGGACGAACGGAGTCATGTTCAAAGCTGCCAAGGCCGGACCGCAGAAGGCGATCACCGCCAACCGCCTCGATGACGGCCGCGTCGTGTTTCTCGACGCGAATGGCGGCTGGACGCTCGACGTCGCGGAGGCGCGGCTCCTCGCCGACGGGCCCGAGCTCGATGAAGCCACTGCCTACGCGCAGGGGCAGCACGATGCGCGGATCGTGGTTGAACCCTATGCCATCGACATGACGGTGATCGACGGTCGGCCGACGCCGACGCGCATCCGCGAGCGTATCCGCGCCGAGGGGCCGAGCATCGCCTACGGCGAGGCGGAATATGCGGCACTGACCAGGAGGCCCCGGATGCCGGCAGCGGCCGAGTGAGGACGATGACCGGCCAGCGCCTCGTACTCGTTCCGGCGCTGGTGTGGGTTAAAGCGAAAGAGCAATAGGTCTACGGAAAATGTACCGTTACGACGAGTTCGATCGGGAGTTTGTCAACGAGCGGGTCGCCCAGTTCCGCGGCCAGGTCGAACGCCGTGTCTCGGGCGAACTCACTGAGGAGCAGTTCAAGCCGCTCCGGCTGATGAACGGCGTCTATCTCCAGCTCCACGCCTACATGCTCCGGATCGCCATCCCCTATGGCACGCTGAACCCGGCCCAGCTCCGCATGCTCGCCTTCATCGCGCGCAAGTACGATCGCGGCTATGGCCATTTCACGACGCGCCAGAACCTTCAGTTCAACTGGCCGGCGCTCAAGGACATTCCCGACATCCTAGCCCATCTCGCCACCGTCGAGATGCATGCCATCCAGACCTCGGGGAACTGCATCAGGAACGTGACTGCAGACCACTTTGCTGGCGCGGCGCGCGACGAGGTGGCTGATCCCCGCCCCTACGCCGAGATCCTCCGGCAGTGGTCATCGCTCCATCCCGAGTTCGTCTTCCTGCCGCGGAAGTTCAAGATCGCCGTGACCGGCTCGGAACGCGACCGCGCCGCGATCCAGGTTCACGACATCGGCCTGCATCTGAAGCGCGATGGGAACGGCAGGCTCGGCTTCGCCGTCTATGTCGGCGGCGGGCTCGGCCGGACGCCGTTCATCGGCCACCGGATTCGCGACTTCCTCCCGGAAGAGGATCTGCTCTCCTATTCGGAGGCGATCCTCCGCGTCTACAACCAGTTCGGCCGGCGCGACAACAAGTTCAAGGCACGGATCAAGATCCTCGTCCACGAGACCGGCGCCGAGGAGATCGCGCGCCAGGTCGAGGAAGAATGGGAGCGCATTCGGCACTCGGCGCTCGCTCTGCCGGAAGAGGAAATCCGCCGTATCCAGGCTTACTTCGCGCTTCCCGCGTCGCTTGAGCCGCGGCCGGCGGAGAGCGTCGTGCTCAATCGCGCCCGCGCCGCGGATGCGGAATTCGGCGCGTGGGTCGACCAGAACACGGTCCCTCACCGGGTGAGCGGCCACGCCATCGTGACGATCTCCCTGAAGCCCATCGGCGGCACGCCTGGCGATGCGACGGCGGAGCAGATGGAACTCGTCGCCGACCTCGCTGAGCGCTACAGCCACGGCGAGGCGCGGGTCAGCCATGAGCAGAACTTGATCCTGCCGCATGTCGCGCTTGACGACCTGCCGGTGATTTATTCGGCGCTTCGCGACAATGGCCTGGCCACCGCCAATGCCGGGCTCGTTACAGACATCATCGCCTGCCCGGGCCTCGACTACTGCGCGCTCGCCACCGCCCGCTCGATCCCGGTCGCGGAACGGATCTCCGAACGCTTCGCCGATGCGTTCCGGCAGGAGGACATCGGCCAGCTGAAGATCAAGATCTCCGGGTGCATCAACGCCTGCGGCCATCACCATGCCGGC
>DASSPO010000496.1:0-20616 GCA_035699585.1 Bauldia sp.
TCCCCTCGGCATGATGAACATAGCGGCGATGGCGGCGATCACGCTGTTCATCTTCGCCGAGAAGACGTTTCCGTTCGGACGGGGCGTGCTCAAGGCGGGCGCGGCGCTCCTCATCCTCTACGGGATGGCCGTGCTGGTCTCGCCCGCCCTTCTGCCGACCTTCATGCCGGGGCAAGCGATGACCATGCCCGACGGCAGCATCATGATCATGCCGGCGGGCAAAAGCATGTGACCGGCCCGGCGAATCGCCACGCCAGGGCAACCGCTATGCGCGAACCTTCGGTGCCGTTTCCCGGTCTGTTTGCTTGCGAAGAGCGGAGCTCTTCGACAATCCCTGAGACAGAGTCACGGGAATCAAGCGTTGGCGAACACCCTGCCCGATCAAGAGCTGGCAAAAAAAGTCGAGGCCCTGGTGGAACGGGGCGACATTAACCGGGGCGATCCCGTCTACGGCGTCGCGCTCAACGCCATCGACCTAGGCTACGACCGCCTGACCCGCGCGCAACGAAACCTCTACGACCGCGTACTCGTCCCGGCCCTGAAGGCGCTGGACGAGGGCCAGGCGCCGGCGGTCCGTTCGGCGCCTGTGCCCGCCCCGGTGCCGGGGACGGCTGCGGCTCGGGCATTCGCCCCCGCGCGCGGCCTGCCGGAGGCGGGCGGCTGGAGGCCGATCCGCGAGGCGCCAGAGGACCGCGATGTCCAACTCGCCATGATGGTCGACGGCAAGCCGAGCCCGCTCGCCTTCGCCTGCCGGCGCGCAAAGCGCGCCTGGGTCCAATCGGCGAGCGGCAAGCCGGTCTATTTCAGACCGAGCCACTGGCGGGAGTGGCCGGGCTAAGGGTCGGGCGGGGGGAGTCCTGAAATCTCCGCTGCCGGTTGCTTTCCTCGGCCGGCAGGACTATATGAACCCTATCTTCTCAAAACGATCGGTTCGTTTCTGAGGGTGGACCCGCGGGGGCCCGCTCCCAAAGGCGCATCGCCCGAAACCGCTCGTCGCGACAAAGGAAACGGATTGGCCGACACCCTGAACGAGCCTCGCATAGTCACCGAGCGCGGAACCGAGGCGCGTATTGCCAATGCCATCGAGCCGACCATCGTCGGGCTCGGCTACCGGCTGGTGCGTGTCAAGCTCTCGGCGATGAACGGCACGACGCTCCAGATCATGGCGGAACGGCCCGACGGGACGATGACCGTCGACGATTGCGAGATCCTCTCCCGCGACCTCTCCCCGGTACTCGACGTCGAGGACCCGATCGACCGGGCCTATCATCTCGAGGTGTCCTCGCCCGGCATCGACCGGCCGCTGGTGCGGCGTTCGGATTTCGTCGAGTGGGGCGGACACCTCGCCAAGATCGAGCTCGATCAGCCGCTCAACGGACGGAAGCGCTTCCGCGGCAAGCTCGCCGGCGTCGAGGGCGATGCAGTCCGCGTCGCGCTCGATGCTCCGGTCGAGGGGGAGACGTTCGCCATGGTGCCGCTCGATGCCATCCACGAGGCGAAACTCGTCCTCACCGACGAACTGATCAAGGAATCCCTCCGCCGGCAGAAGCCGCGGGGCGACGAAGACGAAGCCGACAAGGCCGGCGCCGAACGCGCCGCAACCCATTGACGACGGGAGCAACCAACAATGGCCGTCAGCGCAAACCGACTTGAACTCCTGCAGATCGCCGACGCGGTCGCCCGCGAGAAGGCGATCGACCGCATGATCGTGGTCACCGCCATGGAGGACGCGATCCAGAAGGCGGCGCGCTCGCGCTATGGCCAGGAGACCGACGTCCGCGCCGAGATCAACCCCAAGACCGGCGAGATCAAGCTGCAGCGCCTGCTCAAGGTGGTCGATCAGATCGAGAACCCGGCGACCGATATTCTGGTCGAGGACGCGCGGCGGAGGAACCCGGCGGCGCAGCTCGGCGACTTCATCGCCGAGCCGCTGCCGCCGATGGACTTCGGCCGGATCGCCGCGCAGTCGGCGAAGCAGGTCATCGTCCAGAAGGTGCGCGAGGCGGAGCGCGACCGCCAGTACGAGGAGTTCAAGGACCGCATCGGCGAGATCGTCAACGGCCAGGTCAAGCGGGTCGAATACGGCAACGTCATCGTCGACCTCGGACGCGGCGAGGGCATCGTGCGGCGCGACGAGCTGATACCGCGCGAGACCTTCCGCTACGGCGACCGCATCCGCGCCTATATCTACGACGTCCGCCGCGAGCAGCGCGGGCCGCAGATCTTCCTCTCCCGCACGCACCCGCAGTTCATGACCAAGCTCTTCGCCCAGGAGGTGCCGGAAATCTATGACGGCATCATCGAGGTGAAGTCGGTCGCCCGCGATCCCGGCAGCCGCGCCAAGATCGCCGTCATTTCCCGCGATTCCTCGATCGACCCGGTCGGCGCCTGCGTCGGCATGCGCGGCAGCCGCGTCCAGGCGGTGGTGAACGAACTCCAGGGCGAGAAGATCGATATCATTCCATGGTCCAATGACGCCGCCACCTTCATCGTCAACGCGCTCCAGCCGGCGGAGGTCGCCAAGGTCGTGCTCGACGAAGATGCGGCGCGGATCGAGGTGGTGGTGCCCGACGACCAGCTGTCGCTCGCCATCGGACGCCGCGGGCAGAACGTGCGGCTCGCCTCCCAGCTCACCGGATGGGACATCGACATCCTGACCGAGCAGGAGGAGTCGGAGCGGCGCCAGAAGGAATTCCAGGAGCGTTCGGCGCTGTTCATCGGGGCCCTCGACGTCGACGAGGTGGTCGGCCAGCTTCTGGCCTCGGAGGGGTTCGCCAGCGTCGAGGAGATCGCCTATATCGAGCTCGACGACCTGGCATCGATCGAGGGCTTCGACGACGAGACCGCGGCGGAGCTGCAGAACCGGGCCCGCGAGTATCTCGCCCGGATCGAGGCCGAGCAGGATGCGGAGCGGAAGGCGCTCGGCGTCGAGGATGCGCTCAAGGACATCCCGGGCGTCACGACCGCGGCCCTGGTCGCGCTGGGCAAGGCCGGGATCAAGACGGTCGAGGATTTCGCCGGGCTCGTGCCCGACGACCTGGTCGGCTATGTCGAGCGGAAGGATGGCGAGTCGACCCGCACCCCCGGCGCGCTCGACGGTTTCGACCTTTCCCGCGCCGATGCCGAGGCGATGATCATGCAGGCCCGCATCAAGGCCGGGTGGATCACGCAGGAGGACCTCGACCGCGCCGCCGCAGAGGCGGCGGCCGAGGCCGAGGCAGAGGCCAGCTCCGCGGCCGAGGCCGCGCCGGCTCCGGCCGCGGCCTAAGGACATGCTCAGATGCCGCCCCGCAACGAGCCGCCGACGCGCACCTGCATCGTGACGCGCGAAGCGCTGCCCGCGGAGCGGCTGATCCGTTTCGTCGCGGCGCCTGACGGCACCGTGGTCCCGGACCTTCGCCGCCGGCTGCCCGGCCGCGGGGTATGGGTCAGCGCCGACGCCGAACATATCCGCACCGCCGAACGCAAGCGGCTCTTCGCCCGCGGCCTCGGCGAGGAGGTGAAGGTCGAGCCCGGCCTTGCCGACCGGGTTGCGGCACTGCTCAAAGAATCTGCGCTCTCGGCGCTCTCGCTGGCCCGGAAGGCGGGGTAGCTGGTCCCCGGTTTCGCGAAGGTCGAGACGGCGCTGGCCGAGGGCAGGGCGATTGCCCTCATTCACGCGGCGGATGCCGGAAGCGACGGCATGGCCAAGCTCGACGCGGCGGCGCGCCGGAGCCTCGGGCCCCAGGCCGGTCATCTTCCGGTCATCAGAATCTTTCAAAGCGGGGATTTGGATTTGGCAATCGGCCGAACAAATGTGATACATGCTGCTCTGCTCGCTGGGCCGGCGAGCGTCAATGCGCTGAATCGCGTCCGGGCCCTCGCCGATTTCCTCGGCGGGGACATGGGTGCTGGCGGCGCAATGGCTTTGTACAGCGCGGCAGGTAGCGCGCCTCTCGGGATGCAAGGGAATACATGAACGAGACCAGAAACACCGGCGACAAGACGATCCACGTCCCGCAGCAGCGCAAGCCGCTCGGACTCAAGCCGCGGGGCGTCGAGCGCGACACCGTCCGGCAGAGCTTCTCGCACGGCCGCACCAACACGGTTCAGGTCGAGCGCAAGAAGCGCCGTATCGTCATGCCCGGCGAAGCCAAGGCCGAGACGCCGGCATCGGCACCGCGCCCCGCCCCCGAGCCGGTCAAGGTCACCCCGCGCGACACGGTCGCTCCGGAACCGCCAAAGCCGAGTCCGCGCGCCGGGCTGGTGCTACGGCAGCTGTCCGAGGACGAGATCGATGCGCGCGCCAAGGCGCTCGCCGACGCCAAGCTCCACGAGGCGGAGGAACGCCGTCTCGCCGAGGAACAGGCGGCGCGACGCAATGCCGAGGCCGAGCGGCTCCGCCGCGAGCGCGAGGAGGCCGAGCGGCGCAAGACCGAGGAGGAAGCGCGACGCAAGGCCGAGGAGGCGATGCGCGCCCGCGCCGAGGACACCGCGCGCCGCCGCCTGGGCGAGGAGAAGAAGCCCGAGCCGGAGGCCGCCGCCCCGCGCGCACTTCGCGCTCTGAAGGAGGGTGAGGAAGAGGAGGAGCGCGGCGCGCTCCGCGGCAAGGTCAAGACCGCGCGTCCCGCCGAGCCGAAACCGGTCAAGCGCGGCGAGGAACGCCGCCGCGGCAAGCTCACGCTGGTCAACGCCCTAGACGATTCCGAGCGGGCCCGCTCGCTCACCTCGATCCGCCGCCGTCGCGAGCGCGATCGCGCCCGCGCCCATGAAGGCCCGCGCGAGAAGATCGCCCGCGAGGTGGTGATTCCCGAGACCATCACCATCCAGGAACTCGCCAACCGCATGGCGGAGCGGGCAGTGGACGTGATCAAGCTGATGATGAAGCAGGGCCACCTGGTGAAGGCGGCCGACGTGATCGACGCCGACACGGCGCAGCTGATCGCCGAGGACATGGGCCACACCGTCCGCCGCGTCGCCGAGTCCGATGTCGAGGAGGGCCTGTTCACCGCGACCGACGCGGTCGAGGACCTTCAGCCCCGCGCACCGGTGGTCACCATCATGGGCCACGTCGACCACGGAAAGACGTCGCTGCTCGATGCGATCCGCGAGGCCAATGTGGTTGCCGGCGAGGCGGGCGGCATCACCCAGCATATCGGCGCCTACCAGGTGAACCGCGGCGGCCAGAAGATCACCTTCATCGACACGCCCGGCCACGCCGCCTTCACGGCGATGCGGGCGCGCGGCGCCAAGGTGACCGACATCGTGGTGCTGGTGGTCGCCGCCGACGACGGCGTCATGCCGCAGACGATCGAGGCGATCAACCACGCCAAGGCGGCGAGGGTGCCGATCATCGTCGCCATCAACAAGATCGACAAGCCGGATGCCGAACCGCAGCGAGTCCGGACCGAACTGCTCCAGCACGAGGTGTTCGTCGAGTCGATGGGCGGCGAGGTGCTCGACGTCGAAGTCTCGGCCCTCAAGCACCTGAACCTCGACCGGCTTCTCGACACGATCCTCCTCCAGGCGGAGGTGCTCGAGCTCCGCGCCAATCCGAACCGGCCGGCCGAAGGCACGGTGATCGAGGCCAAGCTCGATCGCGGCCGCGGGCCGGTAGCGACGGTGCTGGTGCAGCGCGGCACGCTCCACGTCGGCGACATCCTGGTCGCGGGGTCGGAGTGGGGCAAGGTCCGCGCCCTCCTCGACGATCGCGGCGAGGCGGTGAAGGACGCCGGCCCCTCGGCCCCGGTCGAGGTCCTCGGCTTCCAGGGCGCGCCGGAGGCGGGCGACCGCTTCGCGGTGGTCGATTCGGAAGCGCGGGCCCGCGAGGTGACCGACTACCGCGCGAGGCAGAAGCGCGAGAAGGCCCAGGCCAAGATGACCGGCGCGCGCGGCTCGCTCGCCGAAATGATGAACCAGCTGCAGACGGCGGGACAGAAGATTTTCCCGCTGGTGGTCAAGGCCGACGTCCAGGGCTCGGTCGAGGCGATCACCCAGGCGCTCACCTCGCTCGGCACCAACGAGGTCGCCGCCCGTGTCATCCACGCGGGTGTCGGCGGCATAACCGAGTCGGACGTAACGCTCGCCGCCACGTCGAACGCGGCGATCATCGGCTTCAACGTCCGCGCCAATGCCCAGGCGCGCGACACGGCCGAGCGCGACGGCATCGAGATCCGCTACTACAACATCATCTACAACCTGGTGGACGACGTGAAGGCGGCGATGTCCGGCCTGCTCTCGCCGGAGCGGCGGGAGACGATGCTGGGGAACGCCGAGATCCTCGAGGTCTTCGACATCTCGAAGGTCGGCAAGGTGGCGGGCTGCCGGGTGACCGACGGCGTCGTCCAGCGCGGCGCCAACGTCCGGCTCATCCGCGACAACGTGGTCATCCACGAGGGCAAGCTCTCGACGCTCAAGCGCTTCAAGGACGAGGTGCGCGAGGTGCCGGCCGGCCAGGAATGCGGCATGGCCTTCGAGAAGTACCAGGACATCCGCAAGGGCGACATCATCGAGTGCTACCGCGTCGAGGAAGTCGCGCGGACGCTCTGACGCGGAAGCAGCGGACGTGACCAGCCCTCGGCGGCCGGGGACGATGGCAAGACCGAGCACCGCCAAGGCCCCTTCCCAGCGCCAGCTGCGCGCCGGCGAGCTGGTGCGCCATGCGCTTGCCGAGATCCTGCAGCGCGGCGATGTCCACGACCCGGCGCTGGAAGGCACGCTCGTGACGGTGCCGGAGGTACGGATGTCGCCGGACCTCCGGCTTGCCACCGTCTATGTCCTGCCGCTCGGCGGCAAGGGCGGCGAGCAGATCGTTGCCGCCTTCGACCGCAACAAGCGCTTTCTCCGCGGCGAGGTCGCGCACCGGGTGAACCTCCGCTACGCCCCGGAGCTCCGCTTTCGTCTGGACACGTCCTTTGCGGAAGGCGAGCGCGTCGAGGCGCTCCTGCGTACGCCGGAGGTGCGCCGCGACATCGACAAGGACGGGCCGGCCTAGCCGCCGCCCGTGCCCGGCGCCAGCCTCACCGGCCGCGGCCGATTTCCTTCCAGCCTCATCCACGGCCCCGGCACTCGCCTCCGCGTCATCCCGAAGCGGCCGGTCGCTGCAGGGCAGAGCGGACGCGCCCTGCCGTTCGTCCGCCGGCCTCAGATGATCTCGGAGATCGGATAGATGTAGACGAGATAGAGATAGAAGAAGGCGAGCGACATGCCGAGGATGATGACGCCGAGGACGGGAGAGGTGAGCTTGAGCCCGGTGGCGGAGGCCTCGAAGCTCGTCTCCTTCATCTCGATCCCCTTGCCCTTGAGGGCGGCGCGGAACTGAAGCCACGAGAAGTAGATGCCGGTCATGACGAGAAAGATGACCAGCACGAAGATGATCCGCGACGACAGGAGCTGCCAGGCAAAGACCCGTTCCCGGTGGGCGTAACCGGAGATGCGGTACTGGTAGTAGGCGGTGAGCGCCTCGCGGAGGGCGGCGCTCCCTTCCTCGTCGAGAAGCTCCGAGGAAATGATCGGCGGCGCGAGGCTGCTTTCGCTTTCGCTCGTATCGAGGGCCTTGAGCTGCTCGATGCGGTCGGTGACCGGCGTGTCGGCGGCCTCCTGCGAGCGCGCGACGCCGAGGGCCGTCAGCGTCACGACGACGGCGATGAGCACGCGGGCCAGCGCGGCGATCGACCGCACGGTCAGGAAGCCGGCCGGGTGAGGAACGCGATGCTGCGAAGCCGCCATTGGACAAGCTCGTAATAGGATTTGCCGTTTTCCGTCTGGAGATACGCGTTCATCTCGCCCGGCGTCAGGATGTTGCGGAGGATGCCAAGCAGGTCGTCGCCGATGCGGCTGCCCCAGCCGGCGAGCTCGGGCGGAAGCGGCGGGAGGTTCGAGCTCTGCACCTGGAGGTAGGTGAGCGACCGGACCGTGCCGTCGGCGGAGACGAGGACATCGCGACCCTCGGGGGTCAGGCGGAGCGCCGAGCCGTCGGAGCGGCGCAACTCCAGCGTGCCGTCGGCCAGCACCCGACGGGTGGGTTCACCAGCGGGCGGCGGCGCCGAAGGGTCCGGATCGGCCTCAGGCTCAGGGGCGGCGACGGCCTCCTCGTCATCCGGGGCGAGGAAGCGCGCGTTCACCCAGCCTTCCACCGAGCCGAAGCGGATAAGGCACCAGCCGCGCCGGCACTCGCCCAGGCCTTCAATGCCGGCGCTCCGCGGCGGGATCGTGCCGACGATGTCATGAGACGCCGAAGGCCCGCTCCGGATGTTGAGCACGTCAGGGCTGTTCACCCCGACCACGCGAAAGCTCCCGGCGGTTGCGGGGGTCGCCGCGCCCGCGATCGACAGGGCAATGCCTACCGTAAGAAGCGCCGCCGTAAGGGCGCGTCGAAGTCGACTCATCAGCAAAGCCCGCCGCGGCCGAGACAAGTCCCATCGTTGCTTCTACCACAGGACGCGCCACCGCGGCAGAAGGAAACCGCGCCGGAGATTCGCCGCCCCAAGCCTCATGCGGCGGTTTCCCTCACCCCGGCGGCGGTGTTACTGTCCGTCCGACCCCCTTCCGCAACGTGCGAAACGCCGGTGTCTCCGGCGTCAAGGAACCGCCCGATGAACGCCCCGTCGAAGCCGCTCAAACCCGCCAAGGCCGGCCCGTCCGTTACAGACCAGGAGGCGCTCGCCTTCCACTCCCAGGGCCGCCCTGGCAAGCTCGAGATCACCCCGACCAAGCCGATGGCGACGCAGCGGGATCTTTCGCTCGCCTATTCGCCCGGCGTCGCCGTCCCGGTCCGGGCCATCGCCGAGGACCCGGCGCTCGCTTTCGACTATACGACCCGCGGCAACCTCGTCGCCGTCATCTCCAACGGGACCGCCATTCTCGGTCTCGGCAATCTCGGCGCACTCGCCTCCAAGCCGGTGATGGAAGGCAAGGCGGTGCTGTTCAAGCGCTTCGCCGACGTCGATTCGATCGACCTCGAGATCGACACCGAGGACGTCGATGCCTTCATCAACGCGGTCCGCTACCTCGGTCCGTCCTTCGGCGGCATCAATCTCGAGGACATCAGGGCGCCCGACTGCTTCATCATCGAGTCCCGCCTCCGCGAGGCGATGGACATCCCGGTCTTCCACGACGACCAGCACGGTACCGCGATCATCGCCACGGCCGGATTGATCAACGCCCTCCATCTTACCGGCCGCGACATCAAGACGACCAAGCTCGTCTGCAACGGCGCCGGCGCTGCCGGCATTGCCTGCGTCGAACTGGTCAAAGCGATGGGCATGCCGGGCGAGAACATCATCCTGTGCGATACCAAGGGCGTGGTCTACAAGGGCCGCACCGAAGGCATGAACCAGTGGAAGTCGGCCCACGCCACCGATACGCCGGCGCGCACTCTCGCCGAGGCCATGGAAGGCGCAGACGTGGTCTACGGCCTGTCCGTCAAGGGCGCCTTCACGCGCGAGATGATCCGCTCCATGGCCGCGAAGCCGATCATCTTCGCCATGGCCAATCCCGATCCGGAGGTGACGCCGGAGGAGGTGGCCGAGATCCGCGACGACGCGATCGTGGCGACCGGCCGCTCGGACTACCCCAACCAGGTCAACAACGTCCTCGGCTTCCCCTATATCTTCCGCGGCGCGCTCGACGTCCGCGCGACGAGCATCAACGATGCGATGAAGATCGCCGCGGCCGAGGCGCTTGCGGCGCTTGCCCGCGAGGACGTGCCGGACGAGGTGGCCGCCGCCTACCAGGGCCTCCGGCCGAAATTCGGCCCCAACTACATCATCCCGGTCCCCTTCGACCCGCGGCTCATCAGCGAGATCCCGGCGGCGGTGGCGAAAGCGGCGATGGAATCGGGGGTGGCGCGCAAGCCGATCGTCGACATGCCGGCCTACAAGCTGCAGCTTTCCGCCCGTCGCGACCCGATCGTCGGAACGCTCCAGCGCATCTTCCAGCGGGTCAAGCGGGCGCCCAAGCGCGTGGTTTTCGCCGAGGGCGAGGAGGAGCAGACGATCCGCGCCGCGGTGAGCTTCGTCCACCACAAGCTCGGCACGGCGATCCTCATCGGCCGGGAGGAAACGGTACGCGCCGCAGCCGACCGCGCCGGCATCGACATCCGCGAGGGCATCGAGATCCACAACGCGCGGCTCTCGCAGCGGAACCTCGACTACGCCGACTACCTCTATTCGCGCCTCCAGCGGAAGGGCTACCTGTTCCGCGATTGCCAGCGCCTCGCCAACACCGACCGCAACGCCTTCGGCGCCTGCATGGTGGCCCTCGGCGACGCCGACGCGATGGTGACCGGCGTCACCCGGAACTATGCCACCGTGCTCGACGACATAAGGAAGGCCATCGATCCCAAGCCGGGTCACCGCATCATCGGCGTGTCGATCGTGCTCGCCCGCGGCCGGACCGTGCTGGTCGCCGACACGGCAGTCCACGAGATGCCGACGGCGGAGGAACTCGCCGATATCGCCGAGGAGACGGCGGCGGTCGCCAAGCGCATGGGCTACGAGCCGCGGGTCGCCTTCCTCGCCTACTCGACCTTCGGCCAGCCCGAGGGCGAGCGCGCGCAGAAGGTCCGCGATGCGGTGTCGATACTCGACGGGCGACGGGTCGATTTCGAGTACGACGGCGAGATGGCTGCCGACGTCGCGCTCAACCCCGCGGCCATGGCGCCCTATCCCTTCTGCCGCCTCTCCGGGCCGGCGAACGTCCTGATCATGCCGGCATGGCACTCCGCCTCGATCTCCACCAAGCTGCTCCAGGAACTGGGCGGTTCGACCGTGATCGGCCCGCTGCTCGTCGGCCTCGACAAGCCGGTGCAGATCGTCTCCCTCGGCGCCAAGGACTCAGACATCGTCAACATGGCGGCGCTCGCGGCGTTCAGCCTCGGGGGGTAGGCGGCCCTGAGAAAGGCGCTCCTCCAAGTCGATGCCTACCCTTATCGGCTTGGAGTTCGCGCCATGACGACCGGGGGTGAATCCAGTCCGGCAACAGCCGGGCCGTGAGGACTCCAAAGGAGTTTCGGTTCGAGGCCGGGAACGACGATCTCTCGATTGCCGCGGATGCGCTCTCGGGTGGCCTCGTTCCCGTGAGCGGCAATACAAGAGTCAGGCCCGTCCCGGGGTCGGAACGTCGGAAACCGGGTTCGCCGGGCGTCCGCCTTCGTCGATCCGGGCCCGTTCCATTCGTCGCAGGAGCAGGCACGGCAAGAGCCTGCCGCAATCGACGAAAGGAACCGCCATGCAGATCGTCCCGTATCTGTTCTTCAACGGCACCTGCGCCGAGGCCTTCCGCTTCTACGAGAAGGCGCTTGGCGGGAAGGTCGTCGAGATGCTCACCCACGCCGAAACGCCGGCGAAGGATCACGTTCCGCCCGAATGGCACGACAAGATCATCCATGCCCGGCTGGTCATTGGCGACCAGGCGATCATGGCCTCCGACGCGCCGCCGGCTCACCAGAAGCAGGCTCAGGGTATCTCCGTTTCGCTTCATGTGAAGACCGAGGAGGAGGCCGAACGGGTGTTCAACGCTTTGGCGGAAGGCGGGACCGTCAGCATGCCCATGGAGAAGACCTTCTGGTCGGCCCGCTTCGGCATGCTCACCGATCGCTATGGGACGCCGTGGATGGTCAATTGCGAGTCGCCGCCGGGCTGAGCAGGACTGCTGACATGGCGGCCTTCCCGCGGCCACAGCTCTCGCCTATAGGACAGGCTCCTCCGGTAACCGGGAGAGTCGCCATGGCGTACATGATGCTCATCATCGAGGAGCCCGGCGAGCGGCAGCGCCCGCCGCCGGCGGAACGACAGGAGCGGTGGGACCGCATGGTCGCCTTCGCCGGCGACCTTCAGTCGCGCGGCCTGCTCAAGGTCGCGGAATCGCTGGCCCTGCCAAACGCCGACACGATCAGGATCACCAGACGGGGCCGCAACCACGCCATGGTCGACGGGCCCTTTGCCGAGGCCAAGGAGATCATCGGCGGAATCTTTCTCCTCGATTGCGACACCAGGGAGAAGGCGCTCGCCATCGCCGAGGCTTGCCCGGCAGTGGAATGGGCGACCGTCGAGGTCCGGCGCGTCGCGCCGTGCTTCGTGGATGCCGAATAGGACCCGGCTCCGCACGGCATCGCGGGTTCCCCCCGCAATCGGCACTTGCATGTCATGGCAGATGGGCTATTGTCATTTAACCTAATGGTTAAAGGAGGCTCAGGCGATGACGGCCCACGGTGCATTCCACTGGAACGAACTGATGACCCGCGACGTGAAGAAGGCCAAGGATTTCTACGCCAAGACGCTCGGCTGGACCTACGAGGACATGCCGATGCAGGGCGACGGGATGTACGGCACCTACACCATCATCAATTCCAACGGCCAGATGGTCGGCGGCATGATGGAGATGAGCGGCCCGATGTTCGAAGGGGTTCCCGACCACTGGTTCACCCACCTTGCGGTCGACGACGTCGACAAGCGGGTCAAGAAACTGAAGGAGTCGGGCGGCAAGGTGGTCCGCGAGCCGTGGGACATTCCGAACGTCGGACGGATCGCGATCGTCGAGGTCCCCGGCGGCGCCATGCAGGGCTGGATGACGCCGGCGGAGGGCGTCAAGGCCTGAACCGCTAACCCGGCCTGGTCACGCGGCGGAGCGTCAGATTGATGCGGCCGCCTTCGGGGAACCAGTCCCGGAGGAGCGTCGAGGTGCCGGGATAGATGCGATCGACGCCGTGGAAGGCGAGGCGGGAGGCGCCGCCCAGCACCACCACGTCGCCGGAGGCGAGACGGAAGGGACGGGTCGGGCCGCCCCGGGTCGTCCCGCCGATCCGGAACCGGCAATCGTCGCCGAGCGACAGCGATACCACGGGGGCCGACAAGTCGTGCTCGTCCGCATCCTGGTGCAGGCCGAGCTTTGCGCCGGGGGCGTAGTGGTTGACGAGGCAGGCTTCGGGCGGATGGGGATAGCCCGAGACGGCCTCCCACACCGCCAGGATCATGCCGGGGATCGGCGGCCAGGGATGCCCGGTGACCGGATGCGTCGCCTGGTAGCGATAGCCGCCATCGCGGTCCGAGACCCAGCCGAGGGCGCCGCAATTGGTCATGCGCACCGAGAAGGCCTTGCCCGTGCGCGGCATGGTCGGCGTGAAGAATGGCGCGGCTTCGGTGACGGCGCGGATCGCATCGACTGCGCGGCGCTGCTCGTCCGCGCTCCATAGCGGGCGATGAACGAATCCCGGAAGGTCGGGCGGGAACAGGTCGGCCATTGCCGCCGGTCCTAGCCGCCGAAAAAGGCGATATCCAGATGCAAAAAAAGGGGCCCGCGACTGCGACACCGCGGGCCCCCGACCTTGAGTGAGACGGGAACGGACTACTTGTCCTCGTCCTCGTCCTTGTCGGAATTCGAGTCCTGGCGGGCGCGGAGTGCCGCACCGAGGATATCGCCGAGCGAGGCGCCGGAGTCGGTCGAGCCGTACTGGGCGACGGCCTCCTTCTCCTCGGCGATCTCGAGCGCCTTGATCGACACCGAGATCTTCCGCGCCTTCTTGTCGAAGGCGGTCACCCGTGCATCGACCTTCTCGCCCGGAGCGAAGCGCTCCGGCCGTTGCTCCGAGCGGTCGCGCGAGAGGTCGGAGCGGCGGATGAACGCCGTCAGGTCGGTATCGGCAATCCTCACGTCGATGCCGCCCTCCTTGACGTCGATCACCTCGCAGGTCACGACCGAGCCCTTGCGGATGTCGCCCGAGGCGGCGGCAGACGCGAAGGGATCGCCGCCGACCTGCTTGATGCCGAGCGAGATGCGCTCCTTCTCGACATCGACGTCGAGCACCTGGGCGCGGACGACGTCGCCGCGGTTATAGTCCTCGATCGCCTGCTCGCCGGGACGGTTCCAGTCGAGGTCGGAGAGGTGGACCATGCCGTCGACGTCGCCGTCGAGGCCGACGAACAGGCCGAACTCGGTCTTGTTCTTGACCTCGCCCTCGACCTCGGAGCCGACCGGGTGGTTGGCGGCGAAGGTTTCCCAGGGATTGGCGAGCGTCTGCTTGAGGCCGAGCGAGATGCGGCGCTTCACCGGGTCGACCTCGAGGATCATCACCTCGACTTCCTGCGAGGTGGAGACGATCTTGCCGGGGTGGACGTTCTTCTTGGTCCACGACATCTCGGAGACGTGGATCAGGCCCTCGATGCCCGGTTCGAGCTCGACGAAAGCGCCGTAGTCGGTGATGTTGGTGACCCGGCCCTTGAACTTGACCCCCACCGGATACTTGGCCTCGATGCCCTCCCACGGGTCGGCCTCGAGCTGCTTCATGCCGAGCGAGATGCGGTGGGTCTCATGGTTGACCCTTATGATCTGCACCCGGACGGTCTGGCCGATCGACAGCACCTCGGTCGGGTGGTTGATCCGCCGCCAGGCGATATCGGTAACGTGGAGCAGACCGTCGATGCCGCCGAGATCGACGAAAGCGCCGTAGTCGGTGATGTTCTTGACCACGCCCTCGATGATCTGGCCTTCCTCGAGGCTCTGCACCAGCTCCGAGCGCTGCTCGGCGCGCGTCTCCTCGAGCACGGTGCGGCGGGAGACGACGATGTTGCCGCGCCGCTTGTCCATCTTGAGGATCTGGAAGGGCTGCGGCGTATGCATGAGCGGGGTCACGTCGCGCACCGGGCGGATGTCGACCTGGCTCCGCGGCAGGAAGGCGACGGCACCGTCGAGGTCGACGGTGAAGCCGCCCTTGACCTGGTTGAAGATCTGGCCGGTGACCTTCTCGCCCTTGTTGAAGGATTCCTCGAGCCGGACCCAGCTCTCCTCGCGCCGCGCCTTCTCGCGCGACAGCACCGCCTCGCCGAGGGCATTCTCGATGCGCTCGAGATAGACCTCGACCACGTCGCCGACCTTGATCTCCTGATCGCGGCCGGGACCGGTGAACTCCTTGAGGGGCACGCGGCCCTCCGTCTTGAGGCCGACGTCGATGACCGCGAGGTCCTTCTCGATGCCGACGACCGTGCCCTTGACGACGTTCCCCTCCATCAGCGCGTCGGCGCCGAAGGACTCGTTGAGAAGCGCTGCGAAATCTTCTTTCTGGGGTTGAGCGAGCGACAAATGATACTCCTTGACGACGGCTGCGCCTGCCGCCGGTTGGCGTTGAGGAACACCGAAAATCCGCCCTGCCAGTGATGGCGGCCGCTCTCATGGCGGTCCGGCGCTTCATCGGACGGGTATCGGCAGTTTCTCCCGCGGGGCCACGGATCGTGAAGACACGACGGTCAGAGCGCCCGTGCGGGACCGGCGCTATATAGCCATTCCGGGCCTTTCCGGCAAGCGAGCCGAAAGGGCGGGACGGACTACGGGCCGAACAAGCCGATCATGTAGCAGCGGCCGATCGCGCCGAGATCGCGGCTTTCGAGCTCTGCCGTGACGGTCGGCAGGTCAGCCGGATTCTCGCGCGAGACCTTGGCAAGCGCCACCGCGCAGGGGTCGATCTCCTGGTAGCGGATGTAGAAGTAGGCGTGGACGAGAATGAGAATGCCGATGATCGTCCAGATGAGCCTCATCATGCGGTCCTGCGGTTGGCGAGTCGGCGCGGACCCTAGCCGAAGACGCCGCCGGGGGAAACCGGCGCCTGCACGCCTCCCTTCCGGCGAGCCTCGACGAGGGCGACCGCCTGGCGGAACACAGCCTCGGCATCGAGCGCCGAGGTGTCGATCACCACGGCATCGGCGGCCACCGATAGCGGCGCGGCGGCGCGCCCGGCATCGCGGGCATCGCGCGCCACGATCTCGGCAAGGATGCGGTCGTAGGCGACGTCACGGCCCTTGGCGCGGAGTTCGTCGGTTCGCCGCCGGGCGCGGACCTCGGGCGTGGCGGTGACGTAGATCTTGATGTCGGCATCGGGAACCACGGCGGTGCCGATGTCCCGCCCATCGAGCACGGCCCCTTCCCGCCGCCGGGCAAAGTCGCGCTGGAAGGCGAGGAGCGCGCGGCGAACCTCGCTGTGTACCGCCACCCGCGAGGCAAGCTCACCGGCCTCGTGGCCGCGCAATGCCGGATTCTGGAGCTCCGCCGGCTCGAGCCTCGCTGCCTCGCGGCCGGCGTGCTCGGGGTTGTCGGGATCGAGGCCGCGATCGGCGACCCGTTTGCCGACGGCCCGGTAGAGAAGGCCCGTGTCGAGATGGGGCAGGCCGAAGTGACGGGCGAGCCGCGCCGCGAGCGTCCCCTTGCCGGCCGCCGCCGGCCCGTCGATGGCGATGATCATCGCGGAAGCGGTCGCGGGGTGCCGCCGGACAAGGTCAAACCTCCTCCAGGCTCGCGCCAAGGCCGGTCATCATGGCGCGGAACTCGGGAAAGCTGGTCGCGATCGGCGAGGCGTCGTCGACCGCCACCGGATCGTTGGAGGCGAGGCCGAGGACGAGGAAGCTCATCGCGATGCGGTGGTCGAGATGGGTGGCGACGGTGCCGCCTCCGGCGACGCTCCGGCCGCCATGAATCACAAGGGATTCCGGGCCCTCTTCGACCGCAACGCCGTTCGCGGTGAGGCCCGCCACGACCGACGCGATTCGGTCGGACTCCTTCACCCGGAGCTCGCCGATGCCATCGAACCTGGTGTCGCCCTCGGCAAAGGCGGCGGCCACCGCAAGGATCGGGTACTCGTCGATCATCGAGGGGGCGCGCTCGGGCGGCACCGACGTCCCTTTGAGCCGCCCGGACCGGACCCGGATGTCGCCGACCTCCTCGCCGCCGACCGTCCGCCGGTTCTCGATCGCAATCTCGGCGCCCATCTCGATGAGCGTCTCGACCAGGCCGAAACGCGTCGGGTTCATGAGCACGTTCTCAACGGTCACATCGGAGCCTTCGACGATGACCGCGGCGACGATGGGGAAGGCGGCGGAGCTCGGATCGCCCGGCACGACGATCTTCTGCGGCTTGAGGTCGGCGCGGCCCTCGAGGCGGATCACCCTTGCGCCATCCTCGCCGGTCTCGGTTTCGATCGCGGCGCCGAACGCCTCGAGCATCCGCTCGGTGTGATCGCGGGTGGGCACCGGCTCGATCACCGTGGTGGTGCCCGGCACGTTCAGGCCGGCGAGGAGCACGGCCGATTTGACCTGGGCGGAGGGCACCGGGAGCCGGTACTCGATCGGCACCGCCAGAACCGGCCCGCGGAGCGTCGCGGGAAGCCGCTCGCCCGAGCGGGAAAGAACCTGGACGCCCATGCGGCGGAGCGGCTCGAAAACGCGGCCCATAGGCCGGCCGACGAGGGATGCATCGCCGGTGAAGGTGGTCGCGAAGGCGTGGCTGCCGGCGATTCCCATGGCAAGGCGGACGCCGGTGCCGGCGTTGCCGTAGTCGATCACCGATTCCGGCTCGAGCAGGCCGCCGACGCCGACGCCCTTGACCCTCCAAACGCCGTCGTCAGTGCGGACGATCGTGGCGCCGAAGGCGCGCATCGCCGCGGCGGTCGCAAGCACATCCTCGCCCTCGAGCAGGCCCTCGACGGTGCTCTCACCGACCGCAAGCGCGCCGAGCATGAGGGAGCGGTGCGAGATCGACTTGTCGCCGGGAGGACGCACGCGGCCCTTGAGCGGGCCTGAACGGCTGGCGCGGAGGGGGGTCGCGCGGTGTTCATGAGGCATGGGCTGGTGATGCTCCGGATCGCGTCTCGGCCAGGCGGGCGCGGGAGCGATAGCATAGGGCAAAGGGGCCGTCACCCGGCCGTCGAGACCCGCGAAATCCCGTTTGACTCGACCGGCCGACCGGACTAGGGGAGGCCGCTCAAAGCTTCCGCGAGGCAAAGGAACGTGGCGAAACCCGAACTCGGCACCAAGCGAATCTGCCCGAACTGCGGCACGAAGTACTACGACCTCAACCGCGACCCGATCATCTGCCCGAAATGCGGCACGTATTTCGAGGCGACGATGCGGGCGAGGCCGGTGACTGCGGTCGAGGAGGAAGAGGAAGACATCGAACTCGACGCCGACCCCAAGGCCGAATTCATCCCGCTCGAGGAGGCCGACCAGGAAGAAGCCGATACCGGCGCCGTGGTGGTCGAGGGCGATGAGGACGAGGTCGCGGACGCCGACGCCGACGATACCTTTCTCGAGCCCGACGAGGACGAGGAAGGCGACGACGTCACCACCATCATCGGCGACGTCGACGACGAGGAGACCTAGCGCGTTTCGGATCGGGTTTCCGGGTTTCGGCGCCCCGGAAGCGTTTGCACCCGCTTCCGGGTGGAAAATCGCAATTCGAGGTGCTATTTGACCGCCCACAGGAGCGGTTTCCCGCGAAACCCGCAACCTGAAGCCCGATACCCGGAGGGGCCATAGCTCAGTTGGGAGAGCGCTTGAATGGCATTCAAGAGGTCGGGGGTTCGACTCCCCCTGGCTCCACCATCCCTCACCGGGCAGTCCCAAGCCCGGGATCCGAAGTCCAAGCCTGAGACGCAAGGAATCAACGACCAGTCGCAAGACCGCGGCGGCCGCGCCTGATCGGCGGGCGGGCTCCGGCCGCCGGCCGAGGCGGTATCGCGCGAATCCGGTGACAGCCTGGGCGAGGGACAGGCGTCGGCCCGCGCGGCGATCCCGGTCCAGGATGCGGTCGCGCCCTGTCTGCCGGGCGCGGACCAGAAACCCACGCCAACCGCCGGCTTTACCGTGGCAGGACGCCGCGGAGCCGTCAGGGAATTCCAGCCGGCGCGGGGGTGGCGTTAACCGGCCGTTTGCCTTCGAGCCGCTACCTCAAGAGGCAGTCGTCAGGACCGATTGCCTTGGGGGAAGCCTCTCCTTGATCAGACTCGGACAGTCGATCGCCGCCGCCGCCCTATCGATTGCGGTCGCAGGAAACGCCCTCGCCTCGGGCTCGCACCGCTCCGAGGACCATTGCCGCCCGAGGAGCGGGGTATACGCCGCCGACACCTCGCAGCCGGTGACTCCGGCCTTCCTCAAGAAGATGCGGCAGGTGGGGGTGCGCACGATCATCCGCTACTTCGACCACAAGAACGAGACGTTCCGCGGCAAGACCCTCACCTTCGAGGAGCGCATGCAGATCGCGGAGGCCGGCTTCAATCTCCTCGTGGTCTTTCAGCACTGGGGTCAAAGGATCTCGACTTTCCGCGACCAAACGCGCGGCAAGACGGATGCAATCCGGGCGCTGGCGCTTGCCCATGACGTCGGCCAGCCGGTGGGTAGCGCCATCTACTTCGCGGTGGACGGGCCATGGTCGAGCCCCAAGGACACGGCCGACATCGTCCGCTACTTCACCGACGTCCGCCGTACGGTGGCCATGCGCGGCAACCTCTACCGGATCGGCGTCTACGGCAGCGGCCACATCTGCAGCGAGATCCTCGACCGAGGCCTCGCCGACTTCTGCTGGCTCGCCAATGCCAAGGCCTGGCCGGGCTACGACACGCATCTTGCCTCCGGCCGCTGGGCGATGCGCCAGCTCATGCCGGGCAAGTGCGGCGACCGCGAGGTCGACTTCAACCTCGTGCCCAGGGACGCGGCGTATTTCGGGGAGTTCCGCTAGGATCCGGCGACGGAAGGGGCCGGCTCCACGAGGCGGAGCCGGCTTGTCGATGGCGATCCGGTGAAGAAATCCGGGCCGGATCCAACCTCCGGGCTAGTGGAGCTGCAGGATGACCGAGCCTTCCGAGACTCGCGGCGCAGCCGCTCCGACCTCGGCGGCATTCTTGACGATCCAGTCCTTCGCCTTCTGGGCGCTCTCCTCGATGCCTGTCTTGTCGCGGCAGACGGTAAGCGAAACCCCGCCGTCGCCGGTTCGGATCAGCGAATACTCCGAAAAGCCGCTGACCGACCGCATCAGGGTCTCGACGTCCTTCTTGTTCTTCTCGAGCACGTCAAAGAGTTCCTTGGCGCCTTTGCCAGAATAGGTTCTGATAACCGCTTCCATGTCCATTCTCCTTTTAATCAAGAAAGTAGCCTGCGGCCGTTCACTTAATGTCTTTGGTCTTTAAAGTTAATCGGCCGCTGTGCGCAGCAATAAACCCAGTCTATGCGAAAGCATAGTATCCAAAAAATAATGTTCCAAAGACGGAATTCTGCCACCTTCAGGGAGAATGAAAGAGCGATCTTCAAATCAATTGGAAATATTCACGAGTGAGTCTGAGACGCTCCGCCTTGGAGACAAGACAACGACCGGGCGTCTTCTCTACCCCAGCTTCGCCATCACGTGCCGGACGACGGAGTAATCCTCGAGCGCGTAGATCGACATGTCCTTGCCGTAGCCGGACTGCTTCATGCCGCCGTGCGGCATCTCGTTGGCGAGCATGAAGTGGCAGTTGATCCAGGTGCAGCCGTACTGGAGCCGCGCCGCCACCGACATCGCCTTGCCGACGTCCTTGGTCCACACCGACGACGCAAGCCCGTAGTCGGAATCGTTCGCCCAGGCGATCGCCTCCTCCGGGTCGGAGAACCGGGTCACCGACACCACCGGGCCGAACACCTCGCGCTGGACGATCTCGTCCTCCTGCCGCGCGTGGGCGACCACCGTCGGCTCGTAGAAGAAACCCCTGCCGCCCGGGCGCTTGCCGCCGGTCGTGACCTCGATATGCCCGAGGCCCGCGGCGCGCTCGACGAAGCTTGCCACGCGCTCGCGCTGGCGTTCCGAAATGAGCGGACCGATCTCGTTCTCGTCATCGTTGTCGCGGCC
>DASSPO010000497.1:0-6005 GCA_035699585.1 Bauldia sp.
GCTAACGCCAAGCTGTCCGAGGGAGCCGGCGACCACTCCCGACGCTGATCCTGTCTGCCAAGCCGTTCCGGGGGAACTGATGGCGCCGCCCTGCGGCACCCTCTGACTGCGTGGGCTATTTCTTCTTCTTGTTGGTCTCGAGCCAGTCGTCGGCTAGCGCCATGGCGGTCCGGCGCTCGTTTTCGGTGGCGATCGAGAGGGCCCGCTCCTGCATTTCGAAGACCCAGGTATCGGTCGGCTTCGCCCGCTCGCGCGCGATCGTTAGGTACATGAGGCCGAGGACCGACTGGCGCGGGACACCGTCGCCCTCGAAGAGAAGGTGGCCGAGCAGCGCCTGACCGCCGACATTGCCCTTGTCCGCAGCGAGCTTGGCCCAGCGCGCCGCCTGCAGCGGATCGCGCTCGCCGCCCTCGCCGTTGTAATACATCCGCGCGAGGTTCACCTGGGCGTCCGGGTCGCCGAAATAGGAGGCCGCATAGGCGTACATCTGCCGGGCCCGCACCGGGTCCTGCTTCACCTCGGTATTGGGTATGCCGTTCTGGTAGTAGCCACCCAGCGCCACAAAGGCGTTGGAGATGAAGCGCGAGTTGGGCTGGGTCGGCCCGTCCTCGGCATGGGCGTCGGCCATCTCGCTGAACAGCTCGAAAGCCTTGTAATCGTCGCGGGCGATCCCGTCGCCTTCGGCATACATGCGGCCGAGCTTCCACTGAGCGATCGGGTTGCCCTTGTCGGCGGCGAAGCCGAGGGCCTCGGCGGCGGTTTCCTTGTCCCCGCTCTTGTAGGAGCTGAGACCGTACTTGAGGGCCTCCGCCGGCGCCATGTCGGCGTCCAGCGACTTCACATCGAAGGCGGCGGCCCCTCCGGCGAGGCCGAGAACCGCTGAGGCTGCCAACAGCCCACGGAACACGTTACAAGTCCGCATAGCTCACCACTTCCGCTGCCCCGCCCGGATGGGTGACGGCACCGTTCCGCGCCGGCCCAACCCCCTGTGCGTATTTCCATATCGCGCCGCTTCTGTAGTCGGTCTCGCGCGGCTTCCACTTGCTCTTACGCGCCGCAAGTTCGGCATCAGAAAGGCGGACCGACAAAGTGCCCGACATGGCATCGATATCGATGATGTCGCCATCTTGGATGAGGGCGATCGGGCCGCCGAGGGCCGCTTCCGGTCCAACATGGCCGATGCAGAAGCCCCTGGTGGCGCCGGAGAATCGGCCATCGGTGATGAGCGCCACCTTGTCGCCGGCGCCCTGGCCGTAGAGCGCCGCCGTGGTCGACAGCATCTCGCGCATGCCGGGACCGCCCCGCGGTCCCTCGTAACGGATCACCAGAACGTCGCCGTCCTTGTAGCGCCGATCATTCACCGCCGCGAAACACTCCTCCTCCGAATCGAAGCAGCGCGCGGGACCGGAGAACTGGAGCGTCTTCATGCCGGCGACCTTCACGATCGCCCCATCGGGAGCGAGGTTGCCGGCGAGCCCGACCACACCCCCGGTTTTCGAGATCGGATTGTCCGCCGGGTAGATCACCTTCTGGTCGGGGTTCCACTTCACGTTCTTGAGGTTGTCGGCAATCGTGCGGCCGGTGACCGTAATGCAGTCTCCATGAAGATAGCCGTTGTCGAGGAGCGTCTTCATGAGGAGGGGGATGCCGCCCGCCTCGAACATGTCCTTGGCGACGTAACGGCCGCCCGGCTTCATGTCCGCGATATAGGGCGTGCGCCTGAAGATCTCGGCCACCTCGAAGAGATCGAACGCGATGCCGCATTCATGGGCGATCGCCGGGAGGTGGAGCGCAGCGTTGGTCGAACCGCCCGAGGCGGCAACCACGGTCGCCGCATTCTCCAGCGCCTTCCGGGTGACGATGTCGCGCGGCCGGATGCCGAGCGCGATCAGCTCCATCACCTTCTCTCCGGCCGCCGTGCAGAAGCGGTCGCGAATCTCGTAAGGGGCGGGTGCCCCGGCCGAATATGGGAGCGCAAGGCCTATCGCCTCGGAGACGGTCGCCATGGTGTTGGCGGTAAACTGCCCGCCGCACGACCCCGCCGAGGGACAGGCGACCTGCTCCAATGTCTCAAGGTCCTCGTCGGACATCTTGCCGACCGAATGAAGGCCGACCGCCTCGAAGACGTCGACGACCGTCACATCGCGGCCCTTGAAGGTGCCGGGAAGGATAGATCCGCCATAGATGAACACCGACGGCACGTTGAGGCGGCACATCGCCATCATCATGCCCGGCAGGGACTTGTCGCAGCCGGCGAGTCCGACCAGGGCGTCATAGCCGTGGCCGCGCATGGTGAGTTCGACCGAATCGGCGATGATCTCGCGCGATACCAGGGACGCCTTCATCCCCTGGTGGCCCATGGCAATACCGTCGGTGACGGTGATGGTGCAGAACTCGCGCGGCGTGCCGTTCGCGGCGGCGACACCCTTCTTCACGGCCTGCGCCTGGCGCATGAGGGAGATGTTGCAGGGCGCGGCCTCGTTCCAGCAGGTCGCAACGCCGACAAAGGGTTGATGGATCTGCTGGGAAGAGAGACCCATCGCATAGTAGTACGAGCGATGCGGGGCGCGCTGTGGGCCCTCCGTCACATGACGGCTGGGCAGCTTACGCTTGTCGACAACACGCGCTTCCATTTTAATCCTTCGCCGGCGCCTCCGATGCGAGCCCCCCGAGCACCGACGCAAAACGACGCTGTTCTCCGAACTCGGAGCATCGCCGACAGATTTTCGCGTCAGGTGCTTTGCCCCCCTCGGCAGGCGACCTGATTTACCGTCACCCTTCACGCCACTTTATGGCTGAACGGCGGCATCTGCGCGGGGTGGAAGGCGCTCAACTCAACTTCGCGCCACACTGTGTCGGGAAGGCAACAGGAGTCTGCGAGGGCCCTTCGAATCGATCCCGTCGGCACGCGCACGAAGGGATTTCCAAACCCGCTTGGAGCTTCATCTTTTTCACTTGCCCGGCCACCCCTCGCCCCACTAAGGCCAACCTCGCCAGGCATGGGCGGCATTTCCGAATGCAGGAGGTCCCGGTGAGGCGGATTCTCTTCCACGTGCGGCGCATCCGGCTTCTTCCCGTTCTGGCCGCCATGACCATCGTCCCGGTGGCCGCCGATGCCGCGGTCAACCGGGCCGCTACCGAGCGCGCCTTCCAGACCTGGCTTGCCGAGGAGATCTGGCCCGAGGCGCAGGCGGCCGGGGTGGCGCGGGAGACGTTCAACGCCGCCCTTGGTGGCGTCACTCTCGACTGGGATCTTCCCGAGCTTGCGCCGCCGGGGGCGCCGCCTCCGCCTCACACAACCGAAGTCCAGGCCGAGTTCCGCAGCCCGGGGGCCTATTTCGACCAGAAGAACCTCAATGCCCAGGTTGCCACCGGCCGACAACTCATCGCCAAGTACGACGCGACGCTCGATGCGATCGAGGAGCGTTATGGTGTGCCCCGGGGCATCCTCGTGGCGATCTGGGCGCGCGAATCAAGCTTCGGAAGGGCGGCGATTCCGCACCCGGCGATCCGCACCCTTGCGACTCACGCTTTCATGAGCCGGCGGAAGGAGTTCTTCCGGCCCGAGCTGATCGCTGCCCTGCAAATCCTCGAGGCTGGCGCCATCCCGCTTTCCAAGATGAAGAGCTCGTGGGCCGGCGCTCTCGGCCAGCCGCAGTTCCTCCCCTCCTACTACCTCAAATATGCGGTTGACGGGGACGGCGACGGCGACCGTGACATCTGGGGGTCGCCGCCGGATGTGCTCGCCTCGATCGCGAGTTTCCTTCGCAGCGAGGGTTGGGATCCGGAGCGCGGCTGGGGGATCGAAGCGAGCGTTCCCGACTCGGTCGCCTGCCACCTCGAGGGCCCCGAGCAGGGACGCGGGATGGCCGAATGGCATGCCGCCGGCGTTCGCCAGGCCGACGGCCGCCCCCTGCCCCGGCTCGAGCAGAACCGCACGGCATATCTGCTCATGCCGGCAGGGCGTTACGGGCCGGCCTTCATCGTCAGTGGCAACTTCTATGTCATCAAGGAATACAACTACTCCGACCTCTATGCCCTTTACGTCGGACACCTCGCGGACCGTTTCGCCGACAACCGTCCCTTTGCCGGGACCTGGGGCAAGGTCGGCGGCTTCAGCCGGGCCGACGTGGCCAAGATGCAGCGCCAGTTCGAGGCGGCCGGGCATGACGTCGGGGGTTCGGACGGGCTCGTCGGCTTCAAGACGCGGATCGCCGTCGGGCGCTGGCAGGCGGATCGCGGCAAGCGCATCACCTGCATGCCGGACGCCGCCATGGTGCAGTCGATTCATTGAACGGCCTCGACGCGCTCACCCGACCGCTGGTTCCCGTAGCGACGCCAGGGACCCGCCTGGGACGAGGAATGTGGCCGGCGGCGCGCGCGCCGAATCGTCGGGCCAACGTAACCTGTGCCCCATTGCCGACCGCGCCCGGTTCCCCCATCGTGGCGGCTTCGCGTTCCGCCCGACCCTACCCGGGGCAGGCGCAGCGACCTGAGAGGTGCCCGTGTTCTCGTCCTTCTTTCCGCAACCGAAGCTCTTCTTTCTCTCCGCAGCCATCTGGTCTCTGGTGGCGATCGTTTTCTGGTACCTGTTCGTGCGCGATCTCGGGCCATCGCTCAGCCTTGGCGGGCTGTTCGGCGCTGGCTACCCGTCGCCACTTCCTGAAGGATCGGACGAGACGGCAGTGGCCGCGTTCGAGGGTGCCCGGAGCTTCGCTGCCGAAGTATGGCTCTACGAATACATGCTGGTTTGCGGGGCGATCTTCATCCTTTTCTGGCGCTTCTTTTCGCCCCACCGCTGGTTCTGGTGGTCGGTGGTCGCCTCCGCGGTGATCATCTTCGCCACCTGGTTCCAGGTCCAGGTCGACGTGATGATCAACGACTGGTTCGGCACCTTTTACGACCTGGTCCAGAAGGCGCTGGGAACGCCCGGGAGCGTCACGCAGGAGGAGTTCTTCGGCCAGCTCGCCACCTTCGCCGGTATCGCGCTGGTGGCGATCACAGTGGCGGTAATCACCCGCTTTCTGGTCAGCCACTACATTTTCCGCTGGCGTACCGCGATGAACGACTACTACGTCGCGAACTGGCAGCGACTTCGTCAGATCGAAGGTGCCTCGCAACGCGTCCAGGAAGACACGATGCGGTTTGCGACCGTGATGGAGGGGCTGGGGGTCAGCCTGATCGACTCGCTGATGACGTTGATCGCGTTCCTGCCGATCCTCTGGGGTCTCTCCGTTCATGTGAAGGAATTGCCGGTCTTCGGCGCGATCCCCCAGGCCTTGGTTATTGTAGCCATAGTCTGGTCGATCGTTGGAACCGGTCTGCTCGCGCTCGCCGGCATCCGGCTTCCGGGCCTGGAGTTTCGTAACCAGCGCGTCGAAGCCGCCTACCGCAAGGAACTGGTTTTCGGCGAGGACCATGCGGATCGGGCCCAGCCGCCGACTCTCGCCATGCTGTTCGCAGACGTGCGGCGGAACTACTTCCGCATCTATCTGAACTACCTCTACTTCAATGTCGTGCGCTACGGCTACCTGCAGGCGAGCGTGCTCGTCCCGTATGTTGCGCTCGCGCCGTCGATCGTTGCCGGCGGGCTGACGCTCGGCGTGATGCAGCAGATCATCCGCGCCTTCGACCGCGTTCAGAGCTCGTTTCAGTATCTGGTCAATTCCTGGACGGTGATCGTCGAGCTCATCTCGATCTACAAACGGCTCCAGGCCTTCGAGGCGACACTCGACAACGAGCCGTTGTCCGAGATCGAGCACGAGGTCATGCCGCCGCCGGCACCCGAGCCGGTGGCGCCGGCCTGAGCCGGTCCATGATGAAAGATTCGGCCGGGCCTTCCGCCCCGGATCAGATCTGAAGGGGACGTGGGTTCCGCAGACGCCGATTCATGCCGCTGCCCCATACACCGCGTCCGCCCGGGCCTCGAAGGCCTCGGTGAACTTACGGAAAGCGCGGTCGAACACCGCGCCCATCACCAGCCCGAGCGTCGAGGAGCGGAACTC
>DASSPO010000498.1:0-10779 GCA_035699585.1 Bauldia sp.
TGCCTTTCTCGCTGCCTCGCGCGGCGGCGACTTCATGGCGCTCCTCTCACTGCTCGATCCCAACGTGGTCCTCCGCGCCGATGCCGCCACGGTGGCTGCAAGCCTTGCTGCGCAAGCCAAAGGCGCTCCACGACTTGAGCCCGAGATTCACGGTGCGGAGGCGGTGGCGCGAACCTTCGCCGGTCGCGCCCAGGCGGTCCGGCCGGCGCTCATTGACGGCGCCCCGGGACTGCTGTTGGCAACGGACGGCGTCCCGCAGGTTGCCTTCCGCTTCACGATCGTCGACGGGAAGATATCCGGAATCGACCTGATCGCCGATACCGAGCGGCTTGGCCGTCTCGCGATTGAAGTCCGCTAGGTGGCTGAACCACGCCGAAGCTAACCGCCAAGACTGCGCTGCGGGTTCCCGGGCGACTCGGCCTGACTGGTCTCAAGGGCCAATGGCGGGATGTTTTCGGGACCGAAGATCGTGTAGGGCACGTCGCTCGATTCGGCGGGTCCGGACGTGTAGCCGAAGCGGCGGAGGAGAACATCGATGGCCTTCCGCGCTTGCTGCTCCGGATTCTGATCAATCGCGAGCGTCATGATGCCGGCCGACAGCATCCGGGCGGAATGGACCGTGAGCTCGTGGCCGATGAAGACGATCTTGTTGGCAAGGCCAACGGCGGTGATGGCCCGCTCGACGGCGCGATTTGCGCCGCCGGTATTGTAGATGCCGACGACCTCGTCGCTGCTCTTCCGGAGCAGTTCGAGAAGCATCTGCTCCGACTGCATCTGTTGGTCCCGGCCCTCGACGATGCCGGCGATCGGGATCGTCGGATTGTGGTCGGCGAGGCCGTCGCGGAAGCCGCTTACCCGCTGGGCATGGGCGCGGTAGGCGAAGCTGTGGGTGAGCACGATGACAGGCCCGGGCCGCCGGACCATCCGCGCCATGAAGAAGGCGGCCGAGCGGCCAGCGCCATAGTGATCGATGCCGACATAGGCGAGGCGTGGCGAGGTCGGAAGGTCGGAAACCATCGTGACCACAGGGACGCCGTTCGAGGTGAGCCGGGTGACCGCGTCGATGATCGCAATGTCCTCCTGACCATAAAGGATGAGGGCATCGGCATTGGTGGCGAGGATGCGCTCCGCGACGTCGCGCGGCCTGGTCTCGTCGACGAAGCTGCGCTGCACGATGACCGAGCGATCGAGGGTCGAAGCAACGCGAAGAAATGCCGCGCTGAGGCGTTCCGAGAAGGGGGTCTCACGGCGGACCATGACCACCTCGACTCGAAGGCCGCGCCGGTAGGGCATGGGTAGGGTACGCGGTAGGGCGAGCTGCCGCGCGGCCTCAATCACCTTCCGGGCCGTGGCGGGCGAGACGTTGCCACGCTCGTTCAATACGCGGTCGACGGTGGCAATCCCGACATCGGCAAGGCGTGCCACATCGGCGAGGCGGGCCCGCGTGCGAAGCGTCCGAAGCGACTTCGCCGTCTCGCGCTCGTCGCCCGCGCCTCCGCCTTCCTTCACGTGGCTCTCCTCCCGGCCCGGCTTTCGGTGCGGCTCGCCGGTTAGGCGCTGATGTAAATCCATCATATCGCAGCCCGGCATCAAGATGGTGATTGGAATCCATCATCTTGCGGCCAAACGTCGGCCCGGTGATTGCGGCCGCAACAGACGCCCATGTAGGCTTTCCCGGTTCATCCACGTGATAGATCGGCGAATGGGCAAGCGGCCGAGCAGGGTTGTGATTGTGGGCGGTGGGCAGGCTGGCGGACGCCTCGCCCAGGCGCTCGCCCGCGTGGAGCAATCTGCCGTCACTCTCGTCTGCCAGGAGCCGCACCCCCCCTACGAGCGGCCGCCGCTCTCCAAGGGCGTCCTACTCGGGACGAGGCCGTTCGAGAGCTGCCTGATCTGGCCTGCGGGCGATGCCGCATGGGAACGAGTCAATCTCAGGCTCGACGTATCGGCCGTGGCGATCGAACGGGAAACGAAGACCATCCGGCTCGATGACGGAACCAGCCTCGGCTACGATCATCTCGTGCTGGCGACGGGTTCGCGCCTCCGCCGGCTGACAGCACCCGGATCCGATCTCGCCAATATCCACTCGCTGAGGAGCTACGACCAGGCGCTCGCGATTGCCGGGGACTTCGGGCCGCGGAAGCGCCTCGTGGTGGTTGGCGGCGGCTTCATCGGGCTCGAAATCGCCGCCTCCGCCCGTCTCCGCGACCTCGAAACCACGGTGGTCGAGGCCTCTGACCGTCTGCTCGCGCGGGTCGTGCCCGCAAGAATCGCAAATCTCCTCGCCCGCCGGCACGAGAAAGAAGGCGTGACTCTTCGCATGGGAGCGATGGTCGAGCGCTTTATCTCCAACGGGCGGGGCGCGGTAAAAGCGGTGGAGCTGTCGACCGGCGAGACGCTTCCCTGCGATGTGGCAGTGGTCGGCGTCGGCGTGGCCGCCAATATCGAGCTTGCCGAGGAGGCCGGATTGGAAGTCGACGTGGGCATCCGGGTCGATGCGAGTCTTCGCACGTCCGATCCCGCAATCTTCGCGATCGGCGATGTCGCGACCTTCTGGCATCCCCTTTATGACCGCCACGTGCGGGTTGAGGCTTGGCAGAATGCCGAGGATCACGCCAGGGTGGTCGCCGCCATCCTTTCCGGGAAGGATGCGGTCGTCGACACCGTGCCATTCTTCTGGTCGGACCAGTACGACCTGTCGCTGCAGATCGTCGGACTCCCTCACCTCGGCTCCTCGGTCGTGGCGCGCGTGAGACAGGACGGTGCCGCGATCCTGTTCCACCTCGACCCCGGCGGCCGGATCGTCGGCGCGACGGGCCTCGGCACAGCCGGTTCGATCGGCCGCGACATCCGCCTCACCCAGTTGCTCATTGCCCAGCGCGCGTGTCCCGACCGGACCGTGCTCAAGGATCCAGAAGGCAGGCTCAAGGCGCTTATCGGTTCGGATATAACCTTGCCGATCCCCCCGGTGCTCGCCGCGGAAGTGCAACCGGGCGCCTGACACGGGACCACCCCATGGCTTGGGTCGCAGCGAAGCGGCCCTCCTTCAAGCTCGGCTGGACTCGGATGCCGCGGGGGCGGGCGTGGCTTGACCGCGCGCAATCTCAGACCGACCGGAAGGCTCGCCCGGTTCGTTGTTGTCCATAAGGATGCGGACAGCCGCGCCGTCGACATCGTCGAACTGACCGGCGCGGAGCGACCAGAGGAAGGCGGCGAGACCAACAGCCCCCAGGAACAGGGCGACCGGAATCAGGATCATCAATCCGTTCACGCGAATTGCTCTACGGGGTTGGGCTCCGGTGCAGCAGCCGCGGGTTTCGGAGCGTGGCGACGCGCAAGAAGCGACAGCTTGAGGGCATTGGCGATCACCAGGATCGACGACGTGGACATCGCGACCGCCGCGATGAGCGGCGTGGCGAAGCCGAGAATCGCGACCGGGACCGCGACGAGGTTGTAGCCGATGGCCACCACGAAATTCTGCCGGACGATGCGCCGAGCGAGGTGCGCCACAACCCACGTGAGCGCCACCGGCCCAAGCTTCCGCCCGGTGAAGACGATATCGGCGGCGGCCTGGCTGATATCGGCGGCGTTGGCGGGCGACATCGAGACGAAGGCCGAGGCGAGGGCCGGGGCATCGTTGAGGCCATCGCCGACCATGAGGACGCGCCGACCCTTTGCGGCGAGGTCGGCGAGGAAGGCCGCCTTGTCGGTCGGGCGCATGCATGGCCGCCAGTAGCGGATTCCGGCCAAAGCGGCGGCGCGCGCGACGGCTTCCTTCCGGTCTCCAGAAAGCAGAATTACGTCGAGCCCCTTTGCCTTGAGGGCGGCGACCGTGTCGGCTGCGTCGGCGCGGAGCGCGTCCTCGAACACGAAACGGAGCGGGACCTCCTCGCCGACACGAAGCCAGATCTCGCTTCCCGAATCCGAAGCATCATCCGTGAGGCCTCCGACGAAGGCCCGGCGTCCGAGCCGGACGACGAGGTCGCCGACGCGACCCTCCATGCCGTCACCGGGACGCTCGACCACATCGTCGAGCGCAGGCAGAACAACGCGGCGTGCACCCGCGGCGCGGGCGAGAGCTCGCGCCAGAGGATGGCGGCTCAGATTGCCAAGGATCGCAGCGAGCGCCCATTCCTGAGGGGTGGCCGGAGGGGCGCCGGAAAGCCGGGGCTCGCCCTCGGTGAGGGTACCGGTCTTGTCGAGCACGACCGTGTCGATCGCCGCGAGGCGCTCGAGAGCGCTGCCGTCCTTCACCATGACCCCGCGCCCAAGCAGGAAACCGCCGGCGACCACCTGCACGGCGGGAACCGCGAGCCCCAAAGCGCAAGGGCAGGTGATGATCAGCACGGCGACGGCGGCCGTGAGGGCCGAGTGCCATCCGGCGCCGACGAGCAGCCAGCCAATCACGGTGACGAGCGCCACGACGTGGACGACCGGCGCGTAGGCGCGCGAGACACGGTCGGCGAGTCGGACGTAGCGGCTCGACGAGTGCTCCGCAGCCTCCATCAGTCGAACGATCTCGGCAAGGAGCGTATCAGCGGCTCGCGCGGTGACCCGGACGGTGAGCGGACCGGTCAGGTTAAGCGTGCCGGCGAAGATCCGGCCTCCGGCCTGCACCGGCTCCGGCTCCGTTTCGCCGGTGAGCATAGAGCGGTCGATATCGCTCGCGCCGGCGGTCACCATGCCGTCGATCGGGACGCGCTCGCCGACGGCGACCTGGACTGCATCGCCGGGCTGGATGTCGGCGATGGGGACATAGGCGACCGACCCATCGGATGCGACCCGCATTGCGCTTCGCGCCGAAAGCGACATGAGCTTCGCCGCGGCCGAGCGCGCCACATTGCGCATCCGATAGTCGAGAAAGCGGCCAACGAGGAGGAAGAACAACAGCGAGACTGCCGCGTCGAAGTAGGCGTGCTGCCCCCCGATCGCGGTCTCGTACAGGCTCATCGCCGCGGCGAGAAGCACGCCGACCGAAATCGGCACGTCCATGTTGAGCGAGCCAGCCGAGACGCTGCGGAGTGCGGAACGGAAGAAGGGACGGCCCGCATATGCGATGGCGGGGAGTGCGATCAGCGCGGAGAGCCAGTGAAACAGCTCGCGCGTGGCGTCGCTCGCCCCGGACCAAACCGATACGGAAAGGAGCATGATGTTGCCGGCCGCGAAGCCGGCGACCGCCATTGACCGGACGAGGTCTCCGTCCATCGCGTCACGGCCCGCCGCGTCGAACGCCGAGGCGTCGAAGGGCCGGGCCGAGTAACCTGCGTTTTCGATGGCCGCGAGTATCGCATCCGGGTCTGCGGCAAGGAGGTCGAAATCGATGCCGACGCGGCGGCTGGTGAGATTGGCGCGGGCGCCGGAAACGCCCGCCATGGAATTGAGGACGTCCTCGATCTTGCCGATGCAGGCGGCGCAATGCATCCCCGGCACGAGGAAGTCGATGTGGCCGGATCCATCGTCCTTGTGACGGACGAAGCTCGGATCGACGCGATTTGCGCTCGGAATGATGGCGGCCGGCGTGCAGCAGCTCCCGACGGCGAGGGTGTTGCCGGCATTCATCAGTCCGTTCCCGTCCTAGGTACATGGACACGCTCGCGGGCGCCGAAGACGCGCACCCCATCCTTGCGTGCCTCGATGGCGACGTCCCAAAGCCCCGGAGCCAGAGGCGCTACCGCGCGGTACCCCATGTCATTCTCGATGAGGGAGATCGTGCGGTCCTCGCCCGTGGTCGACGGACGTCCCGCCATCGCCGTGACGTCGAGCCTTGTCACGGGATTGCCGCGCCGGTCGACGAGGGCCACGGAAATGACGCCGTCCGCTTGATCGAACTTCATTTGCCAACCAGCTTCAGTCTGCGCCCGACCCGCGGCGAGGACCTGGTTGTAGTTCTGGCTGGCCACGTAACTGTTCCCGACCACGAGGCCGGGAAACGTGCCGGTCGCCGAGACCACCATGACGACGTTGACGGCGATGATGGCGCCGAAGAACAGCAGAATCACCGCAAGCATGTGCCGCCCAGTGAAGGGATGATCGTCGTCGACGCGGAAGAAGTCGCGGAACGGCATCGTTCATCCTCCCGGTGCGTAGAAATCGGCCTCGGCGCGACCGGTCTCCGAACCGTCGAGATCACGAACCGTGAACTCGAAGTTGGCGAGCCCCGGCTTCGCCACGTCACCGGGTTGGGAGACGAAGACCCTGACCTCGCGCAAGCGATCGGCCTCGACATCAACAGCGATAGCACGGACCGGGTGGTGATCCTCGGCATCGGCGATCCACATCCCGGCCTGAGGCAGGCCGTCGATCGCCACCTCGAAAGTGCGCGGCACGTTGGTCATGTTGAGCACCTTCAGGGTGTAACCGTTCCGGATCGAGCCGTCGGACAAGGTGACGTAGAGCGGGTTGCGGTCGGGGATGACGTTGATATCGAGGCGGTCGCGGGTGATCACGCTCACCAGCATGAGCAGGCCAACCAGGCACCAAAGACCGAGGTAGAGCAGCGTGCGCGGCCGGATGATATGGGAGATCCCGACGGACTTCTGATGCTCGGTGGCGATGAGGCGGCCGCCGACCGCGGCCTCGGCGGCATGCATGTTGTAGTCGCGGAGGGTGGTATAGGAGATGAGGCCCATGGGCTTGCCTATCTTTTCCATCACGCCATTGCAGGCGTCGATGCAGAACGCGCAGGTGATGCATTCGAGCTGGTTGCCGTCGCGGATGTCGATGCCCATCGGGCAGACCGCCACGCAGGCGTTGCAGTCGACGCAGTCGCCGACATCGAGACCCTCGGCCAACGCCCTCTTCCGGTGCCGCGAGCGGGGCTCGCCGCGCCAGGCATTGTAGGTGACGAGGAGCGAGTCCTCGTCGAGCATCGCTCCCTGGATGCGCGGCCAGGGACACATGTAGATGCAGACCTGCTCGCGCATGAAGCCCGCCAGAACGAAAGTAGTCGCGGTCAGGATACCGACGGTGATGTAGGCGGCAGCCGGCGCCTCGCCGGTTACGAACTCGGTGAGCAGCGTCGGGGCATCGGCGAAGTAGAAGATCCATGCCCCGCCGGTTGCGATGCCAATGAGGAGCCAGACGGCATAGACTGCCGCGCGTTTGCCGGCCTTCACCGCACCCCAAGGTGCCTGGTCGAGTTTCATACGGGCGTTGCGGTCACCCTCGATCAGGCGTTCGACCCAGATATAGAGATCGGTCCAGACAGTCTGCGGGCAGGTGTAGCCGCACCAGACACGACCGGCGACCGAGGTGACCAGGAACAGGCCCAGCCCCGCCATGATCAGGAGACCCGCGACGTAGTAGAATTCTTGGGGCCAGATCTCGATAAAGAAGAAATAGAAGCGGCGGTTGGCGAGATCGACCAGCACTGCCTGGTCAGGGGCGTAGGGGCCGCGGTCCCAGCGAATCCACGGCGCGATCCAGTAGATGCCGAGCGTCGCCACCATCACGACCCACTTGAGTCGACGGTAGAAGCCCTCGGCGCGTTTCGGGAAGATCTTGACTCGCGCCTGATACAGTTTCTGACGGCCGCGGCGGTTGACGGCTTCGACGTCGATGCGCTCGACGTTCTGGGCGGTCTCCCCCCTGACCAATTCGGGCGTGTCCACGGTCACGGCGCCGCCGCCTCTCCGCCACCCAGTGAATGGACGTAGAGGGCGAGTTCCTTGACCACCGTGTCGTTCAGGCGCCCGGTCCAGGCAGGCATGACGCCGTGCTTGGGATTGGCGATCTGGGCGACGATCTCGCCGAGCGTGCCGGCCTTGAGGACGATCGCATCGTTGAGACGCGGCGCGCCATCCTTGCGACTGCCTTCGCCGTTGGCACCGTGACAGGCCGCGCAATTGGTCGGCTTGTTGTAGATGTCGGCGCCCTGCGCGGCGAGCGCCTCGTCATGCGGCTCGCCTGACAGCGAGAGCACGTAGTTGGCGACCGCGACGATCTCGGGACGGGTCAGCATCCCGCCAAAAGCCGGCATCTCGGAAAAGCGGGTGTCCGCGTGATCCGAGCGTATGCCGTAGGCGATGGTGTGGTAGATGTCCTCAAGCGAGCCGCCCCACAGCCAGTCGTCGTCGTTGAGATTGGCGTAGCCGGGTGAGCCCGCCGCGCCCGTGCCATGGCACTGGATGCAGTTGACCAGGAAGGCCGAGCGACCGCCGGCGATGGCGAAGCGGTTGAGATCGGGACTGGCCTTGATTTCCTCGAGCGGAAGGGTCGCGATCTCACCAAGCCGGCCGGCCTGTGCCTGACGGGCGAGGGCAATGTCGCCCTCAACGGTCTCGCGGGCCGAGTAGTCGAGGACACCCCCGGTGCCGCCGCTGAGAAGCGGTATGGCGGGATAGAGCACGACATAGGCGAGCGAGAAGATGATCGTGGCATAGAAGGTCCACAGCCACCACCGCGGGAGCGGCCGGTTCAGTTCGCGGATACCGTCCCAGACATGGCCCGTGGTGGGGTGGCCGGTCACCGGATCGATCTCGATCCTGTCGGCACCCTCGCCGCCTTTCTCAAGGTTCATCGTCTTGCCGACCTCGGCCATGGCTACCCGTCCTCCCGATCGTCGTGTTTGAAGGGGATCTCGGCCTGGTCGCGAAACGACGCGCCGGGCCGGAATGCCCACCCAACTGCTGCGAGAAAGACGAGGAGGAGGAACACCAGCCCCCAACTGTCCGCGAAGTGGCGCATGGCTTCGTAAGTCACGGCATCACCTCCGGTTCTCTTCGGAGAGCGGCTCGTAGGCGGCGAAGTCGACGAGCGTGCCGAGCATCTGAAGATAGGCCACCAGCGCATCCATCTCGGTGACATGCCTGGGATCACCGTCGAAAAAGCCGATCTTCACCTTGTCGCCATAGCGCTCATTGAGGCCCGAGCCGTCCGCCTCGGGGTCGGCCTGAGCCACGAGGTCCGCGTAAGCGTTCTCGATCATCTCCTCCGTGTAAGGGACGCCGACGGCGGCGTTGGCATTGAGATGCTTGGCAATGCTTTCCGCCTCGAGAAGCGTCGTGGCGAGGTGGGCGTATGGCGGCATGATCGAGGTGGGTACCAACGAGCGCGGGTCGTTGAGATGCTGGACGTGCCATTCGTCCGAGTAGCGACCGCCGACCCTGGCGAGGTCGGGCCCGGTGCGCTTGGAACCCCACTGGAAGGGGTGGTCGTACATCGACTCTGCCGCGAGACTATAGTGGCCGTAGCGCTCGACCTCGTCGCGCATGGGACGGATCATCTGGCTGTGGCAGACGTAGCAGCCTTCCCGGACGTATATGTCCCGGCCAGCCAGCTCGAGCGGGGTATAGGGCCGCATGCCCTCGACCTTCTCGATGACGTTCTGGTGGTAGAACAACGGGACGATCTCGACGATTCCGCCGATCGCGACCACCCCGAGGCTCAGTCCGAGGAGGAGCGTCGCGTTCTTCTCGATTTTCTGGTGACGGGTAGCCATCGGTCGGATCTCACTCGGCTGGCTGGGCGGCGACGGGTGCATCCATCGGCAACTCCTCGCGGATCTCGCCGCGAATGGTCTTCCAGACGTTGAAGGCCATGAGCAGGGCGCCCGTGAGGTAGAGAAGACCGCCGAGCGAGCGGATGAGGTAGTAGGGATGCATCGCTTCGACCGTCTCGACGAACGAGTAGACGAGGAAGCCCTCCTGGTCGTACTCGCGCCACATCAGACCCTGCATGATGCCGGACACCCACATCGCCGAGGCGTAGAGGACGATGCCGATCGTCGCGAGCCAGAAGTGCCAATTGACAAGGCGGAGACTGTAGAGGCGGCTCCGGTTCCAAAGCTTCGGCGCGAGGAAGTAGATGGCGCCGAAGGAGATCATGCCGACCCAGCCGAGCGCACCTGAATGCACATGGCCGATGGTCCAGTCGGTGTAGTGGGACAGCGAGTTGACGGCGCGGATCGACATTACCGGGCCTTCGAAGGTCGACATGCCGTAGAAGGCGACGGCGATCACCATCATGCGAATGATCGGGTCGGTACGGAGCTTGTCCCACGCCCCGGAGAGCGTCATCAGGCCGTTGATCATGCCGCCCCACGACGGCATCCACAGCATGATCGAGAACACCATCCCGAGGGTCTGCGCCCAGTCGGGCAGCGCGGTGTAGTGGAGGTGGTGCGGGCCGGCCCAGATGTAGAGAAAGATCAGCGACCAGAAATGGACGATCGACAGCCGGTAGGAGTAGATCGGCCGGTTCGCCTGCTTCGGCACGAAGTAGTACATCATGCCGAGGAAGCCGGCGGTGAGGAAGAAACCTACCGCGTTATGGCCGTACCACCACTGGATCAGCGCATCCTGGACTCCCGAGAAGGCGGCATAACTCTTCGAGCCCAGCGGCGAGACGGGGACCGCCAGGTTGTTCACCACATGGAGCATCGCGATGGTCACGATGAAGCTGAGGTAGAACCAGTTGGCGACATAGATGTGCGGTTCCTTGCGCTTGATGAGCGTGCCTAGGAAGACCGCGAGATACGCAACCCAGACGATCGTGATCCAGAGATCGACGTACCATTCCGGCTCGGCATATTCGCGCGACTGGGTGATGCCGGCGAGGTAGCCGGTCGCCGCGAGCACGATGAACACCTGGTAACCCCAGAAGACGAACCAGGCGAGGTCGCCTCCCCACAATCGCGCGCCGGTGGTGCGCTGGACGACGTAGAACGAGGTCATCAGCAGCGCGTTGCCACCAAAGGCGAAGATCACCGCCGAGGTGTGAAGTGGGCGGAGCCGGCCGAAGGTCGTCCAAGGCAGATCGAGATTGAGCTCGGGGAAGGCA
>DASSPO010000499.1:0-5522 GCA_035699585.1 Bauldia sp.
TCGTGTGTTTGAGGCCGCGCTCGGTGAGGAGGCCGCGGTCGATCAGCCCGCCGTGGATGTGTCTCGGCGAGACCTCGCCGTAGCTGTAGCCGGGGACGGCGCGCTTCATGTCGCTGTGAAACGAGATGCCCTGCTTGACGATGGTGAAGCCCTCGGGCCGGGCCGCCATCTTCCGCACGTCCTCGGCGTAGTCCTCGGGATCGTGCCCGGCGAGGGGGAAGCGGATCGCGCCGTTATAGACGCGCACCCTGTCTCTGACCTTGCCGCCGAGCAGCTTGTGCACCGGCACCCCCGCCGCCTTGCCGGCGATGTCCCAGAGCGCATGTTCGACCACGCTCACCGCCGCGCCGAACGGCTTGAAGGCGCCGCGCGAGCGAATCCTGAGCATCACCCGCTCGACGTCGGTGGGATCCTCGCCGAGGATCAGCTCGCGGAGGGAGAGGATGTGCGGCTTGATGTACGGCTTCCACGACTCGACCTCGCCGTAGCCGTCGATACCCTCGTCGGTCGCGATCCGCACCACCGGGTTCTTGCCGATGATCGCGCATCTGAGGTCGGTGATCTTCATGAACGCCCCCGATTCGGCCGCGCAGTCGTATCATCGGGCCCCGCGCTTCGGGAAGCGGCACTTCGCCGGCGCCGGTCGGTCGTCCCGGCGTGAGGGCCCTTGGTTGGCGATTCTGGGCCGTGAACCTATATGCCACTCGCCCCAACATCCGACGCCGACGCCCCCATGACCCTCGACCTCGACTCCCGGACCGGCTGGCCCGCTGATCTCCGTATCCTCCTCGAGCGCTACCCGCGCGAGGTGTGGCAGGCCCATGTCAATCTCGGCGAGCTCGCCCGCTTCTGGCTGTCGATCCACGACGGCTTCCGCCAGACCGGCTTTGCGCTGGCCCGCGCCGCCGCCGACTTCCGCGAAGGGAGGATGACGCCGGCCGAGTACCGCGCTTGGTTCCGGCCGCGGCTTCAGACCTTCCTCGGCCATCTCGAGGGTCACCACACCATCGAGGACTACCAGTTCTTCCCCGTCTTCAGCGCCGCCGAGCCGCGGCTCATCCGCGGCTTCGAGGTGCTTGAGGCCGACCACGAGAACATCCACGCCGCAATGTCGGAGACCTTCGACGCCGCCACCGCCTTCCTTCGCGCCGACGAGGGCGACCGTGACGCGATGGCACGCGCCGCCGACCGTTACGCCGACGCCGGTCAGCGGCTCCTCCGCAAGCTCGGCCGGCATCTGGCGGACGAGGAGGACCTGATCGTCCCCCTCATCCTCGACCGCGGCGAGGGGTCGCTTGGCATGCGCTGATCCTCCCGTTCCGGATCGAGCTTGCCGGCAGAATTGCCGATAACCCCGCGCCCGTGCGATAAAATCGGGCACGGAGGGCGGGGCTGATGGGCAACGACGTCCCCGGGGTGAAGGAGGCGCAGTACCGCCTCCTCGGGATTCAGGCCGTACCCTTTGCCGACGGCGTCGTGATCCGGCGCGGCCGAGTCCGCATCTTTCTGCGCGGCGAGGGGCTCGGCGACCTTCTCGATCTCATCGTCCGGCGCTCGGCCGAGGGCAACGGCGTGAGCCTCGCCGGTTTGTTGGCCGGCACGCAGTTGACCCGGCACTCGGAGCTCAAGGCGCTGTTCAGCCGGCTCGTCGCCGAACGGCTTCTCGTGCCTGCCGACAGTGCCTCCGGCGATGAGCGGCCGGAGGACATCTTCTACTGGAACCACGGCGCCAGCGCCGTGGTCGGGCGCGAGAACCTCGCCCGCGTCGAGTTCGCCGTGTTCGGCGTCAATCACATCGCACTGCCGCTTCTCGGCAACCTCCGGAGCTGCGGCTTCCGCGCGGTGACGCTGGTCGATCATCCCGCCCTTCGCAATCTCGATTTTTTCAACGACCGCCAGGAGCTCCGCCCGGAAATCGCCGCCGCGATGGCGACGCCGCCGCGAAGCCTCGACGACTGGACGGCGAAAGCCAAGCCCGCCGACTGCCACGTCGTCTGCAGCGATTTCGGCGGCCTCGACCTCATGCGCGAGTGGAACCGGAGATGCGTTGCCACGGGCACCAGGTTCTACCCGATCGTGCTCGAGGACGAGGTCGCCTCGCTCGGCCCGCTGGTCGTGCCGGGCGAGGGGCCGTGCTACGAGTGCCTCGTGGCGCGGGCGGACTCGAACTTGGCCGAACCGGAGCGCGCCCGCGCCACCGAGGCGCACGCCTTTTTCGGACAGGACGTGACCGGCTTCGTCCAGCCCATGGCGCGGGTCGCGGCCGACCTCGCCGCTGTCGACCTCCTCAAGTATTTCAGCCGTACTTTGCCCGGAGGCGTCGCCGGGCGCCTCATCGAGGCCGACCTGATGACGCCCGCGCTCAGGACGCGGACCCTGCTTCGCGCGCCGCGATGCCCGGTCTGCGCCCCGGCAAGGGTCGAGGCTGTGGCGCCGGCGGGGAATCCGGGCGGAGAGGTGTGATGCCGACTGCCTCTATCGCCGCTGCCTTCGACGAACTCTATGACCCGAAGTTCGGGATTGTCGCGGCGCTGCGCGAGTCGCCGCCCGAGCCCGGCGCGCCCGATTTCATCCACGTCACGGCGCGCACCTGCAATCCTGCCGCCCTCGGCGGCGTTCCTGGGCCGTTTGCGGTCGGCGCCGCGGCTCCGCTTCGCGACGTGGCCTTTGCCGGCGCGGTCGGCGCTGCTGTCGCTCGCTATGCGGCCGCCCTCTACGAGCGTGGTGGCCTGCCCTTGTCGACCTTTTCTGCCGCGGGCTTTCCCTGCGTCGAGCCGCGCGCCTTTGCGCTCTTCAGCGAAGGGCAGTATCGCCGTCCCGGCTTCCCCTATGTGCCCTTCACCGGCGAGACGCCGGTGCGCTGGGCGAGCGCGGTCGATCTTGCCACCGGGGCGACGGTTCATGTCCCCGCATCGCTGGTTTGGCATCCCTTCGTTCATTTCAGAAGTGCCGGTGACCTCCCGGTTGCCCCATCCGGCACCGCCGGCCTCGCCTGTGGAGACGGGGTGGCCGTCGCTTCGCTTGCCGGCCTCTATGACGTGGTGGCGCGCGATGCAGCGGCCCTCTTCTGGCATTCGCAGACGCCGCCGCCGCACTTTCATCTCGACACCCTGCCGCCGCCCCTTCGCGCGTTGGTCCGCCGCTTCGAGGCGGCCGGCGACAGGATCGCGCTCCTCGACGCCACGACCAACAACCGCATCCCCGCGGTTATCGCGGTGCTCGCGTCCGAGCGGGCGGAGACGCCGGCATTCGTCCTTGCGGCCGGGGCCCACCTCGATTCCGGCGAGGCGGTCGCCGCCGCGCTGTCGGGCCTCGCCGAGAACCGCCGCCTTGCCCGCCTCGCCCAGCGCTCGCGCCCCCCGCCCTCGCCGGCCAATGACTGGGAGGACGTGATCGACCCCGAGGATCACCTGAATTTCGCCGCCGCCCGCGAGAATGCCGAGCGCGTCGCCCTCATCCTCGCCTCCGAGGATCGGCGGCATCTGGCCGAGCGCGACAGTGCGTCGACCGGCACCGTTTCCGGCGACCTTGACGCCGCCGTCGGGCGGATCGGGTTGACCGGGGCACGCGTGCTTGCGGCTAATCTCACGAGCCCCGATCTTGCCGGCATCGGCCTCGCGGTCTGTCGGGTCATCGTTCCCGGCTACCAGCCGCTCAACGCCGGCCACGCGCTGCGCCCGCTCGGTGGCGATCGCCTCTACGAGGTGCCGCAGAAGCTCGGCTATCGCGGCATTCCCCGCGGCAGCGCCGGCAACCCCGCGCCGCACCCGTTTCGTTGAGAGGTCAGTCGTGTCCGTCCCCTGGTATGCCGTCGCCGATAGCCGCTCCGATGCCGCGTGGGAGCTCTACCACGAGAACGCCAAACGCGGCCGAAGCGACGGCGCCCCCCTGCCGCGCACGCCCGTTGCGTCGCCTGATTATGGCGGCCTGCCGCTGGTCGCGCTCGGCGAGAGCCTGCCGCAAGACCCGCCGCAGCGGCCTGGCGCGCTTCGCCCCGGCGCGGGTCCCGTCCCGCTTCGCACATTGTCGGAGATCCTCGCCGCCGGCTGCCGTCCCCTGATCCCGGCCGATCCGGTCGAAGGTTTCGTCTGCGTCCTTTCCGTCGAAGCCGCTCCGCGCGGCCTTGCCTGGTACGATGCCGAGGCCCACGGGCTGCGCCTCATCCGGCGTGACGACGTGCTCGCCGACGTCGCCCACGCGCTTGCCGCCCCCGGCATCCTTCGGCATGCCGCGGCGCTTATCTTCCTTGCTGGCAATCTCGACGCCGCGACCGCGCAGGCCGGCGAGCGCGGCTATCGCGATGCCCTGATTGCGGTAGGTCGGCACGTCGCCGCGCTCGAGACCGCGAGCGTCGCCGCCGGCCTGCGCATCGAGGACGGCGTTCCCTTCTACGACCGCGAGGTCGATGCGCTCTTCCACCTCGACGGGCTGTCACGGAGCATGCTCCATGCCGTCGCGGTCGGCGCCTCCCGCGGGTGAGGGGAGGCGGGCGTGGTTTCGGATGAACCGGATCCGGCGAAGGACGCGGCGGAAGCCGCCGTCGCCGCGGCGCGGCCTGCCGTGGCGGCATTGGGTCCCGCACCGGAAACCTACCGTTACGTCGATCTGACCCTCGGCGCGTGGCGGCCGCGTGAGGCGGCGATGCAGCTTGCTGCCATCGTCGGTGTCGCGCTTGCCCCGGGACTGGACGCCGATCCCGCGGCCTCGCCGATTGGAACCGGCCGGCGGGGCATCGACGCCGCGGCGGTCGGCGATCCGATTGCGTTTCTCGCCCATGACGACGCAAAGCGGATCGTGGCGGCCCTCCCGGCCGCGGCCACCATCGTCGTGCTGGCGCCGCGCCACGGCCGCGGGCTCGGGACGCTCAACGATTGGCTTTTCTTCTACCTCCGCCGCATGGCCCTGGCGTTGGTCGTGGTGGGCGATGAGCCGGCGGCGGTGATGGCGCGCTCCGCCTTTGAACGCCGCGCCGGCGTCGAGGCGCCGCCGATAGGCGGCCCGCTCGCGGCCTTCACCGGCGACCAGCAGCGCCTGCTCCGTTTCTTCCCCGGCCTTTTGCCCAAGGCGATCGCCGAGCGCTTTGCCCTCGACCCGGCGGCGGCGGCGCTGGTCCCGGTCGGACCGGCGCACTATCTGATCCCGCCGGCGTACCGTGACTCGGACCCTGCCCTGTCGGCCTCTGCCCTCGACGCGATGGAGGCGGCGGAAGTGCTCGACGACGGGCTGAGGGCACTCGCGCAAACTTTCTGCACCGCGCATTTCGCCGACAGTGCGGCCCTCGCCGGCCTTGCCGCGGCGGCCTTCCGTTCCGGCGAGATCGACCTCGCCCGAGAGCTTGCGGCACGGGCACGCAACGTGGCGCGCGATCCGACGGCCGCGGCGTCCGCCGACCTTCTTCGGCAGGAGATACGCCTCCACCAGCGCCGTTTCGCCGAGATTCTGGCGACTCCGGAGCCGTCTCGGCGCGCTCCGGCCGATGTCCGCGGCCGGCTCGCGGCCGTGCGGCTCCGCGCCGCCATCGA
>DASSPO010000500.1:0-2846 GCA_035699585.1 Bauldia sp.
AGCGGCACGTGGTAGTCGGTTACAAAGAGCAGTCCCTTCTCGACGAGGAGATGGTCCATGTGCACGGCGGCGACGGTGCCGATCTTTTCGCCGTCAGACGCATAGACGTCATCGCCGGCGCTGAATCGATCGGCGGTCAACGGCTGGTCCATATTTCACTCCTCCTGGGCTCAAATCTCGATACCGTCACCCTACCACCGGTCTGCCGCCATCGCAGGGGCGATCACTACGATTTCCGTACGGTGGCGTTCGCCGATAGCGGGCGGAACGTGCTAGGCCGACAGTCTTATCTCGTAAGCCCACATATTCCCCGCAATGGACCCGGGCCATTGGCCCAATTGTCCGACCAACGGGTCTGCCCACGGCCCACGCTTGTCTTTACGATCGGAGCGCTGTCGAATAATTTGCCGCGGAGTCGCGGCGGGCGGCAGTTGGGGGTATTACAACTATGGCAGGACAGGCAAAGGGCGAGGCCGCGGCTGAGAGCAGCGCCAAGGCCAAAAACAAGGAAAACTTCGAGCTTGGCGTCAAGGTCGTTGACGACAACGTCAAGAAGATCGACAAGGGCATCCGCCGGATCTCGAAGGAACTGCACAAGGTCGCGGACGCCGTCAAGAAGCAATAGTCCGGATTCGTTCGCGACAATTTTGTCGAGCAGGCAGCCCGCTCCCCGGCTGGGGGAAGCGGGTTGCTTGTGCGTTCGGCCGGAAATCGTCCGGCGCCGGGGGTTTGCCGTTCATTACTATTCTCAAACAGGGTTTGACCCGTCCAGAATCCCTGTCACCCGAAGGACCGATCACGTGAGCAGTCCCCGCCTCAACAGCTTCGCCAAACGGACGCAACGCGAGGTCATGCGCGCGCGCCAGAAAGCCTTCGATCAACTCTTCGGGCGTACAGTCGAGTGCCTGGACTGCGGACAGGAGTTTGCGCTCGACGCCGGTAACTACAAGGGCGTGGCCATGCGTGAACGCGTGCAGGTCGAGGCGGTCCGCTTTGCTTGCCCCTGGTGCGGGTCCGAACAAGCGGTGCCGGCCGAGCCGGACGGGTCCGACTGAGCGCGGTTCGCCTCCGCTGCATGGTCCGTTTACACTTGCGCAGTTCAAGACGACCGGGTGGTTCTTGACCATCCGGCCTTTTGGTATGTCCGGCCAGACGGGCCGGAATCAACGCCCGATCGTACTCTCAGGTTTGAGCCGGGCGTTGCCGCGCAGAAGGGATACAACCCGACGTGAAACTGACCGTAGAACGCTTGCCCGAGAGCCAGGTCCGGCTCGATATCGCCGCCGAGGAGCCCGAGTTCGCCGAAGCGGTTGACCGGGCGGCAAAGAAGGTCTCCCGCGACATCGCCATTCCCGGCTTTCGCAAGGGGCATGTCCCCCGACACATGATCGAGCGAATGTACGGCCGCGAGGTCTTCATCGAAGAAGCCGGCCGCCTGATTATGGATGATCTCTACAAGCAGGCGATCGAGCAGGAGAACCTGACGCCGGTCGGAAACCCCGAGGTGAACATCACCCAGCTCGATCCGATCGCCTTCACGGTCGAGGTTCCGGTCTATCCAACCGTTGAACCGGGCGATTGGCAGTCGGTGCGGGTTGATCCCGAAGATGCGGCGATCGACGAGAGCGACGTCGATGAGGTGCTCCAACGGCTGCGCAAGGCATCCAGCCCGTGGGTCGATGCGGCGGAGGAGCGGACGCCAGGTGAGGGCGATCAGATTTCGCTGGACCTGGCCATTTTCGAGAACGACGAGCAGTTCCAGGAGCCGATCGAGAATGCCCAGTTCATCATCGGCGAGAGTCAACTGTTCGATGAACTGAAGGACGCTGTCCTCAAACTCAAGCCGTGCGAAAGCGGCGAGGCAGTTATCACCTTTGCCGAGGACGACGACGCGGCGGTGGAGAAACTGCGCGGCAAGACGCTCAGGTACGAGGTGACCCTCAAGGGCATCAAGGAGCGGGAACTGCTCGAGGTCGATGACGAGTTCGCCAAGACCTATGCCGGCGAAGAGTCTGCCGAGGACCTGATTGCGGCGATCCGCAAGGATCTCCACCAGGGCAAGACCAACGAGGCTCGCACCCGGGTCCTGAACAGCATCATCGACAAGATCGCCGAGGGAGCGGCAATTGAGATTCCCGCGGTCATGATCGACGATGCGGTTAATGAAGAAGTCGCCAGGTCCCGGCAACGGCTGCAAATGCAGCGCACATCGCTGGAGGCTTACCTGCGATCTGCGGGGCAGACTGAGGACGAATTCAAGGAAGAGTTGCGGCCAGAGGTAGCTCGCCGGTTGCGCAACTCCCTCGTCCTGCGCGAAATCGCCGAGCGGGAAGGCATCGCCGTTACCGACGAAGAGGTGGAAGCCGAGATCGAGGGCATCGTTTCCGGCGCGGCCAATCCCGAGCAGATGCAGAAGGTCTACAGCGCGGATCGGTACATGCGCTCGGTTCTGCGGAACGAGATGTACGACGAGCGGCTATCGACGCATCTGATCGATATTGCGACCGAGGGCAAGGGCGCGACCCTGAACGGCTACGTCGCCGGAGAAGACGACGCTCCGGGGCGGAAGGGTGTCAAGGCCAAGGCATCCGGCAAGTCCGCGAAGAGGAGAGGCGCGAGTAAGAACGCCGAGGAGGTCGAAGCGGCTGAGGCGCCGGCCGGATCAGTCGCCGGCACCGGTGAGTCGGATTGTCCCGATGGCTACCCGATCAAGGGCAATGCCTCGTCGATGATTTACCACCTGCCCGGCCAAGGCTCGTACGAGAACACCATCCCGGAGATCTGCTTCGCGACCGAGGAGGACGCCGGCAATGCCGGCTACCGGGCGAGCAAATCCCCAGGCGCCG
>DASSPO010000501.1:0-4189 GCA_035699585.1 Bauldia sp.
GGCGCGCGTCATTGCGCAACCGTCCCGGTCTCGGTGCCCTCGGCCGCCGTGGCGGGCGGCGATGGCGTCGGCATCGGAGCGATCGGCCTCGGCTCGAGCCTGCTCGAGGGGATGCGGATCGTCATCTGCCGGGTGTTCGGCTCGACGAAATTGCCGAGATAGAAGACCGCCGCGGCAAAGACCGCGGCGAGGACGACCAGCGTCATGAGGAATCGCATAATCGTAGGCATTGGCAGTTCCCGAAGGGCCCGAGCCCGTCAGCCCAGGATCAAGGCGGCTCTCCGCTCACGCGAGCCCGTCTCTTTCTGGTCCAGCGATGGGGCGGTTTCAAGCCATTCCAACCGCTTGCCTTGACATCAAGGCCGGAAAACGGCTCTAGCTCGACAGCCACGGATTTCCACGGAAAATGGCGAGAACCGGCGAAACGATTCCGACCCAGGCGAACGAACCGGAGGCAGCGCGCGTTACCCGCCTCCTTGCCGGCCGCACCATCGTCATGGTCGGCATGATGGGAGCGGGGAAATCGTCGATCGGGCGCCGGCTCGCCGCTCGCCTCGGGCTGCCTTTCGTAGACGCCGATACCGAGATCGAGCAGGCGGCAAACGCAACCATCTCCGAGATCTTCGAGACCCACGGCGAGGCTTATTTCCGCGACGGCGAGCGCCGCGTCATCCAGCGTCTCCTTGAGGGTTCCCCCAAGGTTCTGGCTACCGGTGGCGGCGCCTTCGTCAATCCCGAAACCCGGGCGGCGATCCGCAAGGCGGGCGTGTCGATCTGGCTCAAGGCGGATCGGGACCTGATCCTGCAGCGGGTCAGGCGCCGCTCCAACCGGCCGCTTCTCAAGACCGCCGATCCCGAGGGGGTGGTCGAGCGCCTGCTTCGCGAGCGGAACCCGATTTATGCCGAGGCCGATATCCACATCCAGTCCCGCGACGTCGCCCATGACGTCGTGATCGACGATATCCTCACCGCCCTCGACGGTTGGCTCAGTCGCGGCGCGGTCGAGGCGGTGTGACCGCAATGAGCGAGGCGGCACCAAGTCCGACGAAACGCCCCGCGACCATCGTCACGGTCGAGCTGGGGCCGCGCTCCTACGACATCCTGATCGGCCGCGACATCATCGACGCCGCCGGCCGCCAGATCGCGGAACGCCTGCCGGGCGCGCGGATGGCGATCGTCACCGACGAGAACGTCGCCGACCACCATCTCCGCCCGCTCACCCAGTCGCTCGAGGCGGCGGGCGTCGAGCATGTCGCGATCGTGGTTCCGCCAGGCGAGGGCTCGAAAAGCTTCGCGGCGCTTGAGACCGTGCTCGAGGCTCTGCTCGAAGCAAGGATCGAGCGGAGCGATGCGGTGCTCGCCTTGGGCGGTGGCGTGGTCGGCGACCTCGCCGGATTCGCGGCCGGGACGGTGCTTCGCGGCATCCGTCTGGTTCAGGTGCCGACCACCTTGCTCGCTCAGGTCGATTCTTCCATCGGCGGCAAAACCGGGATCAACACCAGCCACGGCAAGAACCTGGTCGGCGTCTTCCACCAGCCGAGCTTCGTGCTCGCCGATACGGGCGTGCTCGATTCGCTCCCCGAACGGGAGTTCAACGCCGGTTATGCCGAAGTCGCGAAATGCGGGCTGATCGGCGCCCCAGACTTCTTCAAGTGGCTCGAGACCAACTGGCGCGCGGTTGCCGCCGGCTGGCCGGAACGCGAACACGCCATCGCCGTCGCCTGCCGCGCCAAGGCGGCGATCGTCACTGCCGACGAGCGGGAGAGCGGCGTGCGCGCGCTCCTCAATCTCGGGCACACATTCGGCCATGCTCTCGAGGCCGCGACCGGGTACTCCGACCGGCTGCTCCACGGCGAGGGCGTTTCGATCGGGATGGTGCTCGCCTTCGGCCTTTCGGCCAAGCTTGGCCACTGCAAGCCGGACGACGTAGAACGGGTGGAGGCCCATCTCAAGGAGGTCGGCCTGCCGACGCGGATCGGGGAGATCCCCGGCGGCGGCATCGACTCCGATACGCTGCTTAGCCACATGGCGCAGGACAAGAAAGTGAAGCGCGGTAAACTGACCTTCATCCTTGCCAAGGGAATCGGGCGCGCTTTCATCGCCAGCGACGTGCCGGTCGACAAGGTCAAGGCGTTCCTTGTGGAGAGCATCGGAAAGTAGACCGGTCCGCCGGGCGACAAACGATGAGCGATACCGTCCTTAGTCTGCTTCTCGCCGCGTTCCTCCTCGCCGCCAACGCGTTCTTCGTCGCCGCCGAGTTCGCGCTGGTGAAGACCCGCGGCTTCCGCATGGATGCGCTTGCCGAGGAGGGGCGCTTCGGGGCGAAGCTGACGCAGCACATTCTCCGCAATATCGAGCCGTACCTCGCCTGCTGCCAGCTCGGCATCACCATGGCCTCGCTCGGCCTCGGATGGGTGGGCGAGCCGACGGTGGCGGCCCTCCTTACGCCGATCCTCCTGCCCCTCGGCATGCCCGAGACCGCTCTCCATTTCACCGCCTTCCTGGTCGGCTTCCTGGTCTTCTCCTCGCTGCACATCGTGCTCGGTGAACAGGTGCCGAAGACCTTGGCAATCCGCGAGCCGGAGCCGGTCTCGCTCTGGATCGCCTATCCGCTCCACGTCACCTATCTCGTCTTCTTCCCCCTCAACTGGCTGCTCAACGCCGCTTCCCGTTCGATCCTCCGCATGCTCGGCGTCAGGGAGGCCTCCCACCAAGAGATCCTTACCGATGTCGAGATCGAGGGGCTGGTCGAGGTCTCCGCCGAGCACGGCAAGATGGAGGAGAGCCAGGCGGAATTCATCCACAACCTTTTCCGTTTCGGCGAGCTCGAAGTTTCCGACGTCATGATCCATCGAACCGACATGCACGCCGTCAATCTCGCCGAGCCGAACGAGAAGATCGTCGAGGACATCCTCGCGAGCCCCTATACCCGCGTGCCGATCTGGGAGGGCGAGCCGGAGAATATCGTCGGCGTCGTTCATACCAAGGACCTGGTGCGGGCGATCAAGGCGGCCGGCGACGACCTCACCCGCGTCAATATCCGCGCCGTCGCCAAGAAGCCGTGGTTCGTCCCCGACACCACCCAGGTGACCGACCAGCTCAACGCCTTCCTCAAGCGGAAGTCGCACTTCGCCCTGGTGGTCGACGAATATGGTGAGGTGCAGGGTCTTGTGACCCTAGAGGACATCATCGAGGAGATCGTCGGCGAGATCTCCGACGAGCACGACATCGTTGTTCAAGGCGTGCGTCCGCAGCCCGATGGCTCGGTCAATGTCGATGGCGCGGTGCCGATCCGCGATCTGAATCGCGCCATGGGCTGGGAGCTGCCCGACGAGGAGGCGACCACCGTCGCCGGCCTCGTCATCCATGAGGCGCGGATCATCCCCGAGCCCGGCCAGGCCTTCACCTTTCACGGCTTCCGATTCCAGGTGCTCCGCCGCAACAAGAACCGCATCACGGCCCTGCACATCACGCCGCTGTCCCGCGAGAAGTCGGCGGCTGCGGCGTGATCGCGGCTGGTCAGAATTGGGCATCCGGAGGGTCTCGAAGCCGCATAGGGGTGCTCTAGGTTAGTCGCGAAGGGCGCCCGGGGTGGGCGCCGTCCAGGTGGGAGCGGCCAATGGTTCTTCGCGCGTGTTCGCTGGTGCTTGCCGTCGCGGCCATCGGCGCGTCGGTCCTCCCGACCCTTGCCCAGGTCGAACCGGAGCGCTGCCCGCGCTTCATCGCCCGCGAAGAAGCACGGATCGTCCCGGCCTCGATTGCGCTTGCCCAGCTCCAGGAGGGCGAGGTGCGACTTACCTTCCTCGGCCACGCGAGCTTCCTGATCGAGAGCCCTCTGGGCGTGACCATCGTCACCGACTACAGCGACGCCACCCGGCCGCCGGCAACGCCGACCATCGCCACCATGAACCGTGCCCACATCACGCACCACACGTACAACCCCGACCCGGGCATCCGCTACGTGCTCCGCGGCTGGGGCGAGGACGGCGTCCCGGCAAGGCACGACGTCACCGTGGACGACGTCTGGATCCGCAACGTCACCACCAACATCCGCGGCGGCTTCGGCATGTCGGGCGAATTGCAGCGCGACATGAACTCGATCTTCGTCTTCGAGGTGTCGGGGCTCTGCATTGCCCATCTCGGTCACCTCCACCATACGCTCACCAAGGACCACCTCGACGCGCTCGGC
>DASSPO010000502.1:0-3801 GCA_035699585.1 Bauldia sp.
GGCTTCGCGGAGGTCATCCTTGGTGGTGAAGGGGAAGCGGGCGAGGTCGTCGAGAGACCGGAGGTCGTCGGGATGAACGCCCGCGCCGTCGAACTTTGCCCGCGTCGGCCGGACACGGTCATATCCCCGGCGCAGCGCCGCCTTCAGCCGGCGGAGCTGCAGATCCCGCAGCTCCTCGAGGCCCGCGGTCTCGATCGGCTCAGGCGTGTAGAGCGCGCCCATGGCGACCCCTCCGGCCGGTTGGATCAGCGATCCTAACCGACCGGGCGATCAGGCCAACCCTCCTCCTAGCGCAACCCGCCGCAGAAGCGTTGGATGCGGTGGCAGGCCTCCTCCAGCGTCTTCATTCCCGTCGCGTAGGAGATGCGGAAGAACGGCGAGAGCCCGAAGGCCGAGCCGTGAACGACGGCGACTCCTTCTTCCTCGAGCAGGGCGGTGACGAAGTCCTCGTCGGTCTCGATCCTCCGGCCGCCGGCGCTCACTTTGCCGAGGGTCCCCTCGCAGGATGGAAAGACGTAGAAGGCACCTTCCGGCCGCGGGCAATGGAGACCCTTGGCCTGGTTCAGCATCGATACCACCAGGTCGCGGCGCTCGCGAAAGATCTCGGCGTTCTTCTTGATGAAGTCCTGCGGTCCGGTAAGCGCCTCGACCGCCGCCCACTGCGAGATCGACGAGGGGTTGGTGGTCGACTGCGACTGGAGCTTGGCCATCGCCTTGATCAAGAGCGCCGGCCCGCCGCCGAAGCCGATGCGCCATCCGGTCATGGCGTAGGCCTTGGAAACGCCGTTGAGCGTGAGCGCCCGCTCCTTGAGTCGCGGCTCGACCTGCACCGGGGTGGCAAACTCGAATCCGTCGTAGGCGATGTGCTCGTACATGTCGTCGGTGAGCACCCAGACGTGCGGGTGCTTCATCAGCACGTCGGTCAGGCCTTTGACGTCATCCCGGGAATAGCCGGAACCGGTCGGGTTCGACGGCGAGTTGAGGATCACCCACTTGGTCCTGGGGGTGATCGCCGCGTCGAGCGCTTCCGGAGTCATCCTGAAGCCACTCTCCATCGTCGTCCTGACGATGACCGGCGTCGCCCCGGCAAGCGCAACGATCTCCGGGTAGCTCACCCAATAGGGCGCCGGGATGATCGCCTCGTCGCCCGGGTTCAGCGTCGCCATCAGTGCGTTGAACAGCACCTGCTTGCCGCCGGTGCCGACGCTGATCTCCTCCGGCTTGTAGTCGATACCGTTCTCGCGCTTGAACTTGGCAGCGATCGCCGCCTTGAGCTCAGGGATGCCGTCGATCGCGGTGTACTTGGTCTTGCCCTCGCGAATCGCGCGGATCGCGGCTTCCTTGATGTTCTCAGGGGTGTCGAAGTCAGGCTCGCCGGCGCCGAGGCCGATCACGTCCATGCCGGCGGCTTTGAGCGCCCGCGCCTTGTCGGTCACCGCGATGGTGGCGGACGGCTTGATGCGGGCAAGCGAGTCGGCAAGGAAACCCATGATCTTCGAGGCTCCGGGTAGGGTAAAGCGCGCGGACCCTAGTGCGCTGCAGCACGAATCTCAAGATCGGGGGAGGAACCACCTCTTGGATCCTTCGGTCCGAGGGGGTGGTCCCACGAACGCTCGCGTTGATCCTGGTCCCAGCGCTCACCCCGCCGTCACGGCCACCGGCGGTGCGGAGCGGATCGTCTGAAGCACGACGCAGTACCGCTCGGTGAGCCGGACGAGTGTCGCCCGTTGTTCCTCGCTGAGATCGCCGTCGATGTCGAAGGCGAGGCGGATTTCGCGGAAGCCGACCGGCGCCGTCTTGTCGACGCCGAGCGTTCCGCGGAAATCGAGGTCGCCCTCGGCGCGAACCTTGGCGTCGCGGATGGCAAAGCCGAGCGAGGTGGCGACAGCGTTGAGCGTGACGCCGGCACAAGCCACCAGCGCCTGGAGGAGCATGTCGCCCGAGCAGACATTGGCCGGCGTGCCGCCGGTAGCCGGATGAAGTCCCGCCTTGACCAGCGCCCTTCCGGTCTCGACCGAGCAGGTGACGCCGTCGCCTATGGCTCCATCGGCGCTGAGCGTGATGACGGCGGCCGACGGGTCCTCCCGATAGCGGGCCTTGAGCGGCGCCTGCAGCGACTTGAGGTCCATGATTTCGAGCACGACTGCACTCCTTCCCCATTCATTCAGGATCGCGATGGGTCGCCGAACCGCATGGAATTGGACCCGACGGCAACGATCATCCTAGTCTTGCGCCGGGAGACGAGCCATGACCTACGCGCTCTATTCGATGCAGAACTCGGGCAATTGCTACAAGCCCCGCCTGCTCATGCGCCAGCTCGGCCTCGATTTCCGGCTGGTCGATACCGACTCGTACGACGGCTCAACCCGGACACCCGAGTATCTCGCGCTCAACCCGAACGGCAAGGTGCCGCTGCTCGTCCTCCCCGACGGGCGGCGGCTGGCCGAATCGAACGCGATGCTCCTCCACCTCGCCGAGGGGACGCCGTACCTCCCGGAGGACCGCTACCAGCGGGCCGTCTGCTATCAGTGGCTGTTCTTCGAGCAGTACAGCCACGAGCCCTATATCGCGGTCGCCCGCTCCTGGCTCCATCTGATGCCCGGCGGCCGCGCGAGAATGACACCGGATAGACTGGCCGAGCTCCACGCGCGCGGATACAAGGCCCTCGACGTTATGGAGCAGCGGCTGCGCGAAGCGTCGTGGTTCGCGGGCGATGCGTATTCTGTCGCCGACATCGCGCTCTACGCCTATACCCATGTCGCGGAGGAGGGCGATTTCGACCTCGCCCCATATCCCGCCATACGGGACTGGCTCGACCGCGTCGCCGCTGTTCCCGGACACATCGATATCGATTGGCGGCCTTGACTATCGCGCCGGCTCGTCTGCGACTGCCGGCGGCGCTTCGGCCACGGCCTTGAGGCGGGCCAATCCTTTCTCGTAATCCGGCCCGATCATGCCGTCCATCATCATGCCGAAGTAGCGGGCGATCGGGTTGAAACCGAGATCGCTGTCGAAATTCCAGGTGACCTTCGTACCCGGTCCCGCGGCGTCGAGCACGAGAGAGGCCAGGGCCGTCCCCCGGTCGCCGAAATCGATCGCGAGATCCACGCGGCGATCGGGCTCAAGCCCGGCGATCGACATGGACCCCGCCCCGACGCGCTCGTCGCTGCTCTCCCAATTGAGCGTCTGACCGACGCCGTCGATCGGGCCCGTGAAGGTATAGACGGTCTCAGGGTCGATGTCGGCCCAGGGCGACCACTCGTTGAAACGGCGGAGGTCGGAGACGATCGCAAACACTGCCGACGGCGGGGCGGCGACCTCGGTCGAGCGGGCGACGACCGCGTGCCTTGGCAGGAAGAATGCAACGATGATGGCAAGCGCCACCACGGCAACGATGGCGATGCCCAGCCACCGCAGCACCTTTCCGGCCCTGCTCGTCGGCGGTTCCTTCGCATCCGCCGGCGGCGGCCCGCCGTCGATCGTTGTCTCCATCGCCGCACCTTAGCCGACAACACCTCGATCGCGAGCCGCAACGTGCGCCTGTGCACATAAAAAGAGGAGGCGCCGAAGCGCCTCCAAGTTTCCGTTCCGTCGGGTTCTCATCCAGCGGGATGAGCTCGTTGGGCCTGGACCTGTCGTTGAAGGTCGCCGCCCGAATTCCTGTGCCGGCCTCTCGTCTAACCCAGAACCTACCGGATTGTCGACTGCCGCGGCGATCTCCGGCCGAACCGATCGCGCTTTGACGTGAGATTCCCGGCCATCGGCGGGGAGGAAAAAGGGAGGCGCCGAAGCGCCTCCAGT
>DASSPO010000503.1:0-10561 GCA_035699585.1 Bauldia sp.
CCAGTTGATGCGGGCCTGCGTCGAGCTCGCCAAGGACTGGCGGACCGACAAGTATCTCCGCCGGCTCGAAGCGATGATGATCGTCGCCGACAAGACCACCAGCCTCGTCGTCACCGGCACCGGCGACGTGCTCGAGCCGGAGGGCGGGATCGCCGGCATCGGCTCCGGCGGAAACTATGCGCTTGCCGCGGCGCGGGCGCTCATCGACACCGACGCCGATGCGGAGGCGATCGCGCGGAAGGCGATGCGGATCGCCGCCGAGATCTGCGTCTACACCAACGACAAGCTCACGCTCGAAGCGATCGATGCCGAATGAACGACCGGAGATCGGCTTCGTGGCAGTGACCACGGACCACTATCCCCTCCTCGACGAATGGCTCCGCGCGCCGCACATGCTGGAGTGGTGGGGCGACCCCGACGAGGAGATGCGCAACATCCGCGACATGGTCGAGGGCAGCGACACGACGCGGCCCTACCTGATCACGCTCGACGGCGAGCCGGTCGGCTATATCCAGGTCTGGTTCATCGGCCATCACCAGAACGAGACTTGGATCAGGGACAACCCGTGGCTCGCCGAGCTGCCGTCCGACGCGGTGGGCGTCGACCTCTCGATCGGGGTGGCCGACCGGCTGTCGCAGGGCATCGGCTCGGCGGCGGTCCGCGCCTTCGCGCGCCGGCTCTACGAGGAGGGCCACCGGACGATCATCATCGACCCCGACCCGGCAAACGTCCGCGCCGTGCGCGCCTATGAGAAGGCCGGCTTCCGGCCGGTCCCGCAGCTCCTGGGGCGCACCGGCGACACGCTCATCATGCAGTACGACCCGAAAACGAACGAGATGTGAATGACCACCTTCTCCCCCCGCGAAATCGTCTCCGAACTCGACCGCTACATCATCGGCCAGGGCGATGCGAAGCGCGCGGTCGCGATCGCGCTCAGGAACCGCTGGCGCCGCCAGCAGCTCAAGGGCGATCTGAAGGAGGAGGTGCTGCCCAAGAACATCCTGATGATCGGTCCGACCGGCATCGGCAAGACCGAGATTTCCCGCCGCCTGGCCAAGCTCGCCGGCGCCCCCTTCCTCAAGGTCGAGGCGACCAAGTTCACCGAGGTCGGCTATGTCGGCCGCGACGTGGAATCGATCATCCGCGACCTGGTCGAGGTCGGGATCGGGCTCGTGCGGGAGCGCAAACGCAAGGAGGTCGCCGCCAAGGCCGAGCTGAGCGCCGAGGAGAGGGTGTTGACCGCCCTGGTCGGCGAGACCGCATCGCCGACCACCCGCGACACCTTCCGCAAGAAGCTCCGTGAGGGGGCGCTCGCCGACAAGGAGATCGAGATCGAAGTGCGCGACACTTCGAACCGCATGCCCTCCTTCGAAATCCCCGGCATGCCGGGAGCGAGCGTCGGCGTGATGAACATTTCCGACATGCTGGGCAAGGCCTTCGGCGCCCGCACCAAGAAGCGGAAGGTGACGGTCGCCGATTCCTACGACATCCTGATCGCGGAGGAATCCGACCGGCTGCTCGACGACGACGAGGTGATCCAGGAGGCGATCGCCTCGGTCGAGAACGACGGCATCGTCTTCCTCGACGAGATCGACAAGATCTGCGCCCGCGAGGGGCGCTACGGCGCCGACGTGAGCCGCGAGGGCGTGCAGCGCGACCTCCTGCCGCTCATCGAGGGAACCACGGTGGCGACCAAGTACGGGCCGGTCAAGACCGACCATGTGCTGTTCATCGCCTCGGGCGCCTTCCACATCGCCAAGCCGTCCGACCTGCTCCCCGAGCTCCAGGGCCGGCTGCCGATCCGCGTCGAGCTCCAGCCGCTCACCAAGGACGACTTCCGGCGCATCCTCACCGAGACCGAGGCGAGCCTGATCAAGCAATACGTGGCGCTGATGGCGACCGAGGGCGTCACCCTCGAGGTGACGGAGGATGCGATCGACGCCATCGCCTCGATCGCGGTGTCGATCAACTCGAACATCGAGAATATCGGCGCGCGGCGGCTCCAGACGGTGATGGAGCGCGTGCTCGATGAAGTCAGCTTCTCCGCACCGGACCGGAGCGGCGACAAGGTCGTGGTGGACGCGGCCTATGTCGAATCCCACATCGGCGACCTCGCCCGCAACATGGACCTGTCGCGGTTCATTCTATGAGTAATTCCAAGGAGTTCCGTTACATTAAACCGGCCTGCCCCCGGCCTGAGGGACGGACTTGACTGTGGCCTTTTGATCGCCTGAATCCGGCTGTTATGATCAGGGCCGGGACTGGCGCGCACCCCCCGCGCGCCGGGGTTCTCAGCCGTCACCCGAAACGCCGGAAACGAACTCATGGTATCACTGAGGCGCATTGCCGTAATGGTCGCGGTTGCCGCCGCGTTCGTCCTGTCCCTCGCCGCTTCGATGCCGGCGACGAGCGCCGAGTACATCGTCGTCCCGCCCGGCAACCGGTCGGAGAAGCAGCCGAAGGTCTATGTCGGCTCGAAGTTCCTCACCGCCATCCGCAATACGGGCAGCTTCAACGAGAAGTACAAGCGGGTCTATGCGGTGTTCGCCAACAATCCGAAGCTGATCGCCAAGATCAAGCAGGTGTCGGAGATCTACGGCATCGACCCGGTCCACGTGATCGGCGCCATCGTCGGCGAGCATACCTACAACATCGACACCTTCGACACGCTCCAGGACTACTACGTCAAGGCGATGCAGTATGCCGAGAACGACAGCCTGCAGTTCGCCTACAAGGGCCAGACGGCACAGGAGCTGTTCGCCAAGCCGCAGTTCGCCACCTGCGAGGCGATGGAGAACAACTACGAGAAATGGGATTGCCGGCAGACCGTCTGGAACCGGCAGTTCATGGGCAAGGTGGTCGACGGCCGGATGTACTTCCGCGACCGGCTGCACCGGGTGTTCTTCAAGCCCGCCTTCGGCGGCCAGACCTTCGGCTTCGGCCAACTCTCGCCGGTGGCGGCGCTGATGGTGACCGACGTGACCCACGCCAAGGCGGGGCTGCCGCTGCTCTCGATCGACGACGCGGGCGAGGTCTACGAGCAGATCATGAGCCCGGAGACCTCTCTCCACTATGTCGCGGCGAACATCCGCGTCTCTATCGACATGTACAAGCGGATCGCCGGCTTCGACATCTCCCAGAACCCGGGTATCACCGCGACGCTCTACAACCTCGGCGACGCCGCCACCCGCGCCCGCGAGCTCAAGGCCGAGAACGACCAGCGCGCGGCCCAGGGCAAGCCGCCGGTGTACCCGCAGGAGAACTTCTACGGCTGGCTGGTGAACGACAAGGAAGCCGAGCTCCGGGCACTGCTCAACTAGGGCGGTACCGCCCGCGCCGCGGCGGGCACACTTACGACAGGAGCGTTTGGCCGCGGTGGCGCTTTTGCCGGAGGCGTATGTAGAGCGCCCCCTCACCGCCATGGCGCCGGCCGGCGTTCTCGTAGCCCGAGACCAGCGGGCGGAAGGCCGGCAGGCGGAGCCACTCGGGTACGGCACGGCGAAGCACGCCGCGGCCGGCCCCGCCGGGGACGTGCTCATCGGCGCCGCCTCCCTTACCGGTGATCACCAGCACGATCCTCGCGCCCCCGTCCCGAGCCTCCTCGAGGAAGCGGAGGAGGCGCCGGTGGGCGGCCTCCTGGGTCATTCCGTGAAGATCGATCCGGGCGTCGATGGCGATCGTTCCGCGCGCAAGGCGGGTCACCGTCCTGCGGTCGAAGCCGCCGATCGCCGGTGGCGCCGCCGGCGTTGGTGGCCGTGGCCGCACGACGACCGAGGCATCCGAGGCGGCGGCCGGCTCGACTGACGGCGAGGGCGCTGCCGGCTCCGCGCTCGTTTCCGGCGGAGGCTCGGGACGAAGCGGCGTGGCCGTGCGCCGGACCTCGTCCCACAGGCGACGGTCCTCCTCCGTGATCAGAGGCCGCCGGCCCCGCTTCATGCTGCCTCGCGCGGCCACAGCACGATGAACCGCCCCCCGGACTGAAGCGCCCCCGCGACCTCGCCGGCAGCCTCGCCCGAGCCGAGGAAGATGTCGCCGCGCGCCGGGCCGACGATGGCCGATCCGGTGTCCTGGGCCACCATCAGCCGTTGCCAGGGCGATCCGTCCGGAAGCGTGGTCGCGACGAAGACCGGCGTGCCGAAACTGTGGATCAGGCGGTCGACGGCGAGGCTCCGCCCCGCGGTCAAGGGCACCTTGGCGGCAGCGACCGGCCCGAGGCCGGGATCGTCCACCGGAGCCTCGCGAAAGAAGATGTAGGACCGGTTCCGGGCCATCACCGCCGATGCTTCCGCGGGATGGGCCTTGAGCCAACCGCGGATGGTGCGCATCGTCGCCCCACCCTTGGGAAGAGCACCGATCGCGATCAGCTCCCGGCCGATCGAGGTATAGGGATGCCCGCTCTTGGCAGCGTAGGTGACGCGCATCTCGCCCCCCTCGGCCAAGCGGATCCGCGCCGCACCCTGCACGTGGATGAAGAACGCGTCCACCGGGTCGGCGAGGAAGGCGATCTCCAGGCCCCGACCGCGAAGCGCGCCGGCGTCGATGGCGCCCCGGTCGAAATAGGGGGCGAAACCCTCGGCGGTCTTGCGGGCGAAACGGTAGCCGGGCTCCATGCCCGCCGGCGGCGTGTCGGGGTCGATCTCGACGAGATCGTCCGGCGGGGCATAGAGCGGAACCGCGAAGTCGGCGGACGGCTGGCGCGATCCCGCGACGATCGGCTCGTAGTAGCCGGTGAAGAACGCCCCGCCCTCACCCGGTCGAACCTCGAGGGCCGTGAAGTTCGCCTCGAAGAAGCCCCTCGCCGCATCGGCGGAAGTCGCAGACGGCAGCGACGCCGCGGCGCGGACCGTGGCGGCGAGGGCGGCCGGGTCGAGCCCGATGGCGCGGCGTTTGGGCGGGTGCTCGGCGAGCGCCGCCGCCCCTCGCCGGAAGGCGGCGAGCGCCGCAGCGTGGTCATCCTCCGACCAGCCGGGGATGTCGGCGAAGGCGACCGGCATGAGGTCGAAGCCCGGTCGGGAGCCGCCCTCCATCGCCGGTCCGCGCGGACGGCGTCTACTCGACCGACTCGGTCGCGACCAGCTTCCAGTTCGGGTCGCGCGAATTCACGTCGCGGGCGAAGGTCCAGATGTCGGTCACGTCGCCCACATGTACCGGGTCGCCATCGATCACGGCGCCGGTCTTGTCGTGGGTGGCGGAGATGAGCTTCGAATTGAAGCGCACCGTCACCTGCTCGGTATTGCCCTTGAGCGCGGCGTCCGTGATCTCCGCCTTGTCGATGCCGACGAAACGGAACTCGATGGTCTCGCCGCGGCCCTCGCGTTGGGCAATTGCGGAGACGAAGCCGTCATAGACCTCGCGCGAGAGGAGGTTCTTCAAGGTCTTGCGATCGCCCTCGGCGAAGGCCGTGACGATCATCTCGTAGGCGGCCTTGGCGCCGGTCAGGAACGCGTCCGGATCGAAGCTGCGATCGGCCGTGGCTATGGCGCGGAGCGCGGCGTTGAGCGAGGAGCCCTCGGGGGCGAGCGTCTTGATCCGCTCCTCGGTCGCGGTGGCGATCCCCCCGGCCGCCGGTTCCGTACCCTCGGCAGGGCGGCGCGGCAGGCTGATGACCTTGTCGTCGCCCGCGGCCGGCCGCGGCGCCTCGCGGCGCGAATAGGGGTCGAAAGGCGGGCGTTCACTGCCGGTACGGCGCCCCAGCACGCTCCTCAGCCTGAGGAAGATCACAACCGCAAGCACCAGGAATATGATGGTATAGATATCGACGAAGCCGTCCATGACTCTCGGGGTTCCCGTCCCGCCCGGGCGGGACCTATCATGAAAAGTCGTGAGGAGAACGATTTTCTGCCTTCTATGTAGTGGAGGTTAAGGGCGGAAGCGAGTCCGTCAAGGCATCCGTCTTCGCTTGTCTCCCCGCAGCGCGCATGTTAGCCCCGGTGCCCGGACGCCAGAACCACGATCAAAACCGGGGATTGAGGACACCAAACAGCATGGCTGAAGAGACCACCAACGGACAGGGCGGCGACAGCCAGGCAGCGGCGCAGCGCCAGGCCCAGCCACAGAATCTCGGGGTTCTCGCCCAGTACGTGAAGGATCTGTCCTTTGAGAACCCGGGCGCGCCGCAATCCCTGCGTGGCCGCACCACCAACCCCAATATCGCCATCACGATCAACGTCCAGCCGGGCCCCATGAACGGCGACGAGGTCGAGGTCGAACTCAAGCTCGACGTGAAGGCGACCAGCGGCAACGAGGTCTTGTTCGCGATCGAACTGATCTATGCCGGCCTGTTCCGCCTGACCAACATTCCACCCGAGGCGGTTCAGCCGATCCTCCGCATCGAGTGCCCCCGGCTCCTGTTCCCCTTCGCCCGGCAAATCATTGCCGACGCCAGCCGAAATGGCGGCTTCCCGCCGCTGCTGATCGACCCGATCGACTTCGTCGCGCTTTTCCGCCAGCGACTGATGGAAGCCCAGGCCGCCGCCCAGAAGCAGGGCGGACAACTGGCGTAAACGACGCCCCCTCCCGGCATTCCTGGCCGGTCAGGCAGGAGCGCGGACGTCCGGCGCCCGACCTCCGTGCGAGGAGATCGGGCGTCCCGTGAAGGGAACGAAGGTCTACCCGGCCCGTTGCGCGGCGGGTGCCGCCGCGCCGGAACGGATGTTGTCGACGGCCGCCGCCCCGGGTCCGGCGAAAACCAGGTAGAGGAATATGAAGCAGAAGAGCACCGCGGATTCGCCGCCGTTCTGAAGAGGAAAGAATCCTTGCGGGGCGTGGGCCACGAAATAGGCGACCGCCATCTCGCCGGACAGGACGAAGGCGGCCGGTCGGGTGAACAGGCCGAGCACCAGAAGGATGCCGCCAACGATCTCGATGACGCCGGCAATGCCAAACAGCGATAACAGCGGCGGGCTCATGTCGCTTGCCGGGAAGCCCAGGAGCTTCATCGTGCCGTGGGACATGAAGAGGAGCGCCGTCACCACCCGCAGAAGCGCAAGAAACCACGGGGCCAAGGAGTGAAATCGAGAGTCCAAGGTGTTCACTTTTTTCAAGTCCCCTGTCGCTGAAGTTGAACCCTCACCATTCACGGACCGCGAACACTCCTCCCATCCCGCCGCCCTGATGGTGCGTCGCAGCAAATGCCGCAGCGGGCCCTCCGCCGCAACCACGGGAACCGTCACAATCGAGTGAGTTCGACGTGAGCTCAGAACGGCTCAAATCTGGCCGGCGGGTGCCCTACTCGGCCCGCTGGTAGAAGTTCCGGATCATTTCGGCGAGCTCGGCCTTGCCGGGGCGAAGCGACCCCCACGCAATCCCGCCCATGGCCCGATCGAGCTCGATTTGGCGGCGAAAGAGCATCTCGACGAAACGGTCGACCAGGCCGGGCGACATCCAGAGCACGTTGGCGAGCGCCGCCTTGTCGACTTCGAACACTTCCGCCCTGGTCGCCGCGGTGACCGTGGCGTTGCGCGGACTGCCGGTGAGCAGTGACATCTCGCCCACAATCGCGCCCTTGCTGAGGCGCGCGATCGGATCGGCCTCGCCGCTCACCGTAACCTCGACTTCGCCGTCGACGATAACGAACATCGAATGGCCAGGGCGATCCTCGGAGACGAGGTTTTCGCCCTTCTCGAGGGTGTGCGTCCTTGCATGGCCGGCGAGAATGGTCAGTTCCTTGTCATCGAGCGCCTCGCGGAAGAACGGCACCGATTCGAGGATTTCGCGCGCCGACATCATGAGCCTCCCTGTCCACTCCGAGGAAGCGGACTTTCCGGCGGCGGACGGGGATCGTCAAGGCTTCGGCCGCGTCTTTTCCGCGTCGCTCGCGGCGATTGTCGCCTGGCTCCGGGATATGCCAGTTTCCGCGGTCAACACCGAAAGGAGCAGCGGGATGATCCGCCACACCGTCGTCTTCCGCCTCAAGCACCCGCCGGGCTCGGCGGAGGAGACCGCGTTTCTCGATGCGGCATTGGTGCTGGCCGCGATTCCCGGGGTCGAGAACTTCGAAAGGCTTCGCGAGGTGAGCCCCAAGAACGGCTATGCCTTCGGCTTCTCAATGGAGTTCGCCGACCAAGCGGCCTATGACGGCTACAATCGGCACCCCGACCACGTCGCTTTCGTAGAGGGACGATGGATGCCGGAGGTCGCGGAGTTCCTCGAGATCGACTACGCGCCGCTCTGAGCCGACCGGTGCTATGGTCGGGGCCGCTCCGGCAGGGAGGGTTCCGTTATGGCCCAGTCGATCCTCTACCACGACGGCAACCGCCGGCTTCAGGACCAGTTCCAGAGCCGTCGCATCGCCGATCGGCTCGAGGAAGTCACCGCGCGCACGGCCTTTACCGCGTCCGACGCCGCGTTCATCGAAAGATCACTGCTCTTCTTCCTCGCCACCGCCGACGCGGAGGGTCGACCGGACGTCAACCACAAGGGCGGGCCGCCGGGCTTCGTCCGTGTCACCGGCCCGTCGGAGCTGGCCTTTCCCGACTATGACGGGAACGGGATGTTCAAGAGCCTCGGCAACATCACCGTCAATCCAAATGTCGGCCTGCTTTTCATCGATTTCGAGCGCCCCCGCCGGCTCAGGATCAACGGCACCGCAACCGTGAGCCGCGACGACCCGTTGATCGCGACGACCCCCGGAGCACAGATGATGGTGCGGGTGACGGCGCGGGCGATCTTCCCCAACTGCCCACGCTACATCCCGACAATGAAGCTGGTCGAGCCGTCGATCTACACGCCGAAGCCGGGGGAAACACCGGTCGAGCCGGCGTGGAAGTCATTTCCCGAGTTCGCCGACGCGGTGCATCCGAGGCAGCGGTAGGGATCAGGGTCTGGGAATCGGCCCCAGGTCCCCCGGCCCCTCAACCCCGCGCTCATACCCGGCCGAAAGGTAGCGGACCTTGCGGAGCGCGGGGAAGAGGAACATCCAGAGGATGGCGACTCCGACGGTGCCGATCGCGCCCATCACGACCGCCGGGACGACGCCGATCAACGCCGCGACCGAGCCGGCGCGGAACTCGCCAAGCTCATTCGAGGCGCCGACGAAGACCATGTTCACCGCGTTGACCCGGCCGCGGACGGCGTCGGGGGTCCAGAGCTGGATCAGCGTCTCCCGGATGTAGACGCTCACCATGTCGGCGGCGCCGGCCAGGGCCAGGGCGAGCACCGACAGCCAGACGAGATTGGAAATCCCGAAGATCAGCGTGAAGACTCCGAAGAGGATGACGCAGGCGAACATCAAGAGCCCGGCATGGTCGCGGACCGGGCGGACGGAGAGGTAAAGCGCCATCGCCAGGGCGCCGACGCCGGATGCCGAGCGGAGGAGACCGAGTCCCCACGGCCCGACCTCGAGGATATCGCGGGCGTAGGCGGGCAGAAGGGCTATGGCGCCGCCGAGGAGGACGGCGAAGAGGTCGAGCGAGATCGCGCCGAGCACGACCTTCTCTCGCCAGACATAGCGGAAGCCCGCAACGATGGTGGACCATGTGGCGGGCTCCGGCACGGTCTTCCGGGGCGGCTTGGGAATGAGCAGCGCGAAGACGGCGGCGAGGGCGAACAGCATCAACGCCACGCCATAGGGCACCGGGGCGCCGACACCGTAGAGGAGGCCGCCCGCCACCGGCCCGGTGATCACCGCGATCTGCCACGTCGAGGAGGAGAGTGCGATGGCCGAGGAGAGCGCTTCCGCCGGGACAAGGTTCGGAATCAGGGACTGGAGGGCCGGACCGAGGAAGGCGCGGGCGACACCGAAAACGAAGAGCACCAGGAAGATCTGCACCACCTTGATCTCGCCGCCGAGCGTGAGGGCGAGCAGCGCCGCGGCGCAGAGGCCCTCGATCCCGATGCAGATCGCAACGATGAGGCGGCGGTTGAAGCGGTCGGCGGCGGCGCCGGTGAGCAGGACGAGAAGCAGTGCCGGAGCGAACTGGACGAGACCGACGATGCCGAGATCGAAGGGGTCGCGCGTGAGGTCGTAGACCTGCCAGCCGACGGCAACGCTCGTGATCTGTGTGGCGAAGGTCGCGAAAAGCCGCGACACCCAAAGGAGCGCGAATCCGCGATGGCGAAGCGCGACCCAGGCAGGCTGCGGCGATGCGGCGTCGGCCGAAGACATGGCGACTCGTGATTAGAGGGCGATACGGAGAATCGTTCCTCATAGGGCACGACAGGCGGGGGCGAAAGCCGGGCGGGGCGGACGCGCGCGCGTTGAGGGCGTCCCGCTCATCTAAAGCGGAAAGAGACTACGACTGGCTTGGACCCGGAGAATGTTCGCGGCCAGCGCCACCTCGATGGCGTGAGCCGGAGTTGATGGAGGGCAGGCCCGACGCGGGTTCATGAATCCTGGTCCAGACTTCGGCTTCGGTGTCGTGGTGCCGCGACAGCCTGTCATGAACGTCGATTTTGTCTCGCCAGGGATGAGGCGGGATAAGCCTCGCCGCCCCACCGGCTGGCCGGAGGCCAAGCGTCATCCTCGAGGCGACCGGCGCCGAGGGCAAGCCGGGCGGAGAAGGAGAGGATGCGCCCTTCGACGCGCAGGACCCAGGGCTACTGCACCGGCGCGTTGTTGCGG
>DASSPO010000504.1:0-3025 GCA_035699585.1 Bauldia sp.
GATTCGAGCTGATTGGGGTCGAAGTCGCCGAGCTGCAGTTCGTTGCCGAGGAAGGGCGTGAGATCGGCGAGCTGGTCGCGGCGCGCGTATTCGAAGATGTAGCGATAATCCATCTGGATCACGTCCGGCAGGTTTCTGCCGGCGGCCTGCGTGGCAAGCTTCGGCCAGTAGTCGTTCCAGGCGTAGGTCTCAGGATCGATGGCGACGTCCGGGTTCTCCTGCTGGTAAAGATCGACGACAGCAAGCGTGCGCTTGTCGCGGTCGGGGTTGCCCCACCAGATGAACCGCAACCGGGTTTCGGCGAGCGACGGCAGGGGCGAGGCGAGGACGGCGAGCGAGGCGCCGGACGCCACAAGGCCGCCGAACTGTCGGCGGGTAAGCCGGTTCTGCATGGTCGTATCCTCCCGTTTCTCGAAGTGCGGCAGCCTCTCTTCGGGAGCCGCCTCTCCGGAAAAGTAACTCGCTGGTTATTTAGAGGCAAGCGCCGATGGGCGCTTTCAACCGATCACGCGCGGAGATAGCCGAGGATGACGGCTTCGGCGTGGGAGCGACGGCGGGCCATCTCTTTCGGATTCTGCAGGTCGACCCCGAACACCACCGAGAGCGTGTGGATGTTGGAGAAGTAGAAATAGGAAAGGGCGGCGATCGAGATGTAGAGATGCACCGGTTCGACGCCCTTGCGGAACGCGCCCTCCTTCTGACCGGCGGCGAGGACCTGGCGCAACTGGGCGACGATCGGCGAATGGAGCTCGCGGATCTCGTGGATCGCGCCTACGTGCTCGGCGCGGAGAATGTTCTCGGTCGAAAGCAGCCGGATGAACCAGGGATTGGCGCGGAAATGGTCGAAGGTGAAGCTCACGAGCTTCCGCATTGCCTCCACCGGCGACAGTTCGCCGAGGTGAAGCTTCTGCTCGCCTGCGCGAATCTCCCGGTAGGCCGCCAGCAGCACCGCCCGGTAGAGGGCCTCCTTGTTGCCGAAGTAGTGATAGAGCAATCGCTTGTTCGCCGCGGCACGTTCGGCGATCCGGTCGACGCGGGCGCCGTCGAGGCCACGTTCGCAGAACTCTTCGCGAGCGGCGACGAGAATGTCGCGCTTGGTAAGCTCCGGATTTCGTGGCCGTTGCGTCGATTTCCGCGACGAGCGGCCGGAACTCACGGCGGGAGCCAGCTCTCCGCTTTCAGAGTGACGATCGACCAGATTCGTCTCCCAAGCCCGAATACGCCCCCGGCGTGCCAGGGCACCTCCGACCTCTAAGGCAAGAGGCTTCAGGATGCAAAGAATGCCCCGTCGCTCAAAGCGGTGCCAGCGGCAGGAGGCGGCGTTTCCCGCCGTGCCATTGGACGGCATGTGTCGGATTGACTCGCATTAGTTGCACGACTAGTAACTATCCTGTTACTTAGCGGGCGTCTTTGCCGATAGAGACGGGCTTCTGCCAGGGGAGGGATCGGGGTCGTGGCCAGCCGTCGGATCGGCATCATCATGCACGGCGTGACCGGCCGGATGGGCCTCAATCAGCATCTCCTCCGGTCGATCCTCGCGATTCGGGCCGACGGTGGTGTCGACCTCGGAAACGGCGACCGCGTGGTTCCCGACCCGATCCTGGTCGGCCGCAATGCCGTCAAGCTTGAAGCGCTTGCGGAAACCCATGGCGTCGAGCGTTGGACAACGGATCTCTCGGGGGCCCTCGGCAACGCGGACGACGAGGTCTTCTTCGACGCTGGGACGACCAAGATGCGTCCCGACCTCGTCGCGCAGGCGATCTCGGCGGGAAAGCACGTTTATTGCGAGAAGCCGACGGCGACGGACCTCGATGCGGCACTTCGACTTGCGCGTCTTGCCGAGAGGCGCGGGGTGCGCAACGGGGTGGTGATGGACAAGCTGTTTCTGCCCGGCCTGGTCAAGCTTGCGATGCTGATGAGGGCAGGGTTTTTCGGCAGGGTCCTGAGCGTGCGCTCGGAATTCGGCTATTGGGTCTTCGAGGGCGACCTCCAGCCGATTCAGCGACCGTCCTGGAACTACAGGGCCGAGGATGGCGGAGGGATCATCCTCGACATGCTCTGCCACTGGCGCTACGTCCTCGATCACCTTTTCGGCCCGGTGAACAGCGTGTGCTGCCTCGGAGCGATCCACATCCCGGAGCGCTGGGATGAGAACCGACGCTCCTATGCGGTGACGGCCGAAGATGCCGCCTACGCAATGTTCCAGGTCGGCGATGGCATCGTCGCGACGATCAACTCCTCCTGGACGACCCGCGTCTATCGCGACGATCTCGTCACGTTTCAAGTCGACGGCACGCACGGATCGGCGACGGCGGGACTGACCACGTGCCGCATCCAGCCGCGCGTCGCGACGCCACGGCCTGTCTGGAACCCCGACGAGCGGCAAACCCGCGACTTCCGGGCGGACTGGCAGGAGGTTCCCGACATCGAGCCTTATCCCAACGGCTTCCGCCGCCAATGGGAGAAGTTCATCCGCCATGTCGTCACCGGGGAACCATGGCCGTACACCCTGCGCGAAGGCGCCAAGGGGCTCCAGCTCGTTGCCGCCGCCAAGGAGAGCTGGCGCGAGCGGCGCTGGGTGGACATCCCGCCTCTTCCGGCATGACCGCGATGCCGGTCGTTCGCCTGCCAACGCGCGCCGGATCGATCGAGCCGTACCGGCTGGGTGCGCGCAGCCCCTTTCCGGAAACTTCGAACGGGGCGGAGTTCAGCCGCCTCGCCTACGCCGCCGCACACGTCGTTGCCGATCCTCTCGCCGATGTCGATCCGTGGCTCGGTGCGGCCATCGACTGGGACGCAACGATCGCCTACCGCAGACACCTATGGGGCCTCGGCCTGTGGGTGGCAGAGGCCATGGACACAGCGCAGCGCGGCATGGGGCTCGATTGGCCGATCGCGCTGCAACTGGTCCAGCGATCCACCGAGGCGGCGCGTGCGGACGGACACCTCAGGCTCGCCAGCGGCGCAGGCACGGACCATCTCGATCCCGCCGCGGCGCGGACTCTCGATGACGTGATCCGCGCCT
>DASSPO010000505.1:0-3040 GCA_035699585.1 Bauldia sp.
GTCCTCCCACAGTGCCCGCATCGCGACCCTGATCTCGATCGCCGATTGCGAAAGCTCCACCTGGTCTGCTTGGGCTATCAGAACGTGGTCCTGATCGGCGTGACCCGGTACAGCGATCCCCATGCCAGGAAGGGCGGCAACTGCCGCCGCCAGCGACAAACGAAGCAACTTGCTCATGGTGATATCCTGCGTCCCGAGGGTTGGTGTTCAAGAGCTCGGGCGTGAAGATTGGATGGTTTGAGTGGGGCAAAGGTTCCCGCGAAATGGAGTGCACCCCTGAGAGTGGACAAGTGAGGTCCTGAGAATCGGATATCTGGACCGGGCTTTTCAGGGAGAAAGCCCATGGCCAAGCACCGCGTCCACACGGTCGAGTTCAAGCGTCAGGTCGTCCAGGAGTATCTCGCCGGTGAATCCGCGCACGGACTTGCGCGACGCCATAGCCTCAGCCGGAACCTCATCAGGATCTGGGTTGCCAAGTACGAGGCGGGAGCGCTCGACAACGACGAGGCGGCCGCTGATATCCTTGCTGAGTACGAGGCGCGCATCGCGGCGCTGGAGCGATTGGTCGGTCGGCTGACGCTCGAGAACGACTTTCTAAAGGGGGCTTCGCGGCAGGCGACTCGATCACCGAGAAACGCCTGTACGTTCGTGATTGCCGGCCCCGTGGCCTCTCTGTCAGCCAAGGATGCCGACTGATGGGCCTCGCGCGCTCGACATTCTATGACGAGCCCTCAACACAGCCGGTCGAGGAAGCGCGGCTGATTCTGCAGATCAGGGAGATCGCCGCCGAATGGCCGGCCTACGGCTATCGCCGCGTCACCGCCGAACTGCAGGCTGAGGGCGTCATCGTCAACCACAAGCGGGTAATGCGGCTGATGAGGGAGAATGGCCTTTCCGTGCGGCCTCGGCGGCGGTTCGTGGTCACTACCGACAGCGATCACGATGGACCGATCTTCCCCAATCTTGCCAGAGACGCGGTGCCCAACGGTCCCGACCAGCTCTGGGTCGCCGACATCACCTTCATCGCGATTGCGACCGGCTTCGTCTATCTGGCCGCGATCCTCGACGCGTGGTCGCGCCGTGTCGTGGGTTACGCCATCGGCCGCCGCATCGATGCTCGTCTTGCCCTGGCGGCGCTCAAGGCAGCCATCACCTCGCGCCGTCCGCCTCCAGGGTGCATCCATCACTCCGATCGCGGCTCGCAGTACGCCGCCGAGGATTATCGCGCTGAGCTCGCACGGCACGAACTGCGCGGATCGATGGGCCGGCGGGGAAACCCGTCCGACAATGCCAAGGCCGAAAGCTTCATGAAGACGCTCAAGGTCGAAGAGGTCTATCTGATGGAGTACGACACCTTCGAGGACGTCGCGGCTTCATTGCCGCGCTTCATCGAGGATGTTTACAATGCCAAGCGCCGCCACTCAGGCTCGGCTACCAAAGCCCCGTCGCATTCGAGGAGGAGCACGCCCGGCAGATGGCCAATTAACAGCCCTCCGACCTGTCCACTCTCAGGGGTGCACTCCAAAACGCCGTCTGTCTTTCAGCCCGATTTCCGACCTGAGGGGCAAATACCGGTGCCGGCGGGGCCACTCCACCGTAGCCCGCCGTGCTATCCATGCGTGGCAACCGTGCGTGAAACGGACAGGTGATCGACCGTAGCCCTGCGCTAGGTTCGATTGTCCGTCGCGGGAAGATGAAGGCGCTGCAGGACCGCCTCGGTCATGCTTTCGCATCTCGCGCCGTCGAAGGCGTATGCATCGTCGAGTACCGAGCCCAGTTTCGCTCGGAGTGCGTCGCGCAATAGGCGTCGCGCCCGATGGAGTCTGGTCTTGACCGTCTCAGGCCGGATCTCGAGCTGGCTCGCTGTTTCCTCGATCGTCATCTGTTCGATGTCGCGCAGCACGAACACCAGCCGAAAAGCCTCCGGCAGGCCATCCACAGCCTGTTCGAGGAGACGGCGAATCTGGGCTCGGCTCGTCTCCGACTCCGGATCGCTGTCAGCCCTGGCTCCGGGAAACATCAACACGCGCCCTTCCCGCTGTTCGTCGAATGTGTCGAGATCGATAAGATTAACCATCGGCCGTCGACGCCTCCTTCGGCCCAACGCTTCGTTCAAGGCGATGCGGGTCAGCCACGTTGCCAATGTCGAGTCACCCCGAAAGCCCTGAAGATTCTGGAAGCCCTTCAGGTAGGCTTCCTGGACGACATCTTCGGCTTCTGCATCGTCCCCAAGGACGCCGCGAGCGACTCGGTAGAGCCGTCGGTTATGCCGCTTCATGATCCCCCGAAAGGCTGCCGCCTCGCCGTTCCGGGCGCCCTCGACCAAATGAACGTCGTCGAGCGCGGCATAGTCAACTGCGCGGACGTTTTGGGCCAGTGTCATAAGCCCTCCTCCAATGTCTGTCTCGGTTTGGCGCCTGCGGCGCGCCAGACGCCTTCCAAGCGGCCAAGCGATGCCAGGAATTCCGCCCTGCGGCCCGGATCTTCCTTGAAGGCACCGAGCATGCGGGAGGTAACCATAGCTACACCATCTTTAGCACGCCGCGGCTCGACATACAGGCGTGGTGCGCTTCGATCATCACCGCGACCCCGCGGGGCCGAAGGGCCTCATCGATCGCGGCGGCGACCTCGGTCGTCATGAACTCCTGTATCTGCAGCCGCCTGGCGAAAGTATCGACCACCCGGGCCAGCTTGGAGATGCCAACGACGCGACCCGCGGGCAGATAGCAGATATGGGCGTGGCCGGTGATCGGCGCCATATGGTGTTCGCAGCACGAGCGGAACGGGATCCCCCGCAACGTGATCGGATCACCGTACCCGCTGACTTCCTCGAATGTGCGCGCAAGGTACTCTAAAGGGTCCTCGGCGTAGCCGGCGAACCATTCACCGTAGGCCCGGAGCACGCGAGCGGGTGTGTCGACCAGGCCTTCGCGCTCCGGATCATCACCGATCCAGCGGATAAGCGTCCTTACAGCGTTCTCCGCCTCCGTCTGCCCGGGCCTCAGGCCTCTGGAATTCCGGCCAGGGTGAAACGGTCGTT
>DASSPO010000506.1:0-8059 GCA_035699585.1 Bauldia sp.
TACGAGGGCCCGGCCTTTGGCGAGACGCTCCAGGCCGTACGCGGTCACCGCCACGTCGACCCGCTCGTCGAACCAGGCGAGGCGGACCTCACCGCCCATGTCGATTTCGCCGCGCTTGCCGGCGCCGCCGCGGAAGCCGGCGCGCGCCCGCGCGCGCCGATCACCCAGGGCGAGTTCCTCGCCCGTCTCGGCATCGCCGCGCGCGCCGAGCGGCTCGCCGCCGGCAAGGACCAGGCGGTGCGCGCCTCCATCGCCGCGGACGTGCACCGGCTCACCGCCCCCGATGCCATGGGGCGGATCTTCAAGGTGCTGGCCGTGTCGCATTCCGGCCTTGCGCTTCCCGCCTTCGATGGTGATGCTTGAGACCGACGTGGAAGGGGCGAGCGCATGCTGAGGTCCGGAACGGTGGCGTGGAGCGGCGAGACCATCAAGCCGAGGCCGCTCACCCATGGTCTCCTCGAAGCGCTCCCCGGCATCCGCCACGGATTCTTCACGCGCGCCGGCGGCGTCTCCTCGGGCATCTATGCCAGCCTCAATTGCGGCGTCGGGTCGAAAGACGACAAAGGCTTCGTGTTCAAGAACCGGGCGCGCGCCGCGCGCACCCTCGGCGTCGGTCCTGACCGGCTGGCGACCCCCTATCAGGTTCACGGCGACGTCGCTGTGGTGGTCGACAAGGTTTGGGAGCCCGGGCAGGGGCCCAAGGCCGATGCCGTCGTCACCGCCAAACGCGGCATCGCGGTCGGCGTCGGCACCGCCGATTGCGGGCCGATCCTCTTCGCCGATGCGACCGCCCGGGTGGTGGCCGCCGCCCACGCCGGGTGGCGCGGTGCGCTCGGCGGCATCCTCGAATCGACCATCCGCACGATGGAGGAACTTGGCGCAACGCGCGGACGCATCGTCGCGGTGATCGGCCCGATGATCTCCCAGAGGAACTACGAGGTCGGCGAGGAGCTGATGGAGGCCTTCGTCAAGGCCAGCCCCTCGAACAGCGCCTTCTTCCTGCCCGCGACGCGCCCGGGCCATGCCTTCCTCGATCTCCCCGGGTTCATTGCCTCACGCCTGACCAAAGCCGGCGTGCTCTCGGCCGATCTCGGCCTCTGCACGTATGGCGACGAGGAGCGCTTCTTCTCCTACCGCCGGGCCACCCACCGTGGCGAGGCCGACTACGGCCGGCTCCTTTCGGCGATCGTCCTCGAATAGGTCTTGCTGCTGCCGGCAGCCGGTCACCTCGTCGCGCGCCCGCCGGTGCGGAGCGACGCGAGGAGGAGCTTGAAGGCGCGGACCGCGCGCCGCGTGGTTGCCTCGGGGTCGGGGGCGTTGGCGATCCACAGCGAGGCAGAAAGCATCGCCCCGTTGAGGATCCGCGCCGTCGCCTCGGCATCCAGTCGCGGCAGCGTTCCGTCCCTGACGAAGCGGTCGAGGTTTGCGGTCAGCGAGCGAATGCAGGCGTTCTGGGTGGGCCAGGCCGAGGGATCGCCGAGCACCGCCGGCCCGTCGCGGAGCATGATGCGCTGAATCTCGGGCTCGAGCGCCATCTCGATATAGGCGACGCATTCGTCGACGAATCCCTGCCAGGGCTCGCCGGCGGCCGCTGCAACCGCCTGAAGCCGGGCGTTCATCTCGGCGTCGATCTCGGCGACCACGGCCTCGAGAAGACCCTTCTTGTCGCCGAAGTGGTGGTAGAGCGCGCCGCGGGTCAGACCCGCCTCGGCGGTGAAGTCGTCCATCGACGCCTCGGCATAGCCGACCGTGCCGAAGGCCCGCCGCGCCGCGGCGACGAGCTTTCCCCGGGTCTGGGCTATCATTTCGCTGCGTCGCCGCTGCGCCATGTCCGTGACTCACATACGTCACGTATATTATATTGATATACGTCACGTATGCAAAATAGGGTAGACATACGTCTCGTATGTGAATGGAGATCTCTCATGGCCAATCCCTATGTCGAGATCTTCCGCGCGCCCGGCGCCGCCCTGTTCTCGGCCGCCGGGTTCCTTGCCCGGTTGCCGCTCGCCATGGTCACGGTCGGCATCGTCACCATGCTCAGCCAGACCCACGGCCGCTACGGGCTCGCGGGTGCGGTCGCGGCGACCTTTGCACTCACCAACGCGCTGGTCTCGCCACATGTCTCGCGCCTTGTCGACCGCCACGGCCAGGCGCGCGTGCTGGCCCCGGTCACCATTGTTTCGGTTCTCGCCTTCCTCGGTCTGATTCTCACCACGCGGCTCGCCGGGCCGGACCCGCTTCTTTTCGTCTTCGCCCTCGTCGCCGGTCTCATGCCGAGCATGCCGGCGATGGTTCGTGCCCGGTGGACCGAGCTCTATCGCGGCACGCCGCAGCTTCACACCGCCTTTGCTTTCGAGTCGGTGCTCGATGAGGTGATCTACATGTCCGGCTCGGTGCTCTCGATCGGATTGTCGCTGTCGCTCTTTCCCGAGGCCGGACCGCTCGCGGCGGCGATCATCCTCGGCATCGGCACGGCGCTCTTTGTGATCCAGAAGTCGACCGAGCCCCCGGTCCACCCTGCCTCGGCCGTGGGCTCCGGCTCGGCCCTCCGTATCCCGGCCGTCAGGACGGTCACCGTCGCACTTGCCGCGGTCGGCACCATCTTCGGCACGGCAGAGGTCGCGGTCATCGCCTTCTCCGAAGCCCTCGGCCACAAGACGGCGGCGAGCTGGGTACTTGCCGGCTATGCTTTCGGATCGCTTCTGGTGGGTATCGTCTACGGCATGCTTCGGCTGTCGGCGCCGTTGGCGCGCCAGTTCCTGGTGGCGATGGCCGTGGTCATGTTGACCACCATCCCGCCGCTTTTCGTCGGAAGCATCCCGGCTCTCGGCTTGGCCCTGTTCCTTGCCGGCGGGGCCATCTCGCCGACCTTCATCACCGCCTTCGCCCTCATCGAGCGACTGGTGCCTAGCGCGAGGCTCACCGAAGGCATCACCTGGGGCATGACCGGGATCGGCGTCGGCCTTGCCGTGGGCTCGATCGCCTCCGGATTCGTCATCGACGCCTTCGGGGCGCAGAGCGGGTTCTGGATCTCGGTCGGCGCGGGCGTCATCGCCATCACCACCGCCATTGTCGGCAACCGCACGCTCAGGATTCCGGCGGTCGGCGAGGCCAATCGGGCGGCGCTTGCGTGAGTTCGGTTCCTCGCGACTTTTATGAGATGGCGCAAAGCATTGTTGTGCCTTCGGCGCTAGTCTGTGGAGACAAGGGCGCGCGAGGAGCCCCGGGAGATGGCGTCGGCGAATTTTTCGGATTCGGACAGGCCGGTGAATGTGAACCTCGCGGCCGGCGTCGCCACGCGATTCACCGGGGATTTCGGGACGATCACCACCGAGGCACCGATGCTCGCCGGCGAAGGCGGCTTCAGGGTCGTGCCGCTCTTCACGGTCGGTGAAACCCTCCGCGCCACGACGGGTGCGCTCAACCCGTCCTCCGCCGGCGACTACACCGCCGCCGGCGTTCTCGACGGGATTGGGGCCTTCCGGCTCGATGCGTCCACCGTCCGGGTCTTGGTCAACCATGAGCTGTCGTCAGCCGCGCCTTACGCGATCGCCGACGGGTCAGGCGGCGCGGTCAGTCTCGCCGGAGCCCGCATTTCGTACTTCGACCTCGACATTGCCACCATGGCAATTGTCGATGCTGGTCTCGCGATAAGATCGATCCATGCCCGAAGCGGCGCGCTGGTGAGCGGTGAGGGCCAGCTCGAGACTCCCGCGGGCCTCCAGCGGCTCTGTTCGTCGGTGCTGGTCGAGCCGTCCGCCTACGGTCCCGGCCGCGGCCTCGCCGACCGCATCTATCTCACCGGCGAGGAGGTGTCGTCACCGCACGGCGGCTCCGTCTGGGCACTCGATACCGCATCCGGCGATCTTTGGGCCGTGCCGGCGATGGGCCGCGGGAAGTGGGAAAACGCGGCGCCACTCGACACGGGCGACTCGTCCCACGTCGCCTTTCTGCTCACCGACGATTCGTCCGGCGCGGCGCTCTATCTCTATGTCGGCGAGAAGCATGCCGGCGGCGATTTCCTCGACCGGAACGGCCTTCGCGACGGGCAGCTGTTCGTCTGGAAATCGGACTCGGGCGACCTCTCGCCTTCGGACTTTCCGTCGGGAACGCGGGCAGGGACGTTCGTGCCGTTGGCCGTCCGGGACCCGGGCCGCGCCGGCGACCCGGGATACGACGAGCAGGGTTACCTCGATGCCGCGACGCTCACGGCCGCGGCGGACGGGCTCGGTGCGTTCTCGTTCCGGCGGCCGGAAGACGTCGATGCGAATCCCGCCAACCCGAGCCAGGCGGTGTTCGCCACCACCGGCATTCCATCGAGCAGCGACAACGCCGGCACCATCTACACCGTAACGCTCGACTTCACCGATCCCAGCAATCCCGCTGCCGACATCCGGATCGCCTACAACGCCAATTTCGATCCGGCGCGACAGATCCGGAATCCCGACAATCTCGACTGGTCGGGCGACGGCTTCGTCTACGTCCAGGAGGGGCCGGCCTCACCTGGACTGTTCGGCGAGGGCGCGGTCAATCCGCATGAGGCGTCGATACTTCGGCTGAATGCGGCCAACGGTGCCGTCGTTCGCGTCGCCGAGATCGACCGCGCGGCCGTCGGCCCGTTCGGCGCGACCGACGGCAGTCCCGGTGCGGCCGGCGCGTGGGAGAGTTCCGGCATCGTCGACGTGTCCCTGCTGTTCGGCCGGCCGGCGGGGACGCTGTTCCTCGCGGACGTTCAGGCCCACACCGTGGTCGATGGTCCGATCGCCGCGCTCGATCTCTCCGGCGGCGGTCAGCTGGTGCTGATCGCGGCACCGGGCGCCGCGATCTCGCCCGCGGTCGAGTCGATCCCGCTCGGAGACGTCGACAAGGTGATCGGGTCGCGGTTCGACGACACGATCGTCGGCGATGCGGCCGGGAACCTGTTCCGCGGCGGGAAGGGCGGCGATCGGTTGGACGGGGCCGCCGGCGACGACCGGCTTAACGGCGGTCCGGGCAACGACGAGATTATCGGCCGCGATGGCGACGACCGCATCGGCGGCGGCGCCGGTTCGGACGAGCTGACCGGCGGCGCGGGTCGCGACCTGTTCGTCTTCCTACGCCCGGCGGAGACGCCGCGAAAGCTGGCGCGCGCCGATATCGTCGAGGACTTCGAGCCCGGCCTCGATCGGCTCCACCTCGCGGCGATCGATGCCGGACCCGGCAAGGGCGACCAGGCCTTTCACTGGATCGGAGGCCGGGGTTTCCACGACCGGCCGGGCGAACTCCGCTATAAGCAGCGCGATCTCGCGGGGTCCGACGACGATGTGCGGATCGTCGAGGGCGACATCGACGGCAACGGGCGGGCCGACTTCCGCATCGTCCTTGCCGGACTCGGCGAGCTTGACCGGGGCGATTTCGTTCTGTGAGGCCCCTGCTAGCTCTCCTCCTCGTAGGAGAGGTAGCGGATGATCCGCCAGGCGCCGTCGGCTTCCTTCCGGAGGACATCGATGCCCGGCTCGACTGCGGTGACGTTGAGCGGCGTGACGAAGAGCGTCCAGGTGAGCCGCACGACCGCGAGGTCGTCCTCGACGATCACCTCGTGGATCTCGACATCATAGTGGTATTGGCGGGCCGGGTCGGTGAGCGATTTCGTCAGGAGATCGCAGCGGAACGCGTAGTCCTTGTCGCCCTGGTTCCGCACGGTGGAAACCAGTTCCTTGGAAAAGAGATCGCAGACGGGCTCGATCCGCTTCGCATTGAAGTCGTCGGCCCATTGCTCGAACCGCGCCCGGATCTCGGCGGCATCGTCGGCGAGCGCCGGGCTTGCGGCAAGGAGGAGGGCAAGGGCGGCCGCTACGTGCCCGGCCGTCGTAACAGGCTCTCCTCTCCTCCCGCGGGGAAGATTGCGTCGCGCGTTCACGTTCGGGACCTGCGCTCGCCGGCGCGGTAGGCGGCCCAGTAGGCGAGGGCGACGCCGCCGCCTCCCCCGACGAGATTTCCGAGCGTCACGATCACGAGGTTGACGGCGCTTTCGGCGACGGTGGCCTTGGCGCCGGCAAGCAGCCCGAACGGCAGGAGCATCATGTTGGCGATCGAGTGCTCGAGGCCGAGCGTCACGAAGGCGGCGATCGGCGGGATGATGACCAGCACTTTCCCCGCCGCATCGCGCGCCGCGAAACTCAGCCAGACCGCGAGGCAGACCAGCACGTTGCACAGGATGGCGCGGGCAAAAAGCTGAAGCGGCGGCAAGGCCAGCTTGGCCTCGACGATCCGCGCGGCGGTCGCGCCGACGCCGGTTTCCGCGAGCCCGCCGGCGACGGCGAGCGCGCAGATGAGAAGCGCGCCGGCGAAATTGGCGACGAACACGATCGTCCAGTTCCGCGCCACGTCCGCGGTGGTCACCAGCCGGTCGACCCGGGCCATGACGAGGAGGGCGTTGCCGGTGAAGAGCTCGGCACCGCCGACGATGACCAGAATCAGCCCGAGGGAGAAGGCCACTCCCCCGGCGAGCCGCGCCAGACCGGTGACCGGGTCGACGCCGTTCAGCACCGCGAGGTAGAAGAGGGCGCCGAGCGCGATGAAGGCGCCGGCGAGAATGCCGAGGGCGACCAGCGGCAGGAGCGCCAGCTTGGCCTTGGTGACCCCCGCGGTTTCGATCAGCCGCGCGATCTCCGCCGGCCGGTACGCATCGACGCCTGTCGGTCCCACCGTCGCGGGCGTCGGGTCGGGGCCGGTTTTCATCGCGTCAGGCATGGGCGCGGTAATGGTGGATCAGCGTCGCCAGCCGCTCGCGGTCGACCTTGCCGCCGATGAAGAAGATGACCACGACAAGCCCGGCGATGGCGAGCGCCGCGTCGACCTTGAAGGCGATGGCAATCCCCTCCGGCAACGAGGCGGCGCTCACCACCAGTGCCGTGTTGAGGCCGAGGCCGATCGACCCGCCGGCGATCTGCGCCATGTAGATGATGGCGCCGGCAAGGCTCGATTTGGCCTTGTCGATCGCCGTGATCCCCGCCGTCGTTACCGACGAATAGAACAGTCCGACGCCGATGCCGAGCACCACCATCCCCGGCACGAGGTCCCGGTAGGCGGTCTCCGCAGTGATCAGCGACAGGAGAAAGATGCCGATGGCGAGGCAAAGCGCGCCCGCGCCGACGATGAGCTTCGGCCCGAGGCGGCCGTAGAGCGGGCCGGCGACGAACGAGGTGAGGGCGAAGACGCCCATCATCGGCAGCAGCCCGGCGCCCGCGCCCACCGCCGAGAAGCCGAGCACCTTGGCCATGAACTGCGGCAGGAAGACCAGCGCCGAGAAGAAGATCGCCGACATCATCAGCGTCGCCAGGCAAGCCGCGGCGAATTGCCGGTTCCGGAGCACATCGTGCGGCACCAGCGCGGTCTCTCCCACGCCGCGCTCGATGAAGGCGAAGACGACGAGGGATACGGCGCCGAGCGCGAAGAGGCCGAGGATCAGCGGGTCGGTCCAGCCGCGATCCGAGCCCTCGTCGAGGGCGAGGAGGAGGGAGAGGATGCCGACGGAGAGCGCGGCGATTCCCGCGTAGTCGATCCTCTGCCCGGTTCGGTCGGGCCGGTCCCTGCCGACCACGCGGAACGTGATCAGCATCGCGAAGGCCGCGATCGGCAGGTTGAGGAAGAAGATCCAGCGCCAGCCGATGGTGTCGGTGAGCACGCCGCCAATGAGCGGCCCGACGGCGTTGCCGAAGCCGGCCGCGCCGAGGATGATGCCGCCGGCGAGCCCCGCCCGCGACGCGGGAAGGAGCGCGTAGGTCATGCCGAGGATGGCCGGCCACATCATGGCCCCGCCTACGCCCATCAAGAAGCGCGCCGAAAGCAGCACCCAGTCGTTGGGGGCGAAACCGCCCACGACCGAGAACACCGCGAAGATGGCGGCGCCCAGCATGAACACCGTGCGCCGGCCGAACATGTCGGCGAGCCGTCCGCCGGTCACGATGAACACGCCGAACACGAGCGCGTACGCGTTGATCACCCACTGCACGCTGTCGACGTCGGCGTTGAACTGGTGCTCGATCTTGGGCAACGCCACCGACAGCGCGGTGAA